>CALMIS010000237.1 GCA_937864185.1 uncultured Chloroflexota bacterium
CGAGACCGGCTCGTCGGCCAGCAGAATTTTGGGCTCTTGCATCAAAGCCCGGGCAATCCCGACTCGCTGCTGCTGACCGCCGGATAGGGCATCGGCCCGGTTGTTGGCTTTATCGGTAATACCTACCGTCTCCAGCGCTCGCCGGGCCCGCTCTCGATCCTCCTTGGTGTAGAGACCCACCAGGCTGCTCCACGGATTCATATACCCCAAGCGGCCGGACATCACATTGCGCATGACACTGGCTCGCCTAACCAGGTTGAACTGCTGAAAAATCATGGCAATGTCCCGCCGGATGCGGCGGAGTTGGCTCGAGGAAGCGGCGGTAATGTCGACACCGTTGAAGATGATTTGGCCCGAGGTTGGCTCGATCAGGCGGTTGATGCAGCGTAGCAGCGTACTCTTACCGGAGCCGCTTAAGCCGATGACGACCACAAACTCGCCGTTTTGCACAGTCAGGGAGACATTGTTAAGGGCCTTGGTGCCGTCGTCGTAGATTTTGCTGAGGTTTTTGATTTCGAGCATACGGGCGTTTGCCTGATCGGGACGATCATGAGAGTAGAAACTTGGAGTGCGGATTGAAATCCGCACTCCAAGAGATGCTATTTTCGGTCTGCTACGGGTTTACCTATTCCTGGAAATCCTCTACGCTGTAGCCGGAGGCATCCAGGTCGATGCGGAACTCATCGAAGAAGGTGTCATCGACTTCCACCAGGCCGTTGATCTCATAAAGCTGCTCGAGAGCCGCTTGGCCTTCTTCGGTTTGGGCAATATCCAGCAGCGCGGCGACGACGTTGGCCCGAACTTCCGGATCGACATCAGGGGCAAAGCTGACGGTGTCATTGGGAATGTCCGCCGACTCGGTGATGACGACGACCACGTCCTTGACATCCGGCAGGTCTTCTTCCACGCTGCCGCGGGCATCGACAAAGGTGGCGCCGGCGTCACACTCACCGTTGTAGACGGCGGTCACCACGTTGTTATGCGAGCCCACATCCACGATTTCGATGTCGGTTTCAGGGTCTAGCCCTTCCGCGGCCATGGTGATGCTGGGAATAATCCAGCCGGAGGTCGACAGCGGGTCCGGGCGGCAGAAGGTGGTGCCGGTCAGGTCAGTTACGGCTTCGATGCCGCTGTCGTTGCGGGTGATAATTTGGCCTTTGTAGGTGGTTGAGCCAAAGCGGTCGGTGGCCAGGGCCACGTCCACGCCGTACTTCTCGTGGGCCAGAATGTAGCTAAAGGTGTTGAGCCAGCCGATGTCGGCATTGCCCGCGCCCATCGCTTCGATCACGGCGGCGAAGCTGGTGGCCACGTTAGATTCGACCGTGTAGCCAGTCCGTTCTTCAATCATCGCTGCGATCTCGGTGCCGGAAGCCATAATATCTTCGGTGTCACCGGAGGGGACAAAAGACATGACCAGGCTGACATCGCTATCGCTGGCAGACCCGGCGGCCATGGCTTCGTCGGTGGCTTCGGCCTCCATCGACTCTTCGGTCGCTTCGGCGTCCGGCGCCTCTTCGGTGGCTTCAGGTTCGGCCGCTTCATCTTCCGGGGCGGCCATATCGCCCACCGGCCAGCCGGTCGAGATCGAGCCGTCGATGATGCCCTGGCGGATGGCTTCCAACTCGTCTTTCATTTCTTGCGAAACTTGTTCATCATAACCATAAAAGGGAGCCAGGCCCACGCCATCATTCTCCAAGGTGCTGACGTAGTTGGTGCCGCCCTCAAAGCTGCCGTCGGCCATGCGGCTGACCGCTTCAAACACGGCCACATCGATCTTTTTCAGCACGCTGGTCAGGTAGACGTCAGCCGCATCGGGGTTGGTTTGGGTCAAATCCGCGTCTACGCCGATAACCATAAAGCCGCGCTCTTGGGCCGCGGCCGCCGACCCTAATCCAACCGGACCGGCCACCGGGAAGATGATGTCGCAGCCTTCGTCAAAGAAGTTTTCGGCAAAGCTGCGGCCATCGTCCAGACTGTTGAAATTGCCGGTAAAGGAGCCATCACCACCGCCTTCCACGGAGGGGTCTGTCTTCCACCCTAGCACCTGCACATCAGTGCCCTTCTGTTCGTTGTAGTAATTCACGCCAGCTTCATAGCCAACCAAAAACTGAGTAACCGGCGGAATCTTAATCCCACCGTAGGTGCAGACAGTGCCGGTTTGGCTCATGCCCGCGGCCAGATAGCCGGCCATAAAGGACGGCTCGTCCACGGCAAATAGCAGCCCCATATCACCGGCGGTCTGGCTAGGAAAGTCAACGATGGCAAACGGCAAATCGGGGTTGGCTTCCGAGGCGGCCTTGGTGGCATCGGCTAACAGGAAACCGACGGTGATGATGCCGTTATAGCCTTGATTAATAAATTCACTGATATTCTTATCGTAGTCGGTTTGCTGCTGGCTTTCCAGGAACTGAACTTCGACCCCCAGTTCTTGGGCGGCGCGTTCCATGCCGGTCCAGGCCAACTGGTTAAAGCCTCTGTCATCAATCCCGCCCACGTCGGTGATCTGACCAAATCGCAGCCCGGCCGTCTCGGCGGGAGCGGCTTCTTCGGCGGGGGCCGCTTCTTCAGCCGGAGCGGCTTCTTCGGCGGGGGCCGCTTCTTCAGCGGGGGCCGCTTCTTCAGCCGGAGCGGCTTCCTCGGCGGCCGGGGTAGCGGGTTGAGCGCCACCGCAGGCCGCTAAAAACAGACTTACGGTCAGTAAGAGGGCTACAAGCCCAAACAAACGTTTTGACATTAGATTTCTCCTCCATCCATCTTAAAGTTTTCAGAATTTCTTAATGGAATTACAGTTGAAATGTGAGCGTTGACGACTGCCTCACCTCCTTTGCGCGGGATAAAGACTGCCAGAGCAAACTGGCGCGTGGACCCCGTTTAGGCCAACCGCCGGAGTGGTGACTTGAACGGAGATACTAAAACAACGACAGAGTCGGTCGGGTTGATATTATAGTCTACCCATGAGGGAGAGGCAAACAAGACTTCTGGCAAGCTTTGAGCTCAATCTGCCTTTTTCAAACGGCCCGCCTTGTGGTATAATTCTTTATAAGCAATTCTTAGGAGAAGCCCAATGTTCTACAACCCACGTTGGTTTAGTCTCTCTGGCATCGCCGAGGTGGGTTGGGTTTGAACTGTTGTTAGCTGTAAAACTCTAGTCATTTACAAGCCGCGAGCGATGTCTCGCGGCTTTTTTGTTGCTGAACCGAAAGCCGCGGCTGGAAGCGTGGCTTTTTTGTTGCTGTCGGTTGAGCTTGCCGAAACCACGACCCCTGTTGGTTGAGTTTGCCGAAACCAACAGCGCCGTAATTTATGAAGTTGTTATACTCAAGGAGGGGACGCTGATGTTACGACTCTCACAAGTTTCAAAACGATATGGCCCTGAGCCGATCTTGGACAAGGTCTCGTTCCTGATCAATCCGGAGGAACGGGTCGGTCTAATCGGGCCCAACGGGGCGGGTAAGACGACTTTGTTGCGCCTGATTACCGGGTTAGAACCGCCGGATCAGGGTTCGATCAATCTGAGTCCGCCGGGGTTGGTAGTCGGCTATCTGCCGCAGGCTTTAGAATTTGGCGACCAGGAGACCGTCGCTGAGGTCTTGCAGCGCCTCACCGCCGAGCACAGCCAGGCCCGGCTGGAGATGCAGCACTACGCCGAATTGATGGCTCAGACTGGCACTGCCGAACGGCTCGCCGACTTGACCGCTCGCTACGCCGCTGCCGAGCAGCGCTTTGAATCGGCCGGCGGCTACGAGCTTGACATCCGGTTAGAGGCTGTCCTAACCGGGCTGGGTCTGGCGGAGACTCCACGCGAGTTGCCGGTGGCGCAGTTGAGCGGCGGGGAGAAGACCCGGTTAGGGTTGGCCGGTTTGCTGATCCAACAACCGCGCCTGCTTCTCTTGGACGAGCCGACCAACCATCTGGACACCGAGGCTTTAGCCTGGCTGGAAGACTGGCTGCTCCGCTACGAGGGGGCCATTTTGGTGGTTTCGCACGATCGCGTCTTTCTTGATGCGGTCACTACCCGCTCGCTGGTGCTTGAGCCGGGCACCCAGACGCTCCGAGACTTTCCCGGCAACTACAGCTTCTACCTCGAGACCCTGGAGCACGAACGGGAGCAGCAGTGGCAGGCTCACCAGGATCAACGAGTCGAGATCGCCCGGCTGAGTAGCGCTGCCGCCCGGCTCCGAGGCCAGGCTAAATTTAGAGTAGGCGGGAAAGCCGACGATCGGGATAAATTTGCCAAAGCCTTCTTTGCCAACCGCAGCGCCGGGACCGTCGGACGGGCCAAGCATCTGGAGCAGCGGCTTGAGCGGTTGCTGACCGAGGAAAAGATCGATAAGCCGAGGCGACAGTGGCAGCTAAAGCTGGATTTTGCTGGGGATAGCAGTGGACCGCGGCAGGTGCTAGCCCTAGAAGCGGTGTCAGTGGTCTTTGGTGATCAGCCGTTGTTTGAAAATGTTTCCGTCGTATTGACCCACGGCCAACGGGTGGCGCTGGTGGGTCCCAATGGGGCGGGCAAGACGACGCTTTTGCGCTTGATCACGGCTGATCTGGCCCCAACCAGCGGACGGGTTCAGTTGGGCGCAGGCGTGAAGTTAGGTTATCTGGCCCAAGAGCAAGAGATCCTGGATCCGGCGCTTAATCCGTTTGAGAGCATCCAAGCGGTCGCCGAGGGGCTGAGCCAGACCGAGATTCGGACCTTCCTGCATGCTTTCCTCTTCAGCGGTGATGAGGTCTTTATCCGCAACGGGGATTTGAGCTTCGGTGAGCGCACGCGGCTGATGTTGGCTCTGCTCATTGCCCAGGGCTGCAACCTGCTGGTTATGGATGAGCCAACCAACCACCTCGACCTGCCCAGCCGCGAGCGGTTTGAACAGGCCCTAAGCCAGTTTCCGGGTACCGTGCTCGCCGCTGTCCACGACCGGGCCTTCATTCGTCAGGTCGCGACAGAGATATGGGAATTGCGTGCGGGAGAATTGTCCCGGCGCACGGGGTTCGATTGAACCTTCATCTCCCCCGGCCTGATCTACTCTTCTTCAAAATTCAATTTTTGTAATTTAATTTGTAATAATTTAATGATAAAATGGAGACGGAAGCCTTCTGGCTAAGTGACCAAATTGGACTGAGCAAGCTAATAAATTTTGGTTAACATCATGAGAGAGGGTGACCCAACCCAGGCTTTATCAGAACTTGCGCTTTTGCGACAGCAATTGGCCGACCTTCAAGCCGCCAGACTTGCCGATCAAGAGCGTATGGCCGAGTTAACCGCCTGTAATCAAGAATTGCAGATACAACTGGCCGAGCGCCAGCGGGCAGAAATTGTTTTGCGACAAGAGCGCGATCGCGCCGAAAATTATTTGCAGTTACTTGAGACAATTGTGGTGGCCCTGGATCATAGAGGCGAGATTGCCCTCCTTAACCGGAGAGGGTGTGAAGTCCTGGGCTGGTCAGAGAGCGAACCCTTCCTCGGCCTAAATTGGTTTGAGGTCGTAGTCTCGCCCCGTTCTCGCCAACGGGCCCGGGAAAACTTTGACCAGTTAGTGGCCGGGCACCTGGCTGAAGGCAAGTACAACGAGACGCCGGTCATCACTCGATCTGGCCGCGAGAAGATTATCGCCTGGCACCATACCCTCCTCACCAATGATACGCAACAAATTAGCGGTATCCTTAGTTTAGGACAGGACATAACGCATATCAAACAGATCACTCAAGCGCTTCAGGAACAACAAGCTGAATTCGAAATTATCTTCAACTCCTTGCCTGATGCAGTTATCTTCACCGATACCCAGCGTTTTATCAAGAAAGTAAATCCGGCCTTTACCCAAATTTTTGGTTATACGTTGCCGGATGTGGTTAATCAGCCGGCGCAGATGCTGTATGCCCACCGGGAGGAGTATGAACAAGAGAGCCAAACCCGGTTTTATCCCGAGGCCGGTTTCTGTCGCGAACCTCATGAAATTGAGTATCGACGCAAAAACGGCCAGATATTTGCCAGCGAGACTATCGGTACGGCGGTTAAGGACTCTGAAGGAAATCATCTGGGTTATTTAAAGCTCATCCGGGATATTACTCGGCGCAAAATTGCCGAGAATGCCTTGAAGTCTAGTGAAGAGAAGTTTCGAACTTTTGCCGAAGCAGCCTCCGAGGCGTTGGTGACCGTTGATCAAAACGGCGAGATTGTCTTTGTCAACAAAGCCACCGAAAAAATGTTTGGTTACCACTTCGATGAGTTGCTAGGACAGCCGGTTGAGATTCTGGTCCCTGATCGTTTCCATGCCAATCATATTAAACATCGTGATCGCTATTTGGCCGAGCCCTTTACCCGGCCAATGGGCTATGGGTTAGACCTTACAGGCCGGCGAAAAGACGGCAGTGAGTTTTCGATAGAAGTGGGCTTAAGTCCGGTTAAGTCAGAGGACCGAAATTTGACGCTTAGCTTCATCATCGACGTGACTGAGCGTAAACGGGCAGAAGCCAGTTACAAGCAACTCATCGCTGAGTTGGAAGCCAAAAACGCGGAGCTAGAGCGCTTCACCTATACTGTTTCCCATGATCTCAAGAGTCCACTGATTTCGATCAAGGGCTTTGTGGGGATGTTGGAAAAAGACACCCGGACCGGCGATATCGAAAATGTCCATGAGGATATTAAGTTCATCCGTGATGCGGCCGAAAAGATGGAACGGCTGCTGAATGACTTACTCCAACTTTCGCGGATTGGTCGCCTCACAAACCCGCCGGAGCAGATCTCGCTTCTCGAACTGGCCCAGGAAGCGGTGGGTTTGGTCGCCGGGCAGATCATGGCGAGCAACGTTCAAGTCACGATTGCGCCTGATTTGCCGGTCGTATTCGGTGATCGGGTCCGGTTGCTGGAGGTGCTGCAAAACCTGGTCGAGAACGGGGTCAAATTCATGGGCGAGCAGCCCGAACCACGTCTTGAAATTGGCGTGAGAGAAAGTGATGGGGAAACGATCTGTTATGTCCAAGATAATGGCGTTGGCATTGCCCCCCGCTATCAAGAGAAGATCTTCGGTCTCTTTGAACGGCTTGATCAGACGAGCCAGGGAACCGGGATTGGTTTAGCCTTAGTCAAGCGGATCATTGAAGTCCACAACGGCCGGATTTGGGTGGAATCGGCGGGCCAAGGCCAGGGCAGCAGCTTTTGTTTTGTATTGCCGGAGAGGGAAGAGCCACAGAATAAAGATGGATAAACGACCGGTTGGAGAGTCCTTCATCATCCTACTTGTTGAAGATGAGCCGGCTCATGCCCGGCTTGTGATCCGTAGCTTTGAAGAGCATCGCATCAGCAATCGGATCGTCCACGTTTCCGACGGTGAAGCGGCCCTGGACTATTTGTTTCAGCGAGGGCTTTACGCCAATCCTGAAGACAGCCCCCGGCCTCATTTGATCTTGCTTGACCTGCACTTGCCTCGAATTGATGGCCTTGAAGTGTTAAGTGAGATCAAACAAGATGTTAAGCTCAAACAAATCCCTGTGGTAATGTTGACCACGTCCAGGGTGGAACGTGATCGAATGGGTGCTTATGAGCGTTACGTGAATAGCTATCTGGTCAAACCCCTTGAATTTGATCAGTTCATCAAACTTATGGATGACCTTGGATTTTACTGGCTAGGCTGGAATTTCCACTCTTAAGTCAGGACTACCCCTTGAATTGTTAACTCACGCTGCCCTCGGGATTTGGAGAAGTCACATGGTTAGAAACCAGGAATTCCTACACATTCTGTTGGTCGAGGATGAAGCCGCTCACGCTCAACTTATCCGCCGCGCGTTTGCCTCAGGCCTTTCGTCAGTTCAGCTTACGGTCGTTTCCTCATTGAAAGCAGCCCACGATTATATTGTTGCATCGACGCCGGATCTGATTATTGCCGATTTAAACTTGCCTGACGGGTCGGGTCACGATTTGTTACCGGCTGATCAAGCCGAGCCTCAATATCCGGTGATTGTTATGACCAGCTTCGGTGATGAGCATGTTGCTGTTGAAGCGATGAAGGCCGGGGCGTTCGATTACGTGGTCAAATCGGAGTCTTCTCTGGTGAATTTGCCGCGTATCGCCGAGCGGACCTGGCAGGCCTGGCAAAATCTTGTGGAACGCCGTTGGGCTGAAGCTGAGATTCGCCGCCGTAACCGCGAACTGACTCTGCTTAATCAGGTGATTGCGACGTCGGCCAGTAACTTGAGTCTCGATGAGATGATTAGGGCCGTCTGCCAGGAGGTATCCCTGGCCTTTGACGGACATCGGGTCACGGTTGCTATCCTGGATGACCTGAACCGCAGACTCGCCAGTGTTATCGAATACGTCCGGGAGCCCCGGTCGGCTGGATCTGACAGCGACCGGCTAAGTGACCGAGACTCGATGATGCAGTATCTCGTCCCTCAGAAACAACCATTTACCCTTACTTTGCAAAATGGCACCGGACCGGCTGAGATAAAAGAGCTGATCGCCAGGCGAGGGAGTCACGCCCTCTTGGCTGTGCCCCTCATCTCCGGCGAGACGGTGGTCATCGGCAGTTTGGTGTTAGAAACATCCACGCCTCGGCGCTTTTCAACCGAGGATGTCGACCTGGTTCAAAGTGTGGCCAAGCAGGTCGCCGGCGCCGTGGTCAGGGACAGACTCGAAAAGGAACGGCAGCGCCTGGCTGAACAGTTTCATCAGTCTCAAAAGATGGACGCAGTTGGTCAGCTAGCTGCCGGTATTGCCCATGATTTCAATAATTTACTTGTGGTGATCAACGGCTGCGCGGAGATGATTCAGGACGAGACGCCCCCGGGCGATATGGTTCACGGTTTATCGACCAAAATTTTACGGGCGGGAGAGCGAACAGCAGACCTGGTTCGGCAACTGTTGGCCTTTGCCCGGAAGCAGCTCACCGAGCCTCAAGCCATTGATCTCAATGAATTAATCGCTGACACGAGTCAACTTTTGACGCGCCTGATTCAAGAAGATATCGTGTTAGAAATCAAACCGGCTGAAGATTTGTGGACCATTCAAGCGGATCCTTCCCAGATTGAACAGATTATCGTCAACTTAGTGGTCAATGCTCGAGATGCAATGCCTAATGGCGGGCACTTAACTATTGAAACCCGCAATCTCGTGCTGGATCAAAGTTATACGGATCAACACCTGGAGATGCAGCCCGGCGAGTACGTCTTGCTGGCTATCAGTGACACCGGCTGTGGCATGTCCGAGCAGATTAAAGTTCGTATTTTTGAACCATTCTTTACCACCAAAGAGGTGGGCAAAGGCACCGGTTTGGGGTTAGCCACAGTGTACGGTATTGTCAAGCAGAGTAAAGGTAATATCTGGGTTTACAGCGAGGAGCAGAGGGGCACAATCTTTAAGCTCTATTTCCCCCGGATCGAGCTGCCTTCGGTGCAGTTTAAGAGCCAAGCCAGTCTTAGGTCAGAAACCCCTTCCGGAACCGAGACGGTTCTGCTCGTTGAAGATGATACGCAGGTCCGGACCCTGGTCCGTGGCGCGCTACAAAAGTGGGGTTATCATCTGCTGGAAGCCCCCAACGGTGACGAGGCGCTGCGGCTCGCACAAGACCACGCTGATTACATCCATTTGCTGCTGACAGATGTCATTATGCCAGGGATGAATGGTTTTAGCCTGGCCACTCGCCTGACTCAGTTGCATCCCGAACTCAAAGTTTTATTTATGTCAGGTTACACAGAAAGTACCCTGATCAAGTATAACGGCGTGACTCATAATGCCAACTTGTTAAATAAACCCTTTAGTTCCACCGAGTTGGCGCATAAAGTCCGAGCTGTTCTGGATAGCTGAAACAAGGGCGGGGCTAGAGCGAGGTGAATTGGTTACGGTAAAACAGCCATCACTTTAGGATGGCATTGATCTGGTCAATCAGGTCTTCGATATCTATGGGTTTGGCATAGCAAATTACGCCAAAGACAGAGGCCTCAGGAATGAATTCTTGTCCCGTAAAGCCAGTGAGCCCAATAATGGGTAGACTCGGGACCATTTTTCGCAAGACTTTAATTGTCTGAATCCCGTTTAGAACCGGCATCACCATATCGACTAAAACCAGGTCAAAAGTTTGGTCAGTGATGGCAACCACGGCTTCGGCCCCGTTTGCCGCCATCGTGGTGGCGAAATTTGCATCCTCAAGCTCATCACGAAGGAATTCGCGTAGATCCGGTTCATTTTCGACGATTAGTATTTTGGGCATAGCTCCCCTTGGGCGATCCGGGGATAGTTTAGGCGCTAATTGCTGCAAGCACATTATCCGTTTTCGGTTGATAGTTGACTTTATCTTGACCATTTCCCGGCTTTACCCCGTTGTCTTAACCGGATGGTTCACCCTACTTTATCACCGAAGTGGCTGCTTTGTCAGTAAATAAGACGTGAGACTTACGTAAATATTCCGTAATCCAGCTCTAGTTTGACCGATCTAGCAGAGCTCGTACTTTTTGAGCAAGTTCAACCGCGGTAAAGGGCTTTGGAATGAAGTCAATGGCAGCGCTATCGTGGGCGTGCAAGGCGCGGGGTTTATCACTATAGCCGGAAGTCAACAATATTTTAACCTCCGGACGAAGTTCCCTAATTTTCTCCGCTAAAGCTGGCCCGCCCATCTCGGGCATGACCGTATCCGTCAACAACAGATGAATGGGGTCGTGGTATGTTTGGCAGACCTCCAACGCGGCGACTCCGTTAGCCGCCGTCAAGACAGTGTAACCCCGACGGCGCAGGAGTTGAGCGCTTAATTCCTGCACTGCCGGATCGTCTTCCACAACCAGAATCGTTTCGGAGCCTTGCGGAGCTTTTTTGTTTTGATCGCGCCCTCTGAAAGTTTGGGAAACCTCCATAGTGCGAGGCAAATACACTCGAAACGTCGCCCCTTGACCCGGAGCGCTGGTCACTTCAATATGACCGAAGCTTTGGTGGACGACGCTGAGAACGGTGGCCAAACCTAACCCTGTTCCTTTGCCATCTGCTTTAGTGGTAAAAAATGGATCGAAGATGCGGGATTTTACGGTCTCGGTCATGCCGTGGCCGGTATCGCGGACAGACAGCAGCACATAGTCACCGGCCTCAAGCTGCGAGATCGACTCGGCCTGGTTGCTGCCGATCAAAACGTTGCTGGTCTGCAGCGTAATCTGACCGCCATTGGGCATGGCGTCTCGCGCATTAACCACCAGATTAATGATGACTTGTTCAATCTGGGTCGGGTCCGCTTTCACCGGCCACAAATCTGAGTCAAGCTGCAGCTCCAGCACGATATTTTCCTCAATGAGGCGTTCTAGCATTTGCCCGGTGTTCGCAATAATTGCATTCAAATCCAGAGCTACCGCATCGACCACCTGAGTGCGGCTGAAGATAAGGAGGTGTCGAATTAAAGTGCTAGCTTGTTCCCCGGCCACCAGGATTTTGCTGACCAGGTCATACAGTCTCGCTTGATCGGGCGGTAAATCAGCTTGTAAAATCTCCGCAAAGCCATTGATTACCGTTAAGATGTTGTTAAAATCGTGGGCTATCCCCGCGACCAGCATCCCAATTGCTTCCATTTTTTGAGCCTGAAGATACTTCTTTTCCAGTTGCAGTTCGCGGGTGACGTCTCGTTGAATGCTGACGTAGTTGACAATGTCCCCATTCTCGGTGCGGATAGGACTGATAATCGTATCCGCGATATACAGGGTTTCGTCTTTACGCCGGTTGGTAAAACGACCGTGCCAGACTTGGCCGTGCGTAATTGTCTCCCATAGTTGTTGGTAAAAGCTGGCGTCGTGTTCTCCACTTTTTAGCAGGTTAGGTCGGTGACCAATAGCCTCGACCTGGCTATAGCCGGTGATCCGTTCAAAGGCGGGGTTAACGTACAAAATTTGGTCACGCGTATCGGTGATAAAGATGCCTTCCGGCGATTGCTCGACGACAATGGTCAAACGCTGATGAGTTTGAATCAGTTGGGCATGGGATAGCGCCCCGCTAACTTGTTCCGCCACTCGCCAGGCCAGGTTGATGTCGCGATAAGGAAAAGCGCGAGGTTTGGTATCTATGAGCGTTAAACTGCCCACAATCTCTTGATTGATCATTAATGGACAGCTTAGTAAGGACTTGATATTAGGCCAAGCCAGTAAAGCGGAGGGAGAGGTCGGATTAACAGTACTGTCACTATTCTGAAAGACATAGGGTTCTTTATTTTTTAGCAGATACTGGAGAATAACATCGTCTTCAATGGCTATCGTATCTTGTCTTAGGGTAAGCATCTGGCCGGTTTGATACTCGGCTACCACCTTAGCGGCGGTACTGTCCTCGTTAAACATAAGCGCAATGGTGCCCGGCACGTTGAAGGCAATGGATAATTCACGGCATGCAACCGTCAGTATTTTGGTTGAGTCAATATTCTTCACCGAGGCCGCAATAATCCGGTTAAGTAACTTGAGTTCGCGGTTACCACGGCGAACCTTTTCTTCGGTCCGCCGGCGCTTGTCCAGGTCTTGTTGCACGGCCTGATAAAGGCGGGCATTTTCAATAGCAATCGCGGCAATGGCGGCAATCGGTTCGATCAGTTGTTGATCCGAGGCGGAAAAGCGGTTAGGGTTGCTATCGACCACTTGCAAGGCCCCGATGGTCTTGTCTTTTACCTGCAGAGGCATACTTAAGATCGATCGGGTCTCCAAGCCAATGTGCTGATCTAACTTCTTATGGTGGCGTGGGTCCTGGCGCGCATCGGTTACAATCTGGGGTTGGCCATGCTTAGCCACCCAGCCGGCGATACCTTCCCCCAACGCTAAACGCCAACCGCGAGCTGTTTCCATTTGCGGATCCGTGGCTTGCTGGCAAACCAGCTCTTGAGCCTCCGGGTCGACCAGCCAGATTGACAAGGCTGTCACATCCAAAAGGTTACGGATACTTTCGAGAACCGTATTCAGGACGTCATCTAATTTTAGGGTTGAAATAAAAGTTTGGGTGGCCTGGTTGATGAAGGCTAGCTGCTCGTTGCGCTGCCGTAAAGCTTCTTGAGCTTTTGCTCGTTCAACCAGTTGTTGTTGGGCTTGCTCAAACAAACGCGCGTTTTCCAGCGCAATCGCTGCCGCATTGATGAGGGGCAACAGGCGGATGCTGTCTTCCTCGGAAAAGGTATTCGGGGTGTGGGCGTCAAGCCGGAGCAGCCCTCTTATCCGGCCACAAGAACCGATCGGCGCAATAATAGAAGAGCGAATCCAATTTGTTTCTTCATTGCTTACCCAGCGAGTCTCATGCCGCGTATCCGGGACCACAATAGGTCGGCAGGTGGCGACGACTTCGCGATCAATGGGAAAGTCTGAAAGCGATTGAACCAGATTAGCGATAGCTTCTTCACTTTTAAACTGTTGATAACCATGCCAGGCCCCGATCCGCAGTTCGTTCCCGTCGATCAGCATGATGTGCGCCGCCCGGTAAGGGATGAGGCGGCGCATCTGCCGCAGAATCTCGTTCAAAACATCTTCAGGACTTGTTTGCGAAGCTAACGCCAGCGTCACCTCGGCCAGCGTTTCGGCCCGAAGGCGCTGGTCATGTTCTTGGGCCAGCATGGGGTTCGAGGCAAGCTCAACCTGGTGCCCTCCGTCCCTGAGCCCGGTCTGCCGGGGTTGAAGCTCACGCTGGATTTGGACCTGCCGGAGCGCCCGCTCGATGACCGCTCCCAGCCTGGTCAGATTATCTTTGGCCAGAAAGTCTTCGGCCCCGGCTCTAATGGCCGCGCTGGCTGTCAGTTCGTCTGGCGTATCGGAGATATAGATCAAAGGGGGAATGGGTTTAGTTCCGCCCCAGAATTCTAGAGCAGATAGCCTCTTAAGAGGCAGAGTAGCATAGTTGGCGACGACAACGTCCCAAGTTTTACTGACGAGGGCGGTCTGTACCTCTTCGGTGTGTTCACAACACGCCACGGTGGGTAAAAACAGGGGCTGTAAATAGTGATCAATTAGCTGCCTGTCATCATCAGCGTCAGAAATCAGTAGGACTTGCAAAGGGGCATTCATTCAAGATCTCCGGAAATACTGCCTGTTCTAACGTGAAGTAGTAGTTTTCCTGCATAAATAGTGTTGCTACCCCCATTGTTATACCAACCGCTTTAGCTCGCCCCGTCACTCTAGGGGTAAAGTAAGCGGTTTAGCGCCAAGGCAACGAGTAAGCAAGTCTGGCTCGGACAGCTTTCAAGCTCGAAAAGCATAATATATGGGCGTAGACTACCCAGTAGGCTGCAAAGTGAACTGAATTCTTAGCTTTGGTCCGACAAGCTACGCCGCATTTTGGCACCAGCCAGGCCGGACTTGAGGGCACATACTTACGTGGAGAGCCGGGGACCGTCTTGGCCGGTTAGCCTCTAAGGTTAAGACTAACCGGCTCTGTCTATTAGGTCAAGTTAAGCTATAGCGTTTCGTTCATCCGGCGCAGCCGGTCGGCCAGGACCCGCATTACCTGGATCGCGAAGAAGGGAGTATGGTGAACGTGCCGCTTAAAGGCTTCTTCATCAAGAGGCACCACCGTGCAGTCTGTCTTGGCGATAGCCGCTGCACTTCGCGGTGACTTATTGACCAAGGCCATTTCTCCTACAACGCCACCCGGCCCGACCGTATCAAGGATTTGATCGCGGTACACAATTTGAACTTCTCCCTCTTGGATCACGTACATCACGTCACCCGGATCACCCTTCTGGAAGATGACTTCACCGGCTGGAAATGATTTTGTTTCTGCTTCGTATTTAAAAATACCAATAGTGGCCATTATTCTCTTCTAGTCTCCTTTCTTACGGGCATACCCTACTTATAAATCGAAGGTTTTAAGCCCGTATTAAGTGACTATTAAGAGTTTTTTACAACTCGGGCAGGTGAGCCACTAGCTCTGGATTGGCCCAGGCTGCCCAGGTCCACTCATGACTGCCCAGCGTCTCGGTAGTGAATTGGAAGCGAGCCATATCACCTCGGTTGAGTTTGAGCGGAATCTCAACCGACTGCCAGTTTTGGGCGTTAGTCTGCCGGCCCCAAACCCGGACCCCGTTAACCCGCACCCCAAAAGCGACCAGGTTGTCCTCAGAAATCTTAGCGCCGTCACGGATGCCAATCGCCAGACGCAGGCTGGCCCGGGTGATGGTGTCCGGGATGGGCACATAATACTCGATGACCGCTTGTCCTCCCAGCGGCGGATGCGCCCAAAGCGCCGGTCGTTGTTCGCCGCCGGCCGTCGCCACAGCCATTTTGATGTCCATGCCGTCCGGGCGTTCGGTGGCATAAATGTTGGCCCGCTTGAAGGCCTCAATGAAACTAAAGCTCCAACTGGCCTCCGCAGTCTCGCCGCGTCGCTCTTGCCACTCCAAATAGGCCACAAAGTCGAGCAGCTTGGCTAAGCTCTCGGTGGAGAGTTGTTGAATACGGTCCATCACTTTGCCTAAATCCGTCATGGCTGCCTCCCTACCTTAATCGAACCGGCCAAGTGTAAGTGAGAAGCTATATTTTTGTCAAAATGTGGAAATTAGAAAACCTACACAGTAGCTTTTGAGCTAGTTTTGGCTATAATCTAAACTATGTCAGATGAATCACTGAAACACCAAGCTGAAAAAATCGTCTCGGCCGTTGATCAGGATTTGCAGGGTCTCGATAAAGGCTCAATGATCCAGGCCAGGGTCAATGATCGAGCCAACGCTATTCTAGAAACGCTCTTCAACGTTGTTAGCGATGTCGATCTTGAAGCCGCTGCCGCCCGGGTGCGCCAGCTCAAAGCCAAAAATCCGCACACAACGCCGGAGGAACTAGCCCAAAAGCTGATCCGCGAGAAGTGCCAGCGCACCGGCGCGATCGGCGCGGTTACCTCCGGCGCCGGTTTGATTCCCGGCATTGGCACGGCAGCCGCCGTTACGCTTGGCGTAGCCGCGGACATTGGGGCTACCTTTAAACTCCAAGCCGAGCTAGTCCTGGAACTGGCTGCCTTGTACGATTATCCGCTCACCGAGGAAGAGAAGCAGCGCGTGGTCATGCTGATCACCGGCCTCAGTGCCGGCACCACCGCGCTGGCTCGCCGGGCGGGCCAGCAGGCTTCCGTCAAAATTGGCGAAAAACTGGCTGAGAAATCCATTCTTAAAGCTTTGCCGGTCATCGGCGTGGTCGCCTCGGCGGGAACCAACGTGCTCTCAACATACATCATCGGCCAGCGGGCCGATGCTTACTTCAGACTGGGACCGGATGCCGTTGGCAGTTGGAGCGACAGCCTGCGCGCCATTAGCGGTGTGGATGAACGCAGGCTTGGGACCTGGCTGGCTGAAAACGGTAAAGCCACCGGTGCGGCGCTTGCCTCCGGCGCAAACCGGATCGGCGAGGCTACCTGGTCGGCCGGCAGTACGGCCGCGGCCAAAGCCGGCGAGGTTGCCGGTGCAACCGGCACAGCTCTCAGCAGCGGGGCCGCCAGAGCCGGAGAGATGGCTCAACGTGGCTTTGGGGCGTACCTGTCGCGAACCACCGCTAACCTGAAAATGATGGGGCGGGCCGTGGGGCAGGGCTTCTCTTTTATTTGGCGCATCGTTTCATTTGTGCCCCGCAAGATAGTCGGGCTTTTTCAGAAGAAAGAAAGTTAGGGGTCCATGGAACAGAAACCTGTCCTGCTCAACCTCTCTTCTGCCGAGCTGCGCGCCCTGCTGGCCCAGTGGGGTGAACCCGGCTACCGTCTCAAGCAGATCGAAACCTGGCTTTACCAGCGTTACGCCGCTGATGCCTGGCAGATGACCGATCTCCCCACGTCGCTGCGGCAACAACTGGCGACCGAGATCACCCTTGATCCCCTCCGACTGGCAGTAGCCATCGACTCTGCGGATGGTTTTACCCAAAAGGCACTTTTTACGTTGCCTGATGGCCGGCAGATCGAAACCGTGCTGATGCGCTACGATAAACGTCAGACTCTGTGCATCAGTACCCAGGCCGGCTGCGCGATGGCCTGCCCTTTTTGCGCCACCGGTCAAATGGGCTTTCTGCGTAATCTGACGGCCGGCGAGATTGTGGCCCAAGTCCTTTACTATGCCCGCTCACTCGCTCAAGAAGGCAAGCGCGTGACCAATATCGTCTTTATGGGGATGGGCGAGCCGTTGGCCAATTACGCTGCCACCTGGCAAGCCCTCCGCCGTCTCAATGATCCTGACGGTTTCAATTTGGGCGCCCGGCACTTGACGGTTTCGACGGTGGGATTGGTGCCGGCCATTCGCCGCTTTAGTAAAGAGCCGGAGCAAGTGGGCTTGGCCATCTCCCTGCACGCGCCGACGGACGAGCTGCGCAACACGATTGTGCCCATCAACCGGCGTTACCCACTCGCCATGCTAATGCAGGCGGTTCGAGACTACGTCGCTACGACGCACCGGCGCGTCACCTTTGAGTATGCCTTGATGGACCAACTTAACGACAGTAACGCTCAAGCCGATCAGTTTGCCGGGTTGGTGCAGGGCCTCCTCTGCCACATTAATTTGATTCCCCTCAATCCTACGCCTAACTCCCCTTGGAGCGGCTCGCCGGATGAGCGGGTTTATGCCTTCCAAGACCGGTTGCAGGTGGCGGGCATTCCCACCACGGTTCGCCTCCGGCGCGGCATTGATATTGCCGCCGGTTGTGGTCAGCTCCACAATGCGCACAGTCAAAAGCTGCCCCTGTAACCCGGTTAGAGAGCGCACTCTACACCTTTTTTCCCATTGCTTTGCCCAGCTACCCGGACTAAGATAAAATGCACTTTTGAAATGCCCAAAGTCGAGTTAGATTTGAGAGGCCGGGGTTGTGACGTCGACACCACGAACCATGTCACCGGAATTGCAAGCTGTTCTCCAACAAATTGCCGACGATGTGGTGGAAAGCCTGGACTGCGTCGGCGCCATGGTTGCTCCACTGGAAGGGGGAAACACGCTGCCGGTTCGGGCCTATGCCGTTGGCTTTGATCACAGCTTGCTGCAACAGCTCGAAGAGCGGCTAGGGGCGAGCTTTCTTAGCTCCAACAGTGTGGCCTATCTCGATGATCCCCGCTTTAAAGATAATCTAAGCATTCGCGCCATCGCCGGGGCTGACGGTCATCCCCAACCCTTCGTCGTGTCCGATAGTCTGTACGATCTATTTCGTCCGATCGTCAACCGGCCCTTATCCGCCCTGGCTCAACGGATGACGGGTATTCGTCAGGTTATTGCTATCCCCTTTTTTCTGGAAGACGAAGTGGTTGGCAATTTGTTTGCTGCCAGCCGGAAAATTTTTACCAAGCGGGATATCGATTTTTTGACCGCTTTAGGCCGGCAAGCCGCGATTGCGATTCAGAGTCAACGGCGGTTGGCGGGGATCCAAACGTTGGAACGGCTGGCGCTAACGCTTCAGGCCAACATGACTGACGAAGCCAAAGTGCTTGATATTATTGTTCAAACCGTTGTCCAAGAACTGGGATATATTGGCGCGATGGTCGCGACCCTGGAACGGGGTAACATGCTGCCGGTGCGAGCCTATGCGGTTAAATTCTCCACGAACCTGCTGGATAAACTGGAGCGACAACTGGGGGTCAGCCTCGTTGGTCCCAAATCGGTGGCGTATTTGGACGATGAGCGATTCAAGGACAATCTCAGCTTCCGGGCGGTGCGCGGCTCGAATGGCCGCCCGGCCAACTTTGTCGTTTCGGACCGGCTGTACGATCTTTTTCGCCCGGTTGTCAACGAGACATTGGCTGGCGTTGCACAAAAGATAACGGGTATCCAGCAGGTGATCGCTGTGCCCTTCTTTCTGGGTGATGAAGTGGTGGGCAATCTATTTGTGGCCAGTCGCAAAGCTCTATTTTCCAGACGAGAAACGGAAATTCTGACCATTTTGGCCCAGCAGGCTGCGGTTTGTCTACGCAACGCCCGGATGTATCGCTCGTCCGAGGAGCGACGCCAGATTGCTCAGATCTTTGCCAAGATGGCCTTCAACTCGACCATGCAGGTGCATGCCCTCCGCAACCATATTGGGGCCTTTCGTATCTTTGTCCAACTGCTTCAACCTCAACTTGAGGACGAGCTTTACCAACAGGTGGGACAGGAGATTATGGGCCGGCTCAAAAAAACAACCACGATCCTTGATAATTTACATGAGCCGTGGCAGGTGCAAAACGACAGACTGGTTAGGGTCAATGACTGCTTACGCCGGGTTGCGCATCGAGTGGTTATCGCCGATCAGCACAACTCGTCCGAGAAGATCAAGCTGAATCTTTCCCTTGAGGACAATCTGCCGCTGGTTAACACCTCACCCGATATGTTGACCGAAGCTTTTCGAATCTTGGTGAGCAACGCGGTCCAGGCCATCCAAGAAAAGTACACCACCCCGGGCAGTTCCGGCCAACTCTGGATCGAGAGTGGCCGCCTCGGCGACTCTCTCGTCCAGGTGACCATCCGCGATAGCGGGACGGGCATTAAAGCTGAAGATTTGGACAAAGTGTTTGAATTGCGTTGGTCGACCAAAGAGGCCGGGATGGGGTTTGGTCTTTTTTGGACCAAGGAGTATGTCCAGGGCTTAGCCGGCAGGATTGAGGTTGAGAGTGTCTGGCAAGAAGGCACAACTTTTCGTCTAACGCTCCCGGCTAGGCTGGCAGGGTGATCCTCTCCGCCGGAGGTTAGACCGGCGGTAGATAGCTTGATTTTTCCTCTCGACTCAAAATATGCTGGGGCACCAGACCCGCCGCCACAGCTTCTTCAAAACTCAACCGCTGATAGCGCCGTTTTTTACGCCGTTTCTTTGCTTGTGACCGGGTCGGCTCCTCGGCCTGGGAGGGCTCGCTCGCTTCCACTTTCCGCGGCAAGGTGGTTTCTTGGCCCAAGACCGCCTCAGGCTCTGACTGCGCTTCAGAGTCCGCGTCGAATGAGACGGCGGGGTCAGGTTCTGAGAGTTGAAGGCCGGGGCGATTACTTTCATCAATAAGCTGTTGGATTAGATCGGGCCGGGGTTGAGCAACATCATCCGCAGCCAGTTCGGCTATCGACAGTAGCGCTTCCGCCACTTGCTTGGTATAGAACCAAACGACCCCCGGTTTAATCCTGGCGTCAAAAATAACCGCTAAAAGCCGGTTTTTGTTGACAGCATAGGCATAGATATTGTGCTTACTGCCCTCTTGATAACTTGACTTGAAGTCCGAGTCTTGACTACCTAACATATTCGCCAACTCAGTCGCCACCAGGAAATTAGCCGCCACTAACGAGGCGATCTTTTGGCTGTTAACGCCGCTGGTTTGTCCCACCATTTGAACGATCTCACCGGCGCTGCTCAACAGCAGCACACCCTGAGCGCCGGTGTTAATCTGTAATGTTCTAAGCTCAGACTCAATTGTGTGGGTAGTCACCGGGGCGGTCGGCGCGGTTGGCTCCACCAGTGGTTGGCAGCGAGCTATACCGCGTTGAACCAACTCGCGGATTTGGTTAGTGGTAAACGGTTTAGAAATATAGTCGATGAACTCCATCATGCTGACTTCGTGGCGAATCTGGTCGGTGATGTGAGCGCTCATGAGGACGTACTGCGTGCCGGGTGACACCGCTTTGGCCGCCTGGATCAAATCAATGCCGCTCATGTTGGGCATCATATAGTCGGTTAGCAGCAGTTGGTACCGGTTTTGTTCAATCTTCTCCAGGGCCTCATGCGCATCTTGAGCGGTGTCGATGACATAGTCATCACCCAATCTCTTCAAGCTTTTTGACAAAAATTTAACCAGGCTAGGTTCATCATCGACAACAAGAATATGTTTTTCGGGTAGTGAAAAGGGTTGGGTCATCGGAGTCAGATTCCTCTCTCGCACTAGTTTGAAATTTGAGTGGGCGTGGACTCGGTTAACATTTCCAGCGCTACACTGCGAATCTCTTGCAGCCGGACAGGTTTATCAAGAATACGTTTAATCGCGGTCTGCCCGGCTTCACCTCGCAGATCGCGCTCGCCACCATAGGCGGTGATCATCACAATCGCGGTGCGCGGAAAAAACTCTTGGATGTAGCGGGCCAAGGTGATGCCATCCGTGTCAGGCATTTTATAGTCAGTGATCAACAGATCAAACGGTTGTTGCTGGAACAACTGCTTGGCCTCTTGACCGCTTGTGGCCGTCAGTACATCGCAGTGGGGCAGTTTGCGCAGTCCTGCTTGCAGCATAAAAGTTAAACGCTCCTCATCATCGACGATCAAAATGCGTCGCGTCTGGGGAGCGGAGACAGCGGGACTTGGAGTACTCTCCAAAGCCGGCGGTATTTTCATGGTAATCGTTGTGCCCTCGTCGAGCCGACTCTCGACAATGATATGGCCTCCGTGATTATCAAGCACGGTCTTCACGACTTTCAGACCCAAACCAATGCCGCCGTGATGGCGGGTGGTTGACCCATCGGCCTGGAAAAAAAAGTTAAAGAGATAGGGCAGGTGATCTTCCGCGATGCCAATGCCGGTGTCCGTAACTTTTAGCACCACCCAACCAGGTTCGCTGGCCAGTTCAATTTCGATCCGACCTCCCTTTGGGGTGAATTTGATGGCGTTCTCGACCAGAATGTCGATGGCATGCTGCAATTGGTAGCCATCCCCTAGCACGGCTGTCAATTCGGCGGCGTTGCGGACCTCAAGGTTAAGGCCGGCTTCTTGAACCTCGAATTGGCGTGCATCGATGACGTTATCCACCAACGGTCTCAGGCTTAACCGATGTTTCGCCGGCTGGCTGCTCTCAAACAGAAGGAGCATATTGATCCGTTCAACCATCGTCTTAAGTTGTTCCGTGCGTTTGGTGATAAAGAGAATCGCATTTTGCTGGTCGGGTGCCAACTGACCAAACGTTCCATCTTGGAGCAGATTGGCGAAGCCCTGGATGATGGTCAGCGGGGTGCGTAGTTCGTGACTGACATTGCGGATGAAGTTAGCCTCCAGTTGGTTTAACTTTTCGGCTGTAATCTTGTCGTTTTCGGGCATAGATACCTCTTAGGGTGAAACTGACGTCCAGGCATAGTTGATGTCGGTGGCGGATATGGCTGCCAGCGAACAGATGTCTTATAGGTGGGCCAAATTTATGTTAAAATTCTACTCAACTGCCTTGGTTTTGGTTGAGGGGCAGTAAGATTGTAAACGTCGTCCCTTGGCCGGCCGCACTATTGACCAAAATCTGGCCCTGGTGACCCTCGATAATTTTGTAGCTAATGAACAGACCCAAGCCCGAGCCGTGGCCTTTGGTAGTAAACAGCGGCTCAAATAGATGGGCCAGGGCCTCCGGGCTAATTCCGGCCCCGGTGTCGCTAAACTCCAAACGCGCAGCCGGTCGGGGCTTGGTATCGGTCGGCCTTTGAATTGAGGCCAAGGCCGTACTGATTCGCAAAACGCCGCCGCCCATCGATAGCGCATCGATGGCATTGAGGACGAGATTGAGAAAAACCTGTTTCAAGTAGTCCGGGTTGCCCCGCATCGGGGGCAAGGTTGGCTCCCAGAATCGTTCAACGGTAATGTGGCTATGCTGAAGTTGCTTGTTAGCCAGTTGTAACACATCTTCCAGCACCTGGTGAAGGTCAATACTGTGCAGTTCGTCTGCTTGTGGCCGGTAGAAGCTGTCAAAGGAATCTATCTCGATGGTGGACGGTAACTGCCGCTTGAGGTTTTGAGTGGGCCGGTAAAAATCGCGCATCCGCCGCACGATAGTAGCCACCCGCATAATCTCTTGGGTCACCAAGTCGATGTAATCGATCAACTCCGGCTGCTGGCTGGTCTCCAACTCTTCGGCAATCAAGGCCAGTCCGTGCTGCACGGATTGCAGAGGATTGTTGATCTCGTGGGCAATTGAAGCAACCAGCCGGCCCAAGGCTGCCATTTTTTCAACTTGAACAAGCTGCGCCTGAGACTGCTGTAAGCGCCGGTACTGATCCCAGCTCTGCTCAACCAGGCGAGCATTCTCCAGGGCGACTGCGGTTTGGTCGGCCAACATCTGTAAGATTTGCTGGTCAGCGGCGGAGAAGGCCTGGGGCTGGGCGCTTTCAACATTGAGCACGCCTAGAACGTGTTCGTCTAGTTTTAAGGGCACGCACAACTCCGAGCCGCCGTACCAGTCGCCGGGGGTCAGGGATTCTTTTGAACGCCCGGTGCGAGTGAGACGCTGAGCCTGCCCCGTCCGGACTACGGTAACGCTGATGCTGTCCTGGTCAGCAAGGGGCAGTTGGCGGTGCGGTTGTTCCGGCAGGCCGTTGGCGGGATCATAAATGTAGATCTGTAACTGGTGGGTGTTGTCCTCAACCAGACCCACGCTAATCTGCTCGGCCGGTAGCGTTTGGGCCACCGTCTCCAGAACCCGGTTGAGAATGGCCCTCTGCTGGTGAAGCAGGGTCAACTCCTGCCCCAGCCGGTAAATGGCGGCGAGCCGGTTCTCCAGTTGCTTACGTTCGGTCGTGTCGCTGACGAGGCCGTAGACCAGCCAGTTACCCGTGGCCGGATCTCGTTCGACGCGGCCGCTGTCCCGCACCCAGATCGTCTGACCATCAGCCCGCACCAACCGGTACTCGACGGTGCTGGCCTGACCCTGCTTAAATTTATTAAACTGAGCTACACTCAACCGGCGATCGTCAGGGTGAATGATCGAGTTCCAGAAGCGCCAGTTGGAAATAAAATTTGCCTGAGGATAGCCGGTCAGCTCTTCAACATTGGAAGAGATGTAGTGGTTCAACGGCGTGTCGTCTTTGATTTCGGTCATGTAGACGTGAGCCGTGATCGAGTTGAGCACCTGCCAGAGTTGGGGGCCATTTTGTTGAAAGGCTGTTGCGGGTTGTATCGGTAACATCGGGTTCCGGTCGTTTTGATCTCGAAGGCTGTTGTCCGCCGGCAGCGGTAGCAACAGGCAGTGAAATAGAAGGCCTATTTTTCATTTTAACACACCAAGCTTACATCCTACATTACGCTGACATTAGAAATTCATAGGATAAAAGTTTGGAATGGGTGCGGTTACCGCCCGGCGCGGGTTTTGACAATCTCAGCCAGGATGGACAAGGCGATAGTTTCCGGCGTGGAAGCGCCGATGTCCAGGCCAATAGGGGCGTGGATGCGCTTGATCTGGGCTTCATCGAAGCCGTAGCCGCGCAACCGTTCAATCCGTTGAGCGTGGGTGCGAATGCTACCCAAGGCGCCGACATAAAAAACGGGCTGGTGGAGAATTATTTTGAGGGCCGGGTCGTCAATCTTGGGATCGTGGGTAAGAAGTACGACCGCTGTTTCCGGGGTGAGGGCCATGTTTTCAAAGGCTTCATCCGGCCAGGCTTGGATCAGCTCGTCAGCATGGGGAAACCGTTCGGTACTGCCAAAGACCTGACGCGGGTCGATGACGGTGGTCCGAAACCCCAGAATTTTGGCCAGACCGGTCAAGGCCACCGCGATTTGCACGCCGCCAACCATGACCAATTTGAGGGCTGGTCGCACGACATCGATGAAGACTTCCAACTCAGCGTTGAGGTGGAGGCGCCGGGGCTGGTTCAGCCCGGCCTCGGCGGTCACTGCCGCGCTGTCCAACGTGGCGTCGCCCAAGGTGCCGAGCCGCTCGCCGCCGCGGCTGACCGCCAGTTTTTTACCCAGCAGGCCGTCCGGTCCCCGGATGACGGTGATGACAGCCCCGGCTTCATCTTGAGCGATGAGCCGGTGCATAAATTGGTACATGCCAGTGTCCAGCGGCTCGACAAAGACTTCGATGGTGCCGCCGCAGGCCAGCCCCACCTCCCAAGCTGTTTCATCGGCCACCCCGTAATGAAGCAGCTTGGCCTGCTGTTTTTTTAACACCCGGGTGCCTTCCTCAAAGACAGCCCCTTCCACGCAGCCGCCGGAGACCGAGCCGCTGATCTGGTAATCAGGGGTTAGCGCCATTTTGGCCCCGGCCTTGCGTGGCGCCGAGCCCCAAGTTTGGACCACGGTAGCCAGGGCTATGGTGGCCCCGGCCTCTTGCCAGCGATCAATATCGGGAATGACTTCTTTCATAGTTATACCTCGTCGATGAGAGTAACTGCCTTTTTAAGACCGCTCGGCCAGCCAGGCGGCAATTTTCGGCCAGGTCTTGTACCGGGCGTTACGCCCGCCCATCAGCCCGACATGCCCGGCCCGGATGACCTCCAACTGCTTGTCCTGGCTCGAGACCAGATCCATCAAGCTGGTCGATTGGGCCGGCGGCACCAAATGATCGTACTGGGCGATCACGTTGAGGAGGGGAGCGCGGATGTTGGCCAGATCAACTCGCTGCCCGCGGACGATGTGCTCGCCTTTTATTAGCTCGTTGGCGCGGAGATAGTCTTTGATCCACTGCCGGAAGGCCGCGCCGGTCATGGGCACGCCGTCGTGAATCCATTTGTGCATGGCCTGCCAGTTGGCCACGGCCTCCGGGTCCTCGCTGAATTCCCAGTAGAGGGTGGTGTAAGCGCCGACAAAGTTTTCCACCGGCTTCAGTAACTTGGCCCCGAATTCAATCATCACCGGCGGAATATTGCCCAGGGTATCGACCACGCGGTCCACGTCGAAAAAGCGCTCGTCCAACCAGGTGGAAAAGATACTGGCCTCGGGCGATGAAAAATCGACCGGGGGAGTCAGCAAGACCAAATTCCGGAGGGGGGCGTCCGGAAAGGCAGCCGCGTAAAGCACCGCCAGCGTGGCCCCGATACAGTAACCCATCAGGCTGACCTGTTCCGCACCCGAAACGGCCCGCAGTTTGCGCACGGCCCGCGGCAGTAACTCGATGGCGTAGTCATCGAAGCGGGTGTTTTTGTCCTCCGGACCGGGCGTGCCCCAATCGAGCAGAAAGACGTCGAAGCCCTGCTCTAGCATAAACTGGACAAAGCTGGCCCCGGGCCGCAGGTCGAAGATGTAGGGCTTGTTGATCAGGGCGTAGACCAGCAGCAGCGGCGTTCGCTGCCGGGGGGCATTGCTGGGCGTGGGGAGATAATAGCGGTAGAGTCTGGTCTTGTTCAGCGCCCAAACGACTTCGCGGGGCGTGGGGCCCACCGGGGTTGTGTCAGCCTCGACAATGGCCCGGGCCACGTCGAGGTTGCGTTGATAGGCGGTTTGAAGGGCCTGGTTCAACGCCTGCGCTAGCTCTGAATTATCGGCATTAGACCGAACGGATGAAGCGGACAAAAGGCTACTCCTCCAACGGGCAATTATTTAAGGGTGGCCTGAATCGCCTTGAGGCGCTCCAGGACCTCATCAATCTTGGCGTCGAGATCGTCCACCCGCAGTTCCAGTTGGGTTAGCCGCTCGGCCAGGCTCACAACTTCCTGGTGGCTGGGCATATTCATCCGCTGTAGATAGTGGGCCATGGCTTGCTCGACCTGTTTTTGGACCGGGTTAGCCGTTTCTAGATAGCTGGTGATAGATTGCCCCATGGTCTGGGCAAAATCCTCGCTGCCCACCGTCTCGGACATAAATTTGGCCCAGCCTTGCATCTGGATGTCTTGCAGTTGCTTCCAGAAGGCTAGGGGATCAAAGGGGAGTTGGGGGGCCGCTTTATCTTCATTCGTCTGCTTCGTCATAGATTCTCCGCCGGTTAGGACGTTATTGCGCCTCGAACAGTCAATTTAAACGCAAAGGCGCTAAGGAACAAAGGCGCAAGGGAAAATTAAAATACACCAGAGGTTATCATAGAACAGGGTTTCTATTTGTCAAAAAAGTGACGCGTGGTGGTTAAAGGTTGTCAATCAAGAGTGACTTTTTCCACGGAGGGAGCGTTTTCACGGCTACATGGCCATTTTCGCCGATTGGGGGGCATGGAGGCGAGGCGAAAAGCTGGGTTTTCTGCGTTAAATTAGGCTACGGACTGCCCTCAGCAACGCCGCGAAATCAGGAACCTGACGTACGCTATAGCGTTCACAGACCAAGTCAACATTTCCTTTTCGCCAAAATCCGACCGGACAGCAAACAATCAGTTTATGAGTCTGAGCAAAAAGACCTAGCTCCAATAACGTAACAGGGGATTTAGTTCCGGGAACGAAATACATAGCGATAATATCCGCCCGTTCTTGAGCCATGAGCTCCCACTCCACCTGCTCTCTAAACCGGTTGTCTTCGGCACTTTGGTCCCAACTAGGATCCCAATCATCTCGGCGGGGATTTAGCAGGATAACCTCAGTAGCTTGGAATTCGCGTTCAAACTCCATTTGCCACTGTTCGGCCGTTCCCATTTCGATAGAGCCGGCGAGGAAAACCGACTTGCAACCAAAATCGGTCGGTAGAGCGGTTGGGGGTTTAATTATTGTTGCCATATTTAGGATTACTACGGTTGTCACTGACTTACAAAAACGGGAAGCCCTATCGGACTCCCCGTCGAGAATCTATCTATTCACTTGCTTCCTACTTCCTACTTCCTGCTTCCTACTCCCGGCCCCCTAACACTCGCTATACCCGCACTCGTGGCACTTCTTGCAGCCTTCGATAAAGATCAGGCTGGCGGAGCCGCAGCCGGGGCAGAGGTCGCCTTTGGGCATGGCCCGGGAGGCCTGGACCGCGTCGCCTTCATCGGGCAGGCCGGGGAGATCGCCCCCGGCATCGATGCCGACGTGCTCGGCCAGGGCCTGAGCCACGGCGTCGGGCATGCTCATCACTCGATTTTTGCCAAAGCCCTGCTGCCGGCCCGAGCCGATAGCGCGCAGTTGGGCCACGATATCGGCCACCCGCTCCTGAGGCGAGAGCGGGCTGGGCATGCGCAAAATCAAGCTGACCAGGCGCCCCACCCCCTCGGCATCGGCGGCGACATCGCTGCCGGCCTTGCCGACGTTGATGAAGACCTCAAAGGGCTGCTCGTCGCCTTCACCGTTAGCGTTGACGGTGATGTAAGCGGTGCCGATCGGCGTGTTCTTTTTATAGGTCCGGCCGTGCAGGACTGCCGGCCGGGCCCGCCATTTGATCTCTTCGATCTTGGGCTTTGTTTCAGCCGGCTCGGGGGCCTTATTCTTATCCTCGTCCTTCAAGTTCAAGACCTGCACGTCGCGGGAGCCGTCGCGGTAGATGGTGCCACCCTTGCAGCCCAATTCGTACATTAGCTCGTACAGCTCGCGGGTCTGGGCAACGGTGTAGTGGTGGGGGGTGTTGCAGGTTTTGCTGATACTGGAATCGACCCAGCGCTGGATGGCAGCCTGAACCCGAACATGGTCCTCCGGGGCGAGGTCCATGGCCGTGACGAAGTAGTCCGGCAGCGGCTCCTTGGGGTGAGCTTGCAGCCACTCTTCGTAGACGTTGACCCGCTCCTCGTGGGTGCCCATGCGCCCCTTGCGGTGGAAGCTCCAGAAGTAGAACGGCTCGATGCCGGTGGAGGTGTTAACCATGGTGCCGGTGGTGCCGGTCGGTGCCTGGGTGAGGAGGGTGACGTTGCGGATACCCTGCTGGCGAATCGCGCTGCGGACCCGCTCCGGCATGCCCTGCATAAAGCCGCTTTGCAGAAACTTATCGGCTTCGAACATAGCGAAGGGGCCTTTTTCGGCGGCGTAATCGGCCGAGGCCAGATAAGCCTCGGCGGCGATAAAACCGTAGATCTGGTCCAGGAAGTCGACGCTTTCCGGGCTGCCGTAGCGGATTTTGAGCCGGACCATCATCTCGGCCAGGCCCATTGTGCCCATGCCGACCCGCCGCTCGCCGAGCTGCTGCTTTTCGTTCTGCTCAAAGAAGTAGGGCGTGGCATCGATGACGTTATCGAGGAAGCGGACGGCGTAGCGGACGCCCAGGCGCAGGTTGTCCCAATCGACCTCGGTTTCGCCGCCGGAGCCGGTTTTGACAAACTTGGCCAGGTTGAGCGCGCCCAGGTTACAGACACCCCAAGCCGGCAGGCCTTGCTCACCGCAAGGATTAGTACATAAGATCGGCGCAAAGTACCACGAGTTACTCATCTTGTTGTAGCGTTCCATAAAGAAGACGCCCGGTTCGGCGCTGGCCCAGGCGCTCTCGATGATGGCGTCCCAGATCTCGCGGGCTTTGACCGTTTTGTGGACGACGATGGGCCGACCGGCGGCTTGCCACTTGGCCAGGTTGCCGTCCCATAAATCGTCGTAATTCTCGAGGCTGGTGTCAGGGAAGACCAGATCCCAGGTTCCATCGGCCTTGACGGCTTCCATAAAGTCATCGGTGATCCCGACGCTGATGTTGGCGTTGGTAATGCGGCCCATGGTGCGCTTGCTGTTGATAAATTTCAAGACGTCAGGATGCCAGACATTCATAATCAGCATCAGCGCGCCGCGCCGGCTGCCCCCCTGCTCGATCAGGCCGGTGACGAAGCTGTACAGCTCGCCCCAGGAGACGGCGCCGCTGGAGCGACCGTTGACGCCCTTGACGTAGGCATGGTGCGGCCGCAGGCTGGAGATGTTAATGCCTACGCCGCCGCCGCGCGACATAATTTCGGTCATCTGGGTCAGGGTGGCCATGATGCCTTCGCGGCTGTCTTTAGGGCTGGGGATGACATAGCAGTTGTAGAAGGTCAGGTTTTGGTCGGTGCCGGCGGCGGTCAAGATACGGCCGCCCGGCACAAATTTCCAATCGTCCAACAACCAGCGAAAGTTCTCTTCCCACTCCGGCTGCTTCTCCCGAGCCTCGACCGCGGCAATGCCCCGAGCGACCCGAGCTTGCATTTGATCTGGCCGGGTTTCCAGCGGCTTGTCGAGGTGCTCCAGCGGCCGCTCGACCACGGCGCCGTCGCGCAGCTCGACCGTAGCCTGGCGGTTTCCCAGCGCGGTGACCGTGCCGATTTCGCGCTGACCGGTGACTGGATCAACCTTGACGATGACGACATCGCCAACCCGGACCGTTTCTTTCCTGCCGTCTTTAAGGGCGTAACGATCCAAAAATATTTTTTCGCCCAGGGCGTTGAGGAGGTTAGTCATCTGGCCCGAGCCGGCGGAGCCGGGAGCAGGGTGGCCGTTCTTGCCGTTAAGTTTAGGCTGAATTTCAACTTGGCTAGCTGTTTTAGCAGACATTTGGATAAGTCTCCCTTGGTAGTAATTCTCTTATTCCCCCATGGGCAAGGGAATTTGATTCCTTAGCTCTTCTTCGCGGCGTTTGCGCTCGAGGAGGTGTTTAATCTCCTCGGCCATACTGTCCACGTCCTGAAAGCTGCGGTAGACCGAAGCAAAGCGGACGTAGGCCACGTCGTCGATATCGCGCAGCTGCTCCATAACCATCTCGCCGATCTTCTTGCTCTCGATCTCCAGTTTGCCCATAGCGTACAGATTGGACTCAATCTTCTGGGCGGCCTGCTCGATGGTGGCGCTGGAGACGGCGCGTTTGGTGCAGGCGGTGCGCATACTCTTGACCAGCTTATCCCGGTCAAACTCTTCCCGGCGGCCATCCTGCTTGACCACCAACAAATTCATCGAGGCCACCCGCTCGTAGGTTGTAAAGCGCTGACCACAATTTTCACACTCGCGGCGGCGGCGGATGCCATCCGTGACCTCGCGGGTATCGATTACCCGAATACTGCTACTGGTTGCACCGCAAAATGGACATCTCATAGTTTTCCCCTATCGCAAAAAGTGACATAACAAAAGGTGACCAGGCCAGCTCTCGCTCTGCAAGTCACCCCAATTGACCAGCGCTATTTTATTGGCGGTAATGATTACGGCTAGCGAAGTGTTAGACGAGATCCTACCAAATTTCGTTTCTGGATTTGACCAAAGGCAAGCTAAAAATGCGCTCGGATAGACTGCGAAAAATAGCGCAAATACTACTATATCTAGTGGGGTCAAGCACCTCTGTACGATATCTTGTACCAATACAAGGTCAGTATACACTTTTTTGACCGTCTTGGCAAGTGTTTCGGAGCGGTTAACCTTAAAAAAGCGAGGATTTAGATCCGTAATTATGTTAAGTTTTTGCGGAGTCAAATAGGTCCGGTGTGGCTGAATCGGGTACTTTTGGGCAAGCATTTTATGACCTTTGGACATCAAGTTTAGTGACCTTTGCCTCTATCTAGTCGACGGCAGAGAGCATATAATAGGAGAGCGTTCAATTGAGAAACTGAGAAATGAGAAACTGAGAAAGTTGAGAAGAGGCAAAAGGTTATGACTCTCGCATCAAGACAATCCCTGCCGGAAAGTGACCAGAAGGCGCTAATCGTCGGCCGAGCCGAGGTGGTGCAGCGGTTAGTCCGCATTTTAAGTCTGACCACTCTGGCGATATCAATAGTTTTCTGGCTGGGGTGGCTGGCAAGTTCGTCTCACCTTCAGCTCCTGGTTTTGGCCGGCCTCAATTTCGTTCTAGCGGCGAGTGGATTTTACTACCGAGCTAGGCCGCACCGGCAGCCACCGGCTGGGATGATCTACCTGGTCCTCGGTTTGTTTGGAGGGGTGTTGGCGGTTTATCCTCTGCTGCTCCCCACGCTGTTGCCGGTCACCGCGGCCGGCTTGATCATAAACTTTGTCCTCGGTCACTTACTGCTTGAAGCAAAACCTCCCCGGCTGTTCAAGGGGATGGGGCTGGCGGTGTTTGGGGTTGATCTTATTCTGGCGCTAACCATCGCTCCCGGCTGGTTTCCGACCCTCGATTCGACGGTCGCGGTCACGCTAACTGGCCTGGTGAGTGTTTTAGCTCTAGGCGGAGCAGCCGCGGTGATCGAGCAGATCTGGCTGGACCGGGAAGCGAATTTCCACCGGTGGCAACTGGCCGAGCGGCAACTAGAGCAGCAGACCCAGATGGAACAAAAAATACGGAGCGAAGCGGAAAGGCTGATTGCGGAAGCCCACCAGGCCAGTGAGCTGGCCCAGCAACGGCGTGACGCCGAACGGCAAGCTAAAGAACATCTGGAACAGACGCTGGCCCGCTACTCGACATTTCTAGACCAGATCGCCGTGGGGAACTTATCCGCCCGGCTGGCGCTCAATGGCCACGATGACGCGCTGAGTGGGCTGGGTCACAATCTCAACCGCCTGGCCGAGCGGCTGAGCGAGATGACCAGTCAGGTCCGGACAGCCACCGCCAATATTGGGGCGGCGGCCACGGAGATTCTGGCGGCCACCCGCCAACAAGCCACCGGCACCTATCAGCAGTCCACGGCGATTACTCAGACGGCTACTGCGATTAGCGAGGTCAAGACCGTGGTCGAGCAGGCCCTGATCAGAGCTCAGGCCGTGGCCGATCAAGCTCAGCGCACCCGCGAGATCTCGTTGGCGGGGCAGCACGCGGTCTTAAGTACGGTCGAAGGTATGAGTCAGATCAAAGAGCGGGTCGAAAGCATTGCTGAGAATATTCTGGCCCTGAGCGAGCAGACGCAGCAGATTAGCGAGATCATCGCCACCGTCAACGAGCTGGCCGCCCAAAGCAATCTGTTGGCCCTCAACGCTTCAGTGGAAGCGGCTCGGGCCGGGGAGCACGGGCGCGGTTTTGCCGTTGTGGCGGTTGAAGTCCGTAATCTGGCCGAGCAGTCCAAGCAAGCCACCGCTCAAGTCAAGGCTATTCTAAACGAGATTCAACGGGCCACCAACGGGGCGGTCATGGCCCTGGAAGAAGGCACCCTGGAAGTCAATATTGGCACGGACCTAACCGGCCGTGTCGGCGACAGCATCGACCAACTCGCCGGCAGCATTGCCGAAAACGCCGATGCTGCCCGCCAAATTTTGGCCACCGCCCAGCAGCAGACCAAAGGCATGGAGCAAATTAGCGTGGCCATCGAGAACATCAAGCAGGCCATGCTGCAAGGGTCGGCTTCTACCCGGCAGACCGAAAAGAGTGCTCAGAATCTCTCCGCTGTCGCGCAACAACTGGAAACGATTGTGGGCCGGTACCCGATGTAAGATAACATCCCGTGATGGCTAAGAGGCGCAGGTCATATGATGTAAAATTGTCACTTTTGGGGTCACGTGGGTGACGCAGGATAGCACGCCAAGATGTGGTAGTTCTGTCCGTCGTGATCTCCAACAATTACTTGATTACCGTCTTGCAGCCAAACGTGCGCGGTCAAGCCGCGCTCGGGCAGAATTGTCGCGCCGTAGTACAAGGTCGTCCCCATGCCTAATCGGCGTAGATGCTCTTGCGCGGCAATGGCGCGCGGAAAACAGACCGTTTCGCCCGGCAAAAACCAGGCGGCCAGATCAGTAATCCACTGTACCCCCATTCTGAACCATTCGCGCTCGCTGTCGGTAATTTCGTCTTGACAAATTGTGTATTTTATAAGCGAAGCCGCCAGAATTTGTTTGCGTTTGGCAAAGGTGTCGGCCGGGCGTTTGGGGGGACGTTCAAAAAACCAGGTCAGATAACGGAAGGGAACCAGCCGCAGGGCTAACCGGGCCACCAGTAAAAAAAATATGACTTGCAGCAAAGTCAGGCGCACTATAGTTGGGAGAGTGCGAAACTTGGCGATTCGCTCCAGCAACCACTTCAACCAACCCGGCCTTATTGGGCGGATACAGAAGGACATCGGCTTAATTTTTTCTGAACAAGGCCCGCCGGAACCACGCCACCAATCGCGATGCTGGGTTCAACCGCAACGCGCTCATGATCCCCAAAGCCCATGTGGGGTGAGTTGAGATTGCGTTGAACTGGGGCGCGATGCGCCGATAAAGCCAATAATTCTGCCAACCGAGGCCGGTTGAGCGGTGGCACGCCGCCCACCAACGATTCGCCATACGCTTGCGCAGAAAATTGTCGGGGGTTTGGGCTAATCTAACCAACCAGTGCCCGCTGCGCTCAAGTTGCTTGATGCTTGGCGCGGGCCGGCGCGCCACCAGATCGGCCACAGCGGCTTGATCAGCCTCGGTCACGTCCGGGAAGAGCCCGGCAAAAAGACGCCGGCTGTATTTTACAACATCATTGCCAAACGCCGTGGACTCGACCACGTGACTTTGGTTTTCATGACTGCGGTACATCAACAGAACCTGGGAAACGTTACCCAGCCGATAGCGCAGGGCCAGCCGGGTCCACATTTCATAATCCTCAAAGGCGGCTTGCTCATCGTAAAGATGGGTCTTGGCGATCTCGGTGCGAATCATGACGCTGGATTGAAATAGCCCAAGGCGGAACAGCAACTCGTGGCAAATCGCCTGATGGCTTTCGGGAACCCATATCAATCTGGTGTCTGTCCCAAAGCCTTTGACGTTACTGCCGCAAATATCCACGCCGGTGCGCTGCACCCAGTCAAGTTGAACGGCGAGGCGGTGCGGCAGCGCGATGTCATCCGCATCTATCCGCGCCATCCATTCACCGCGCGCTTGGGCAATTGCCAGATTTGCCGCACGCGACCGACCGCCATGCGTCGCGAACAAGGGCCGGATGCGGGCATCGCGGGCGGCAAACTCGCGCACAATGTTTGCCGTGCCGTCCGTTGAGCCGTCGTCTACAATGATAAATTCAAAGTTGATATGGGTTTGGGCCAGAATCGAGTTAATCGCCTCGGCCACGTAGCCTGCCGAGTTGTAGACCGGCATCACCACGGAGATTAAAGGAGAGTTGGGAGGCTCAACTTTCCAGGCGCACATACACATCACCCGAAATTATAGCTGGATTGTTGCGATTCTGCTCCAAAATCCGAATCATCTCATCCGGCGTTACCCACTTGTCCAGCCTCCACTTAAATTGTTCGTGGATGGCGAGATCGCCCGGTTTGATAAACTGGGTATAGAATCGGCGCATCCGGTGATACCAACGGATACTCTGCCACCGTTGGAGCAGTTGACGAACTCGGCTGGATAGGATTTGGAGTGGCGAAAGCATAAGTGTCCTGTTCCAACACCCGAAGTGTCGTTGAATCAGAAGCCGCTCTCGTCTCGCTTTAGAGATGCGCCTGATTTGCCGTGACAGGATTGGGTAGCCCTAGCTGTAATAAAACGTCCCATCAAACGAACTAATATTTGGGGCACTGGTAAGCGCCTTTTCCAGTTCAACACGCTCAAAAGTGGGCGTGACCCACGGGCGCGGAGCCGGCTCCGGCTCTTGATCGGCTGGTTGATAGGTGTTGTTTTGTTCCTGTTCGTTCATGGTATTTCTCCTTGGTTGAATAAGAATAAACTGTATTGGGTGATTATGATTCGGGGCCGGTTTATTACCGCCCAGCGAATTACGAGATTATTTGACTTGAACCAACCCTGCATCGCTCAAGCCTTGCAGCAGCGCGGTTACTTCGCGCAAACAAGTGGCTTCATCAACCGTGTATTCCTGGCAGAGTTGGGCACAGATGGCCTTGATGGGCAGCGGCGTCGCCATCAAATCCCACACGCGGCCAGCCGTTTCGTTGAGCGAGTAACAATAACCGGCCTGCGCGTCAATGGCCAACAGTTCATCGTCGAGTTGACTGAAGGGAACATTCTTGCCCCGTTGTATTACTGTTTGGGCGGTCAGCTTAATTGCCATGCGGGTTGATGCTCCTCAAGAAACAGAGTCGCGCCTTATGGTGGGACACGCCTCATTTTATCATGGGTGGGGGCAATTCCCAATTCTGAAGCAAAAGGTCAATTGCCGCGGTCATCATGACCCAATCGCGCGAACGGCGCAGTTCAAAGATCGGAACCGCACGCGCCAGTTGGGCGCACTGTTCCCAGTATGCGCCCACCCGGCCCAGCGGTTCCAGCAACCCGGGACGATAAGTGGCGGCTGCGACCAGACGGCGCAGCGCCTTCAAGCCGGTCAGGCGAGTCAGGGCCAGCTCGCCCCATTCCAGCAAACAGATGGCGCGCACGGGCACGGGGTCACGCGTCTCACTCCCGGTCAATTCTTTGTGAAACTTATCCAACCGAAAATGATCGCGCGTGAGGTGCTCATCCTGCCACCCCAGGTTGGTCAGGGCCTCTCGCCACAATTTGAGCCGTGGCGCGGACGGGTACACCTGCGCCCCGCCGGCCGCAAAATCAAAACAGCACAGGTCGTCGCCGATTAATGGATAGCCGCGCGCAACGAAGCCGGCGGCCAGGGATGATTTGCCCGCGCCGGATGGGCCGCAAAAGGCAATGGCCTGCTCGTTTACCCAAATGACGCTGGCGTGCAAAGCCAGAATACCGCGCTGATAACACAACGCGCTCCAGGCCGTGCCGAGCAAAAAGAGACGCAGTTCGGCCTGGCCTGCCTCAGGCGCGGGCGTAATGATGATTTCGCGCCCCCGCGCCACGCGATAATCACCCGTTTCGGGGATGGAAAAACAATACTCGTCCGGCGTAATCCAGACATCCGCCGGCTGAGAAATTGAACCGGACCGCGTGCTCTGCAACGTGATCCGCACGTGGGCGTCGGCAAAGGGTTCAACCTGTTCAAAAATCGCCCATTCGGAAAGAGGTAATTCTGAAACGACATTCAGCCCGGCATAACGATAATTCCAGCAGGTCATAGCTTATGCTCCCGCCTCAAACCAACAGAGAAAACGGCCCAGCATCAACCCGGGTTCAAAAACAAGCCGGTACGGCCCAACCTCGGTAAAATTTTTCACTTGGTCTACGGGCGGCATCTCCTCAAACATCTGGCGTAATCGCTTGAGGTCAAGGATGCGCCGGGCGAGATCACTATGTTCCAATTGAGTAAGTGTCTTGGCCACTTGTACACGCGCGCCAATCAAGCGCTCGTACCAATCGGCGGCCTGCAAGCCGCGCCGGCGATTGGCCAACACAGCGGCCGGTAACTGGCCGGCCATCGCCCGGCGGATCAGGCGGCGCGCTTCGCCGTGGTGCAAATATTGATCTTCGGGCAACCGCAAACAAAACTCCACCAGGCGTACATCAGCGGGCGGCGTCCGCATATCCAAACCAAACATAGCGCGATAGGCCGAAAGATACGCCCCGCCATCCAGGTTCAGCAAGGTCTCGTAGCGAATTTGGCGCGTGTCTGCTTTGGGGCGAAACTGCGTGGCATAGCTTTTTTCGCGCGAGCGTTCGGCCAGATGCTGGGCCCGGGCAAAATCGGGGTGAATGGCTACATAAGCAGCCCAGGGTTGGGATGTAGGCCACGCAGGATGGCGCAGCCAATTCACCGCCAGCCAGAGCGGATTCGGCAGCAACGGCAGAACGCCTCTGCCCAACTCACGCAGAATAGAAAGTGAAGAACGCCCTCGCGCGTTGGCCCGCGCCTGCTCAAAGGCCGGCCCCCACTGGCCAACGCGGATCAACCCCGGCAGCAACCCGCTGCCGTTCCAACTGATGGTGAGATTGCCCAGTGCCCCATCGAGCAGCACCCGGCTGCCGCGTTGGCCGGCCTCGCGTAAAATCGCCTCAATCCACACCCGGTTCGAGGTATTGCGAAACGGTTCTTCGAGGTACACAAACATTTCATCCAGATTGTTCAGGAACGATTGGCCGTCGGTCCGCATCAAATTCAGGTCGAGATTGTGATACATCGCGGCAATGGCTTGCACCAGTGGGGTCTCATCGGCGTAACGGTCAGAAAAAGTGTGGCCTGCAAACCCCGTGCGCGGCACCTCGGTAAAGGCGGTCAGCCGTTCGCCGCGAGGGGCGAGCAGCCGCGCCGCCGTGGCCGCCACCGTGGCCGAGTCGAGCCCGCCGCTCATTTGGATGCTCACCGGCGTTGCGCTGCGCAAATGGTCGCTCACGACGCGCGCAAAGAGATCATTGAAGGCCTCGACATATTCTTCATCGCGGGCAAAATAAATCTCACGCTTGAGATCGGGTCGCCAATAGGCTTCAATTTTTACGCCATCGCGGCCAACGGTGAGCCAATGTCCGCTGGGCAACCGGGTAATGTCGCGATACAACGTCGCCGGGAAATCGCTCCGGAGCATTATCATCATATTGGCCAGGTGCGTTTCGTCGAGGGCGCGCTGAACAAAGGGCAGCGCGTGCAACCCGCTGGGCCTGGTGGCGAAAGCGAAGGTGCCGGGTGAGGAATAATACACCAGCCCGGGCGCGGCAATCGGCGAGCGCGCGAGGAACAATTTTTGAGCGTGGGCATCCCAAATAGCAAACGCAAAGACGCCGTTGAGACGTTGCAAACTGTCTACGCCCCAGGTTTGGTACGCGCGGAGAATGAGAGCGCTATCGGGAATTTGTAAATTGGGCACAGAGAATTGGAAATGGGAAAACAGTTCGTCGCGGTTGTCAAGGCGGGCATCGGCAATGAGGACAAACTGTTTGTCTGCGCTAACGAGAGGTTGCCGCTCAAATTGGTCTTGCGGCGTAAAGTCCATTGAGCGTTGCCCCAGGCCCACGCCACCGTCGGTCCAAATACTATTTTCTTGGCCGTGATGAGCCAGCGCCGAGTTCATCCGCGCCAGATTGGTTTCAATGACAGGTTGATGATCTAAATGGAAGAGGCCAAAGATGGCGGTCATGAATCAACACCTTGACGATCAATATGTTCGCCTACAACCAACTCAACTAGCCCTAACTCCGCAGCAGCGACTCTAACAGCCAGATGGCCGCTTGTTTGTCCAGCGGTTCATTATTATTACCGCATTTGGGGCTGTAGATGCAGCTAGGACAGCCATCTTCGCAGGGGCACTCTTTGATAGTCGCCAGGGTGGCGGCCCACAACTCGGCCAGTAGGTCGAAGCCCTGCTCGCTGATGCCAACGCCGCCGGGATAGCCATCGTAGATAAAGATTTGGGGCGCCTGGGTGGCCGGATGCAGCGGGGTCGACAGCCCGCCGATATCCCAGCGATCGCACATGGCAAAGAGCGGCAGCAGCCCAATAGCGGCGTGCTCGACCGCATGCAGGCCGCCCAAAAAGTTCCAGCCGCGCCGGCCCAGATGCTTGGCCCATTCGGACGGCACATCCCACCACATCGCTCGCGTCTCAAAGATGTTGGCCGGCATCTCCAGCGGCACCTCGCCCAAGTTGGCTTCGCTGAACTGGCGCACCCGCCGGTAGCCCACTACCTGCTGGGTCACGCGGACCGCGCCCCAATAGACGGTGCAAAACTTCAACGGCTTGTGCTTATAAGAGCGGATGATGTCGATGTCGCTCCGCTCGCTGGCCTGAGTGTAATAATCGACTCGAGTCGGCAGCAGCGTGGCCTGCGCCTGGCTCAGATCTAGTTCGGTGACCAGGTAGCTGTCGCCTTGGTGCAGGTAGATCGCGCCCGGATGCACCCGGCTAAAGGCCGCGGCCTCATCCATCTCCTCCAGGCGCTGCTTGGTTTTACCGTTGACGAGCGTGATCGGGCGGCTGCCAACGCTGCGGATGCTGACCCGGCGGGCCGGGTAGCCCTGGCCCTTGTAGTACCAGCGGTCGTGGCCCGCTTCGTAGACCACCAGACCTTGCTCCTCCAACTGGACCATGGCCTCGACAAAGGCCGGGCCAAAGTGGGCCTCGTCGGCGGCGCTGAGCGGCTCCTCGTGGGCGGCGCAGGGCAGATGCTGCTGCAAGACATACGGGTTTTGCGGATCGATCAGGGCATGCTCGTGGGGGCGGCCAAAGAGTTGGTCGGGGTGGCGCATAAAGTATTGGTCCAGCGGATTATCCAGTCCCACCAGAAAGGCCAGCGAACCGCTATTGCCCCGCCCGGCCCGCCCGGCCTGCTGCCACAAGCTAGCCACCGTGCCCGGGTAGCCGACCGAGACCGTCGCATCCAGGCCACCCACATCAACTCCTAATTCCAAAGCCGACGTGGCCGTGACCCCAATAAGCTGGCCGTGAAACAGAGCCTGCTCGATCTGGCGGCGCTGCTCCGGCAGGTAGCCGGCTCGATAGGAAGCCACCCGCTCTACCAACTGCGGTTCTAGCCGATCGAGGGCCTGCCGGGTGTAGCTCAGAATCAGCTCGGCCACCACCCGGGCTTTGGTGAAGGTGATGTTGCGGACCTGGTGCCGGATGAGCTGGGTGAAAAGGTTGGCCGCTTCGCCGTTGGGACTGCGCCGGACCGCCTGCTTCTCGTCAATGAAGGGCGGGTTCCACAGGGCAAACTGCTTGGGCGCTTGCGGCGAGCCGTCATTGTCGATCACCACCGGCCGGTAGCCGGTCAGCCGCTCGACGTGATCGCCGGGGTTGGCAATGGTGGCCGAGCAGCAGATGAATTGAGGCGTGTTGCCGTACAGCCGGCACAGCCGGGTCAGCCGCCGCAGCACCACGGCTACGTGGCTGCCAAAGACACCGCGGTAGATGTGCGCCTCATCGATCACCACGAATTTGAGGCGCTGCAGGAAGTGACTCCAGCGCTGGTGGTGCGGTAAGATGCCGACGTGGAGCATATCGGGGTTGGTCAAGATAATGTTGGCCTCACGCCGGAGGAGGGTGCGGCTGCCGCGGGGCGTGTCGCCGTCGTAAGGGCCAAAGCGGGGCACATACGGCGGTCGCCCGCCATTGCCGCCGGCAGCCACCAGGTAGCGATCGACTAAGGCCTGGAGGGCTCGCAGTTGGTCCTGAGCCAGCGCCTTGGTCGGAAAGAGATAAAGGGCCCGTGCCGCCGGATCGAGCGCGATTGTCTCCAGCACCGGCACGTTGTAACAGAGCGTTTTGCCGCTGGCCGTGCTGGTCGCGACCACGACGTGCCGACCGGCACGGGCCGCATCGATGGCCTGGGCCTGGTGAGTGTAGAGTCGCTCCATACCGCCGGCTTTGATGGCCTCCACAAGGGAGCGCAGCAGCGGCTTCCCCAGCGAGGCATGCCGCGCGCGCCGCCCGCCCAGCCGCTCGATATGCACGAGCTGGTTGGTATAGAAGCTTTCTTTCTTCAGAACGCTGAGAAACTCGGTTGGGTTCATCATTGGTCGCGGGATATTTTACCACACGGCGCCAAAAAGGGGGAGCAAATCGGCCGGGTAAGTTGGAGAGATCTTAAAAACCGGTACAATATTAATACTTTATCCGCCTGCCAAACTCAAGGCAGCTCAGCTTATGGCCAACATTGAAACCGTAGCTAAACTAGCCGGAGTGTCGATCGCTACCGCCAGCCGTGCCTTACGCGGTTTGCCAGATGTCGCTCCCTCGACGCGAGAGCGGGTTTTGCGGATAGCCCAGGAACTCAATTACTCGCCTGAAGCTCAAACCTCGCCGCCGGCCAATGGGCCGACCAAAACGATTGGCTTTATTCTACCCCTGGCCGACCAGTGGTTTTACAGCCAGATTTCGACGGCGATTGAGACGACGATGTTGCTGCAGAACTGCGATGTCTGGCGCTATCCGGTGACGGATCCTGTTCGCCAAACCGAGATCATTCGCCGGCTGGTCACCAGCCACCGGGTCGACGGTATGATCATCTCGACCTTGCAGTTAGCCGAACGCGATATCGAGCTGCTGCGTCAGGCTGAACTGCCGGTCATCACCATCGAGACGCGTATCTCCGCCTTTCCGTCGATCACGTGTAACAATGTCCGGGGCGCCGAGATGGCCACCCGGCATCTGATCGAGCTGGGGCACCGCCAGATTGGCCTGATCACCGGCCTGCCCGAGACGCCGCTTGGCTTTCCGGTGCCACACCAGCGAGAATTGGGCTACGAGCAGGCGCTCCGGACTCACGGGCTTGAAGTCCGCTCTGAGTTGTGCGTGGCCGGTAACTTTTCGCCGGCCGGCGGAGCGGAAGCGATGGCCCAACTGCTGGCGGTCGATCCCCGGCCCTCGGCTGTCTTCTCCATTTCTGATGAGATGGCGATCGGGGCCATGAAGACCATCCGCGAGGCCGGACTGTGCATCCCGGGCGATATTTCGGTCATTGGCTTTGATAATCACGATTTGGCCGAATTTCTGGATCTAACCACGGTCCATCAGCCGGTGAGCCAATATGGCGCCCTGGCGGCCTCGATGCTGTTGGATATGCTGCAAGACCCGGCAGCGAGTCGCCGGGAGAGTGTCGTGTTACCAACGCGGCTGATCATACGCAAAACAACCGGGCCCCGAACCACCCGCAGGGAGAAAAGAGGACCCAGAAGTGAGCCAGAGCCAAAGCGGTTTGGCTCATAGTCTGAAAAGCTGGCTATTTTCAGTCTTTCTGTGTGTCGTGTATAATTTTCATTCGCGCTGTCGCAATGCCGTTGGTTGAGCTTGTCGAAACCAACGGACTTTGACTAAAGCTTTTTCTAATGGTTAAACCGATAACTTCATGAATCAATCACATATCAGAAATTTTTGTATTATTGCTCACATCGACCACGGCAAAAGTACCCTGGCCGATCGAATGCTCCAGGTGACCGGCACCGTTTCCGAGCGAGACATGCAGGAGCAGTTCTTGGATGGCATGGATCTGGAGCGGGAAAAAGGCGTGACGATTAAGGCCTCGGCGGTCCGGATGCAGTACACGGCCAACGACGGCCAGACCTATGAACTCAATCTGATCGACACGCCCGGCCACGTCGATTTTACTTACGAGGTCAGCCGGGCACTGGCCGCCTGCGAGGGCGCCATTCTCGTTGTCGACGCGACCCAAGGCGTCGAGGCCCAGACTCTGGCCAACCTTTATCTCGCCCTTGACTATAATTTGGAAATTATTCCCATCGTCAACAAGGTCGATCTGCCCTCGGCCCGGCCTGACGAGGTGGCTCAAGAAATTGAAGACTTGATCGGGCTCGATGCGGCGGAGGTGCTGCCGGTTAGCGCTAAAACCGGCGAGGGGGTGGCCGCCCTGTTGGAAACTCTGGTCGAGCGGGTGCCGCCGCCAAAAGGCAACCCGGACGCCCCCCTCCGCGCGCTCATCTTCGACAGCCATTACGACGCCTACAAAGGCGTAATCGCCTATATCCGGGTGGTCGACGGCGCGTTGAGCAAGAAGGATATGCTGCATTTGATGGTGACCGGCCGCCCCGTCGAGCCGCTGGAGATTGGCGTCTTCCAGCCGAGCATGAAGCCGATCCCCGGTCTGCAAGCGGGGGAAGTCGGTTACGTGGCTACCGGTCTTAAAACTATCCGTGATGTCCGGGTTGGTGATACGCTGACATTGCAGACGGCAGTGGCCGGCAACGGCGCTTCCAGCCTCAAGCCACTGGCCGGCTACGCTCCGGCCAAATCCATGGTTTTTGCCGGCTTCTACCCCACCGAAGCCGACGATTATGCCTTGCTCAAAGATGCCCTGGAGAAGCTCCAGCTCAACGACGCCTCGCTGATCTACGAGCCGGAGTCGAGCCAGGCCTTGGGCTTCGGTTTCCGGGTCGGTTTCCTGGGCCTGTTCCATATGGAAATTATCCAAGAGCGGTTGGAGCGCGAATACGATCTCGATTTGCTGGCGACGGCCCCCAGCGTTGAGTACGAAGTGCTCAAGAAAAACGGCGATCTCCTCGAGATCGACAATCCGGCCGACCTGCCGGACCCCAACGAGGTCGAGACCGTGGCCGAGCCGTGGATGCATTTGAGCATTTACACCCCGGCGGACTACATCGGCGCGATTATGGAGCTGACCACCAAGCGGCGGGGCGAATTCATCAAGATGGAATATCTGGACGCTACCCGAGTCTTGATGGAGTACCTGTTGCCCCTGTCGGAGATGATTGTTGATTATTATGACCAACTGAAGAGCGCCACCCGGGGCTATGCCTCGCTCGATTACCGCTTTGACAGCTACCGGCCCGGCGATCTGGTCAAGCTCGACGTGTTGGTCAACGGCGATCCGGTCGATGCCTTGAGCGTCATCGTGGCCCGCGAGCAGAGCTTCCATCGCGGCCAAAAGTTGGTTAGCAAACTCAAGGAGGTCATCCCCCGCCAGATGTTCGAGGTGCCGATCCAGGCCGCCGTCGGCAAGAAGGTGATTAGCCGGGCCAACGTCAAGGCCATGCGCAAGGACGTGTTGGCCAAATGCTACGGCGGCGATATTACCCGCAAGCGCAAACTGCTGGAAAAGCAGAAAAAAGGTAAGAAGCGGATGAAGATGGTCGGCAGCGTGGAGATTCCTCAAGAAGCGTTTATGTCGGTATTAAGATTGAATGAGGAGTAGCTATAGCGATCCAATTCGTACTTAGCGATTATGTTGAACAAGCCATGACTCAGGCAGTTTATGACAAGCTGGAAGATAATTCGTTTGTTGGTCGCATTCCAGCATGCCAGGGGGTCATTGCTTTTACCGATACTTTGAAGGAGTGTGCAGACCAGTTGCGTTCTACCTTGGAGGATTGGGTTCTGGTTGGTCTCAAATTGGGGCACCCATTGCCGATTATTGCAGGTATCGATCTCAACCAGGAGCCCAGCTATGAGCCGATGGAGCCCGTGTAAACGGCGGGTTTTCATCCGACGTCTGCGCCATTTTGGTTTTGTGGGTCCGCTTGCCGGAACGCGTCATCAGTTTATGACGTTTGAACAACATCGCTTGACCATTCCATCGAATGTTGAATATTCGGTGCCGCAGTTGCGAATGATGCTCAAAGAAGATGAAGGAATTGTTGGTCGTGAGATTACGGCTGACGAGTGGGAACGTCTTAAATAGAGGAGAGACCATTGTCCAATAAGTTTGAAAGCCTAAAGTCAAAACTCAAAGAAGTGCATAACCTTAACCAGGCTGCGTCACTGCTCGGCTGGGACCAGCAGACCTACATGCCGCCCGGGGGCGCGGCCGCCCGGGCCGAGCAGCTCAGCACGCTCAGCAAGATCGCTCATGAGAAGTTTACGAGTGACGAGATTGGACAGCTCCTCGCCGATCTGGCCGGAGCCGATTTTGAGTACGACTCCACCGAAGCCAGTTTAGTTCGGGTCGCCCAACGGGAGTACCACAAAGCCCGCAAACTTCCTCCCGACCTGGTGGCCGAGATGAGCAAAACCTTTGCCCTGGCCCACGAGATTTGGACCAAAGCGCGAGCCGAAAGCGACTTTGCTCAGTTTCGCGATACGCTGGCCAAGATCATTGATCTCAATGTCCAGGCCGCCGAGGCCTACGGCTATGAAGACCATATCTACGATGCCTTACTCGATCTTTACGAGCCGGGCATGAAGTCGGCTGAGGTTAAAGCGGTCTTTGACGAGCTAAAGGGGACGCTGGTGCCGTTGGTCAAGTCGATCGCCGATCAGCAAGACGTCGTCGACGATACGGTGATGCACCTGGACTATGATGAGCAGAAGCAGTGGGATTTTGGTCTGCTGCCGCTGCAAGCCATCGGCTACGACTTGAAGCGCGGGCGGCAGGATAAGTCGACTCACCCCTTTACCACCAGCTTCTCCGTCAATGATGTCCGGATTACGACTCGCGTCTACAAAAACGAGCTGCCGACGGCCCTGTTTGGCACCCTGCACGAAGGCGGTCACGCCCTTTATGAGCAGAATATCGACCAGAGTCTGGAAGGAACCTTGTTGGCCGGTGGAACCTCCCTGGGCGTTCACGAATCGCAGTCGCGCCTCTGGGAAAACGTGGTGGGCCGCAGCCGGGAATTCTGGCAGTTCTACTATCCTAAACTCCAAGAATTCTTTCCGGAGCAGCTCGGCAGCGTGGATCTCGAGACCTTCTATCGCGCCGTCAATAAGTCGGAGCCCTCGCTCATTCGGGTAGCGGCCGATGAGGTAACCTACAATTTGCACATCTTCCTCCGCTTCGAGTTGGAGCAGGCCCTGCTGACCCAAACGCTCCGCGTCGATCATCTCCCCGAGGCCTGGAATGCCAAGATGGAAGAGTATCTCGGCCTGACCCCGCCCAACAACGCCCAAGGCGTGCTGCAGGATATTCACTGGTCCGGCGGGATGATGGGTTACTTCCCCACCTACACGCTGGGCAACATCCTTTCGCTTCAGTTTTACCAGCAAACATTGCAAGATATCCCTGATCTGCCCCAACAATTTGCTCGCGGCGAGTTCGGAGCGCTGCTCAACTGGTTCCGCGAGCGTATTCATCGCCACGGCTCTAAGTTCACCGCGAATGAACTGATCCGGCGTGTCACCGGCGCGGAGCAGATCGAAGCCGGGCCTTATTTGGCTTACATCAAAGCAAAGTACGGCGAGATTTACCAACTGTCGTAAGCTCGGGCGGAGGCGCTGAGCGGTAAAGGAGCGAAGCCGAGACTTCACTTCTTCCCCTGAGCGCCTCTGCTCCTCTACCCCTCGGTAAATGCCTTCAATGCCAAACGCTCCCCTGCTTGTCATCAGCGGTCCAACCGGAGTCGGGAAGACGGCGTTGGCCGTCCGGCTGGCCCAAGACTTTGCTCTGGAAGTAGTCTCCGCCGACTCCCGGCAGATCTACCGGCTGATGGATATCGGCACGGCCAAGCCGACGCCGGAAGAGCAGGCGGCGGTGCCCCACCACTTGCTCGATATCGCCGACCCGGATCAGGTCGTGACCCTGGCCGACTTTCAAGCGCGTGCCTATCAGACCATCCTGGCGGTGCAGCAACGAGGATATCTGCCGGCTCTGGTTGGTGGTACGGGCCAATGGGTCAAGGCCGTCATCGAAGGCTGGCACGTGCCCCGGGTGCCGCCTAATCCCGCTCTCCGGGCCGAACTGGAAGCCCAGGCTGAGACGCTGGGGGCGCAGACGTTGTACGACCGGCTGACCCAGGTTGACCCCGAGGCGGCAGCCAAGATCGATCCGCGCAATCTCCGCCGCGTGATCCGGGCGCTGGAAGTTTTTCACCTTACCGGCGCACCGATTAGCCAGCAGCAGGGCAAAGCCGCGCCGCCCTATCGCCTCTTGCAGATTGGGCTAACCATGCCGCGCGAAACTTTGTACGAGCGCATCGATCAGCGCATCGATCAGATGCTGGCCCAAGGGCTGCTGGCTGAAACCGAGCGGCTGGTTGAAGCCGGCTATGGCTGGGATTTGCCGGCAATGTCCGGGCTTGGTTACCGGCAAATCGGCCAGTACCTGCGCGGCGAGGTCAGCCTGGGGGAAGCCATCGCTCTGATTAAAAGAGAAACGCGTCGTTTCATCCGGCAGCAGTACAACTGGTTTCGGTTGGATGATGAGCGGATCGCCTGGTTTGACCTGGAGGCCGGCTTATCCGGTCCGTATGCGCGGATCGAGACACTGGTGGCCGAGTTCCTTAGCTAAGCTCAGCCGGGGTGCAGTTTCGCCAAATTAGTAGCAACTTTTTCGAATAGGTGAGACTTATGGAGCAACAAAACATAGACTACAGCCGCAAGTGGTACATCATGGCGGCGGTGTCAATGAGTATTTTTCTGGCGACGATCGACGGCAGTATCGTCAATGTGGCACTGCCAACCCTGGTGCGCGAGCTGCAAGCTGATTTTGCCACCGTGCAGTGGGTCGTGCTAGCCTATCTACTGACCCAATCTACTTTGTTATTGGGGGTCGGCCGGCTAGGCGACATGGTCGGTAAAAAGCCGATTTACGTCAGCGGTTTTGTGGTCTTTACGATCGGGTCGGTGTTGTGCGGGCTGTCGCCGACGGTCGGCTGGCTGATCGGCTTTCGGGTGCTTCAGGCCCTGGGGGCAGCCATGATGTTGGCCTTGGGCGCGGCCATTGTGACCGAAGCCTTTCCGCCGTATGAACGGGGCAAAGCCCTGGGCATCATCGGGACCAGTGTTTCGATCGGCGTTGTGGTGGGGCCAACTCTGGGAGGCATCCTGCTGCAAACCCTGTCGTGGCACTGGATCTTTTTCGTCAACCTGCCGGTTGGGATTGTGGGCACGGCGATGGCCCTGCGTTTTATCCCGGCCTTTAGACCCAAAGGCCGGCAGCGGTTTGATTACGCGGGCGCGATCACCCTCTGCCTGAGCTTGTTGGGGCTGCTGCTAGCCTTGACCGTCGGTCAGCAGTTAGGCTTCGGCGACTCACGCATTGTTGGCCTGCTACTGGTCTGGCTGATCTTTTTAGGCCTCTTCATCGCCATCGAGTCGCGCAGCCAGCACCCGATGATCAATCTCGGCCTGTTTCGCAATATTTTGCTGAGCGTGAATCTGGTCACCGGCTTTGTGACCTTTGTAGCCATCGCCGGGGTCTTTATCTTGATCCCGTTTTACCTGGAGAATGTGCTGGGGTACAGTGTCCTGCGCGTAGGGCTAATGCTGGCGGTAGTGCCGGTGGCCCTGGGCATCACCGCCCCCATCGCCGGCTCGCTGTCGGACCGGCTGGGCACACGGCCGATTACCGTGGTTGGGCTAATCTCGTTGGTAGCCGGCTACCTGGCGATGGGTACCTTGACTGCCAACACCGGCTTGCTGGGCTATATTCTGCGCTTACTGCCGGTCGGGATCGGCATGGGGATTTTTCAATCACCCAACAACAGCGCCATCATGGGCTCCGCGCCGCGGGAACAGTTGGGCGTGGTCTCAGGCTTGCTGTCGATTACCCGGACCTTGGGACAAACCACAGGGGTAGCCGTGGCCGGCGCTTTGTGGGCGATGCTGGTGACTTACTTTCACGGCTCGCTGCTGCCGGGTGGGGCGACCACAGCGCCCGTCGAGGCCCAGATTGCCGGGTTGCAGAATACGTATCTCATCATCGCCGGGATGGTGACGTTGGGGCTGGGTTTGAGCATTTGGGGTTTGGTGCGGGAGCGACAACTTGGCCGGCTCAACCCGGTGCAGGTCAACTAAATCCGGCTAATCAGCCCGGGGTTAGAGTTCCAGCTTGCGGGGTTTAAGATCGGAGTTGTCCAGCGGCAGAGAGAAGGTAAAAGTCGTACCTGTCTGTTCGTCACTCTCGGCCCATACTTCTCCGCTGCAGACCCGGACCATCCCCCGGACGATGGTTAGACCGAGGCCCGCGCCGCCGTGCTCGCGCGTCAGCGAATTCTCAAGTTGAAAAAAGGGCTCGAAGATTTTTTCTAGCTTATCTACCGGAATGTATGAACCGGTATTGTGGACCGAGATGTGGGCCTTATCGTCGATAACCTTGGCCGAGAAGTTGATGCTGCCTTCCTGCGGGGTGAATTTGGCGGCATTGTGAACCAGGTTGGTCATAATGAGGTCGAACTTCTGGCGGTCGGCAATCATTTCCGGAAAATCAGCGGGGATCTGAATTTGGATGTTAAGCTGCTTTTCCTGGATTAACAAAGACACGTCTTGCGTCAGTTCCTGGACTGCTTCGCGCAGCAAGAGCTGATCCCGCATGAGTTGGCCAATCCCGCTTTCCAGGTACCGCAGGTTAAGCATATCGTCAATCAGGCCGCGCAGCCGCATTGCGTTGCGAGTGATGTTGGCCACGTACATTTTCTGCAAGTCATCAACCTCTTCGTCCAACACTGAGGCATAGCCAATCAAGATGGCCAGCGGCGTGCGGAGTTCGTGAGCGGCAATGTTGATAAACTCGCTCTTCATGTGATCAAGCTGTCTGAGCTGCTCATAGGCGCTTTGGGTTTCGCCGAAGAGCCGAGCGTTTTCTAAAGCGATGCCGGCCTGACCGCACAGGACTGACAAGAACTCGTTATCGCCGGGCGCAAAACTGCCGTTGCGGCAGGCCACCACCAGGGCTCCCAGGCAAGTTTTTTTAGGGTTGAGCGGCGTGGCGATGGCGCTGGTAGCGGCAAATTGCATCAGCAGGCTGCGCTGTGTGTCCGTAACCTCGCGCAGATCGATGATGAGTTGTTGCCCGGCGCTAACGGCCTGTTGAGCTAGAGTAGCGGCAGCGGACTGCTGCTCGCTACTGATCAAACTGTTGCCACCGTGCGGCACAAGTTGTTGATTAGGGCCAAGGCTAAACAGGAGAGCTAACTGAGCTTTGGTCTCTTTTGAGGCGATTTCCAACAGTCGCCGAAAAACCTGGTCGACTTCAACCGTGGAAAGCAGGCTTTTGTTAAGTTCAAAGAGAGGGATCAGCGACTTAAGCCGGAAATTCTCCTGCCTCAGCCGCTCTTTTTCCAGAGCTCGAGTGACTGAGTCACTGAGTTCTCGGGGGGTAAAAGGCTTGAGGATAAATTCATTAATCCCTAGCTTGACCGCGCTGATGGCCATATCCATGGTGCTGAAACCGGTCATGGTGACGCAAATCAGGTCAGGGTCTTGATCCTTGAGAACCTGAGCAATCTCAAGACCGGTTATTCCGGGCATTTTAATGTCGGTCAACAGGAGATCGAACCGTTCGTGTTTAGCCACTTCTACGGCCTCAAAGCCGTTGTTGGCTGTTTTTACCTCGTACCCTTGGGTTTGCAGAATGCGCTTGCAGAGGTCAAGCACATCTTTCTCATCATCAACAATAAGAATCTTCTCGTTAGGCATGAGGTGGTTTTCTCCTGGCGCGATGACCCAGATTCTATGTAACAAACTTAGGTTTGATTATACCATTCTCCCCATGGCCTGTCTAGGTTAACAAAAATTAAAGGTATGTTTAAATCTTTGTCAGGCCTCATAGGGTTCTCAAAACCTATGAGGCTTTGCTTCGATTAGGCCTGGATTGCCTGGCGGATCTGATAGGCAATGCTGCCGAAAATTTCGCTGTATTCAACCCCTTCAGGGCGGGGACGGGGTAGGTCAATGTTGAAATCGGCGGCAATGGTGGCGGGGCGGGGGCTAAGGACCAGCACCCGGTCGGCTAGAAAGACGGCTTCGTGGATATTGTGGGTCACCATGATGGCCGTCAACTGCTGTTTCTGCCATAAGTGAAGAATTTCGTGGTTTAGCCGCTCTCGGGTTAAGGCATCCAGAGCGCCAAAGGGCTCGTCGAGGAGCAAGATGCGTGGCTGTTGAACCAGCGCCCGGGCAACTGCCACCCGTTGCTCCATCCCGCCCGATAGCTCCTTGGGATAAGCCTGGGCAAAGTCACTCAAGCCGACCATCTCCAGGGCGCTTTGGGCTTTGAAGGCAGCCTCACCGTTAGCCATGCCCACAATCTGTAACGGTAACTTAACGTTTTCCAGGACGGTGCGCCAGGGCATAAGGTTGGGTCGCTGAAAAACCAGGCTGATTTCAGCGGGTGGTTGGAGTAAGGGCTGGCCGGCCAACAGTACTCGCCCCTTGGTAGGCGGCAGCAAGCCGGCCATAATTTGCAGGAGGGTGCTCTTGCCGCTGCCGGATGGTCCGACTATGCAGACAAACTCACCGGGTGCGACCGAAAAGTTGATACTCCGGATCGCGTTCAGATCACCCTGAGCGGTCTCAAAGTTCTTGCAAATCGATTGGACTTGCAGGAGGGGGACGCTCATCGAGGTCTATTCTGCCTCAACAAACCGGTTGGTGTAGAGCTGATCGAGCTGAACTTCGCCTTCAAGCAAGCCCGTTTCCTGCATGAAATCGAGCGAGTCTTGCCAGGCTTGCTCACTCGAGAGCCCGAGCTGATCGCTGCGCCACAGCTCAATTGAAGCTTCGAGGACTTGTCGCTGCACCGGGGCGTCCTCATCGGTCAACTCGGGGATGACTTCGCGCACCACGGCGAAGGCCTCATCGGGCCGGGCGATGGTTTCTGCCAGACCGCGCCGGCTGGCTCGAACCATCTTCTGGACTAAATCCGGGTTGCTGTCCAACAACTGATTGCCGGTGACCAACCCGTTGGAAACCAGATCGATATAGTCCGAGACCTGGATAACCTGGATCTCAACCCCTTCGTTGCGGAGTTGAATCGGTTCATTGGAAATGTAAACCATGGCCGCATCAATGGTACCCTGCTGCAAAGCGGCTGTCTGGGTAAAGCCAATCTCCTCGACATCCACGCTGCTCTCATCGAGATCAGCCGCGTGAACCAGGGCTTTCCACCCGACAAAGCTGGCCCCAAACAAGCCCGGCAGTCCTACTTTGAGACCGCTGAGATCGGCCAAACTTTCGACGCCGGCCTCACTCTTGACCACCAGACCCACCGGATAGCGCTCATACCATTTCATGACGTAAGTGATAGGCAGGCCTTGGGCTTGGGCCAGCATAACCTGATCACCGCTGGCAATGGCGAATTCCCGTTCTCCCTGAGCCGCCAGGGCTACAAAGTCATTTTCAAAGCCATACTCAATCACAACTTCCAGGCCCTCATCGGCAAAGAACCCCTTTTTCTGGGCCACATAAAACGGGGCGAATTGGACGTTTGGAACAAAACCGACCCCGAGCCGGACCCGTTGCAGTTCGGTCCCCGCGTCGTTAACCTGATTCGGATCCGGTGGTGACTCAACCCCGGCCTGTTCAGCCGCGCCGCAGCCCACCAGGATCAGGAGGCCCAAGATCATCATCAAGCCAGTTTTTAGCTTAAAGTTCAATTTCTGCCAGCGTTCCAATTCTCCAACCCTCCAATTCTCCAACTTTATCGCTGCCAGGCGAGCAGCCAGCGCTCCAGCCCGGTGACAATTAAATACAAAGTGAGTGAGATCAGGCCCAGCACGATGAGGGCGGCAAACATCAACGGGGTATCAAATAGGCCTTTGGCCAGACTAATCAGGTAGCCCAGCCCGCGATCGGCGCCTACAAACTCGCCGACCACGGCCCCAATGACCGACAGGGTGACGCCTATCTTCAACCCGCCCAGCAGCACCGGCAGCGCGGCGGGAATTTCTAGTATGATAAAAGTCTGCCAGCGGTTGGCCCGCAGCGACCGCATGAGAACCTTGAGGCCCTGATCAACGGAGCGGATCCCGACAATAGTGTTGACCAAGACCGGGAAAAAGACCACCAGAGCACAAATTAGAATTTTGCTAAGTTTGCCGGAGCCCAACCAGATGACCAACAAGGGGGCAATGGCCACTGCCGGGATTGATTGCGAAGCCACAATGTAAGGACCGGCTACTCGCTCCAGGAGCGGGCTCTTGGCCAGCAGATAGCCCAGCAAGGTAGCGGTAGAGAGCCCAAGTGCCAGCCCGCCTACAATTTCCAAAAGCGTGGCCTGGGCATGTTGCCATAGGGTCCCATTGAGGGTAATTTCAATCAGTTCGCTAAAAACGATAGTGGGACCGGGTAAAATGAAGGCCGGATAGTCACCGGCCGCCACCACCAAGGCCCACAGACCGATGAGGAGGATGATGCCGCCGGGTAAGGCCAGTACCTCCAGGCGATGTCTATGCCACCAAGACGGCCGTTTTCTAAGTGCCGGCCGTTGGCCAACCCCAAGTGATTTTGCTGAAGAAATTTTAACAAGTTGCTGCATCTCATGATCTCCCAAATAAAAAACCCCGAATAGCAAGAATTACCATTCGGGGGATAAGGACGATCAAACCTGAGTTGCTCCATTGGCAACCGGTTAAATCAAGCCCAACCGCGAGTTTAGGCAAACCACCCGCCCGCATTACTCCGAGCGATTTCAGGAGCCTAAACAAAAATCCGAAGTACAGCAAAGTACTTCGGAGCGGCTGCTGTTAGCCTAACAGCGAACTAACAAGGGAGTCTAACAGCTTTTTACCTTCTCCCATCCGGACTATACCGTCGGCTTCAGAATTTCACTGAATCAGCGCTAACTGACCCTGGCAGGCCTGCCATAAATGGCAAGTGTTAGCGGTCGCGGGCTCGGCTGCCCTGTACAGCCTCACCGCCGGTCGGGAATTGTGCCCAAAACTTGTTTCGGCACGCACCCTGCCCCGAAGGTATATTATTTAATTTTCTAACCAAAATTATAGTTTACTTAAACGTAACTGTCAAGGCTAAAATGGCGGAGGAGTGTAAATTAGACTTCTGCCCGTCGCTAGCCGCCTGCCTGCACTACAAAATTTATGGTAGTAATGACTTTGCCGTCGAGCTCCAGGGTGACCGTGTATGGGCCAACTTCATAACCGGTATTGGGGTTATAAAAGACCCAGGCTCGACCGCGGGCCGAGTAGCCAGCGGGCCACTGAGCCTCGTACACCGCCAACTCAGTACTACCCCGCCGCCAGCGATGGGCCCAGGTAGTGCCGGCTTCAATGTCATTGTAGTCAAAGAAAAGATAGATGGGTTGTCTGCCGGGGGGAAACTCGGTACTGACTTCCTCCGGCTCGTTGTCCGGTGAGATGGCCTGAGCCAATTTCAGGTTGCTGAAAGGGCTCTCATTATCTACCCTCGGCGGACCGGGTGTTGGCACGGGGGTAAGATTTGTGGTGGTCGTTACAACGGCCGTGGTCCCGGTAGAAACCGATGTCGCCGTCAGGGTACCTGTCGGGACTATGAGAATGACCTGGGCCGAGGTGGGGGCCGGCGGGGGTTCCGACTCTGGTTCAGAAACTTCAACCACCGCCCCGACCGGCTCAACCGGCGCCGATTCTACCTCACCGCCTGGCTCGGCTATGGCTTCGACCCGCGAAGCTACCTCGCTGAGGGCGGCTACCGGTTGTTGGGTGGGCGAGGCGGCGGGTAGTAAGGCCGCTAAATTCAGCCAGGCTGGCGGGTTGAGCCTACCGCTGCCCAGCATCACCAGCGTGATCGAGAGCAGCAGGCCAACCCCTAACCACAGCCAGAACCGGCTAAGCCGGGAGCGAGGCGAGCGATCCGAGCGAATGGCCGCGACACTGGCGTTTGAGACGCGGGTTGGGGCCGAGCCTTCCATCGCCACGGTCAGCGCCCGGGAGAACTCGGAGCCGGTAGAGTAGCGGAGTTCAAGCCCCTTAGCCAGCATTCGACTGACCGTTTCGCTCAAAGGGACAGAAATGTGCGGTTTAACCTCGTGCAGGGGGCGGGGAGGCTCGTAGACCTGGGCGTGAAGTACAGCGGCCGCTTCCCCACTAAACGGCGGTTGACCCGATAGCATCTGGTAACAAAGAATGCCGAGCGAGTAGAGGTCGGATTGGCGGCTGGGACCTTGTCCCCGCACGCGTTCCGGGGCTAAGATTTCGGGGGTGCCGACCGCGTAACCCTGTTTGACCAGGCTGGTGCCAGCCATCGACTGCATCTGGCCGAAATCGGCCACGGTGACGTGATCATCCAAACCCAGGTAGATCCGTTTGGGCGCTAAATCGCCATGCACGATTAATTTCTGATGAGCATAATCGAGCGCGGCAGCGATTTGCCGGGCAATGGTGACCGTGCGCTCCGGGCTGAAAGGACCTTCCGCGGCCAGCACCTCAGCCAGGGTTGGGGCCTCGATAAACTCTCTTATGATGAAAAGTGTATTCTCTTCATTACCGGCTTCGTAGGTGTGAACAATGTTGGGATGTTCCAGCCGCGTGGCTTGGCGAGCGGTGTCTTGAAAACGCCGCACAAAATACTCATCGAAGGTGAACTGCGGCGCGACAACTTTGATGGCGACCGGCAGTTGATCAGCTTTGCGGTAGCCGCGAAAGACAATGGTTAGATCCCCTCGACCAATTTCTTCTTCGAGGACATAATTTTCAAGCTCATTTGCCACCGCTACCATCGTCGCTTTCCGTTCCTTCACAAATCGCGGACTGCTGGCAGGTTACCCAGTGAGGTAGCCTGTTGGACTGCCTCGATAATCGCCCGGCTGGTTGCCTCTGCCGCGTAGGCCCCAATGAGATTGACGTTGCCCGGCTGGCCCTGACCGGTGGCCAGGGCAAAGAGGGTATCGCCATCAAACATGGTGTGGACCGGCCGGATCACGCGAGCTAGACCCGCCTGCGCCATTTGGGCTACTTTATTGACGGCCTCTTTTGATAAAGCCGCGTTGGTTGCTACCACGCCAATGACGGTGTTCCCCGGGCTAACGAAGCCCCTCGTCATGGTCTTCAGCGCCTGCATGGTATCTACAAAACCGCCTTCTGGCAATTTTCGCGCCCCGGCCAAGATTTGACCCGTTTGGGGATCGATGACATCGCCAAAGGGATTAACGGCGATGAGGGCGCCGACCAGGATGCCCTGGCCGACCTCGATGACGGCCGAGCCGATGCCGCCCTTGGTCGCCGCGGCCGGGCCGAGGATTTTGCCACAGGCCGCGCCTGTGCCGGCGCCGATCGATCCGCTGCCCCACGGCGCAGTCTTGACCGCGGCTTCACATGCGGCGTAGCCCATCGCGGCGTCGGGCCGCACCTGGGGCCGGCCAAGGGGTAGATCGAACAGGACCGCCGCCGGCACAATCGGCACCCGCGCCACGCCTGTGTCAAAGCCGATGCCCCGCTCCTCTAACCAGCGCATCACGCCGTCGGCCGCGGCCAGGCCAAAGGCGCTGCCACCGGCCAGCAACACGGCATGCACCTGTTCCACCAGATGCACTGGGCGTAGAAGATCCGTCTCCCGGGTGCCGGGCGCCCCGCCCCGTTGATCAACGCCGCCGATGGCTCCGTCGACGGTGAGGACGACCGTACAGCCGGTGACTGCATCCAGATCTTGGGCGTGGCCGACCTGGATGCCGGGAATATCGTTGAAATTTAGCACAACTTGACCTCGCCGCTTAAAGATATGAAGTATCATTTTAAGGGATTGTCAAATTCCTGAAAATTAGGCAACGCCGGCAGAATAGCCGGGCTTCGGGTTTGATTTTTGATTCGTTAATTGATTTAGCTATAATTGCGCCAATCCTTCCAATGTATTCAAGAAAACCGGAGATAAGGAGCATGCCTGTGGCTCAAGTGACCCTGATCTTAGGCGGGGCGCGCAGCGGCAAGAGTGATTACGCAGAGCGATTAGCCGCTCAGCGGGGAACGCATGTACTCTACATTGCCACTGCCGAAGCCAAAGACGAAGAGATGGCGGCCCGGATTCAGGTCCATCGTCAAGGCCGGCCGGCTGAATGGCAGACGCTGGAAGCGCCCCTGAGTCTAAGCAGCGCTCTGACCAGGGTCACCGGCCAACCGGACGTGCTGCTCCTCGACTGCCTGACTCTGTTGGTGTCAAACATTCTGTTGGCCCGGGAAGATGAAGCCCAGGCTGATATCGAGGCGGCGGTCCAGGCCGAAATTGAGGGGCTGCTGGCGGCCTCCCGGCGGCTGGCTGCGCCGTTGATTGTCGTCTCCAATGAAGTGGGCTTAGGGTTAGTGCCGCCGTATCCGCTGGGGCGTGTCTATCGAGATATTTTGGGCCGAGCGAATCAACAACTGGCCAGCGCGGCCGATCTCGTTCTTTTTATGGTCGCCGGGCTGCCCATGACGGTGAAAGATAAAGGAGGAGCGTTATGATCTCACCTATTCTGGCTAAGCACCTGAAAGGGGCCGGTTTAACTCACGAGCTCGCGGCGAACGATTTCTTCTGTATTCCTGATCGGGGCATGGATGACATGGTTTTTGTCATCAATGACATCACGGTCTTGATTGAAGAGATCAATGGGCAGATGGCGGTGACGTTCCACGGTACGGCTGAGTGGGCCTTGGACCACGTGGTCATCAGTGAGTTGGTCTGGCTTCCTTCCGAGGAGCAACTTCGCCAAGAACTGGAGAAACACCTGGTAGGTGAACCAGAGCCAGCTTTTGTGCTGATTAGCACGGCCGACGGTTACCGCTGTGAGATTAGCTTCAAAGGAGAATTTCTAGCTTTTGAGGCCTTTGGCGTGAGCGACGTCTATGGTTCGGCCTTGTTGTATGCCTTGCAGCACCCTAAGGGGCAGTGATCAAAGGTCTGGCTTAGCGGCAAAGACTTATTTTGGACTCTTTCGGGCCAAGACCTCGGCGATGTGCTTGGTCTGGATACGACTCCGGCGCCGCCGCAGGCCGCCGGCGATGTGCATCAGGCAACTGACATCCGTGCCGACCACCGTATCGGCGCCGGAGGCTTCGATGTTGTCCAGTTTGCGCTGAAGGATAGCCCCGGAGATATCGCCCATTTTGACGGCAAAGAGACCGCCAAAGCCACAGCATTCCTCGGCCCCCGGCAGGGGGGTCTGTTCCATGTCGGCCACGTCCTCGAGTAAAGCTTGCGGTTGGGCGCTGAGCTTTAGACCGCGTAAGCCGTGGCACGAGGCGTGATAAGCCACGCAGCCGGGATACCGGGCTTGAAGATCGGTTACGCCCAGGACATCGACCAGAAACTGGGTGAACTCGTAGGTCCGCTGGCTCAGGGCTTTAGCTCGAGGACCATACAGCGGATCATCGGCCAGAATCTCATAGTAGTGGTGAATAATCATCTCGCCGCAGGAGCCGGAGGGGATCACGACCGGAGCCGGACTCTTGGACAGCACGTCGATGGTGTAGCGAGCCATGGCCCGGGCCTCGTCCCAAAAGCCGCCGTTAAATGCCGGCTGGCCGCAGCAAGTTTGATCGAGCGGGTATTCGACTGTTAAACCCAAGCTTTCCAGAACCTCGACTACGGCAAAACCGGTCTCGGGAAAGAGTTTATCGATCAAGCAGGTGACGAAGAGTTGAACTGTTTTTATCTCTGTCTTCATTGACATACCCTTATCTTGAGAAATTTGCCGGTATTCTAGTGAAAGGCAGCAAAAGTGCAAGAATATCTTCGGAATGCAGCCGCGCGGTGTAAGATTCCTTACCTCGCGGACGCCATTTTAGCCTTATAATAGCTCAGATCTCAATTGGCAATCCTAAGGAGAGAAGCAGCCTGTATGAAATTGTGGCTCATCCCCGTGCTTGTGGTAACTGGTTGGCTGGTCGGCTGTGCGGCCTCGCCGGCCGTCTTGGAGCCCACACTCACCCCTATCGCCGTGGCAACGTTACCCCCCACCGCCACGCCAACTGAGCCGCTTCAGGCTACTTTGGCTCCCAGCCCGCCGGTGCCCACCAGCCTCCTTCCATCGCCCGAGCCGACGCTGACCCCCACCCAAACATCGACCCCAACCCCCACGCCAACCCCGACCCCCGAACCAGACTGGCTCAACAGCGTTGGTCGCACCGATCAGCAGGTTATGTACGTGGGTAATCTTGCCGCCCCGGTCAGATTGATCGACTTCTCCGATTTTATGTGACCTAGTTGTGCCACCTACGTGTTAGGTACTGAGCCCCAAATCTTTGAAACATATGTCAAAACCGGCCAGGTTGTCGTTATCTTTGCGCCGGTCTTGAACCACGGTTGGTATTCAGAGCAAGCTCATCAAGCCGCCGAGTGCGCCGCCGACCAAAACTACTTCTGGCCCTACCATCACCTGCTGTTTGAGAATCAAGACGCGCTTTGGGGCGATGCGGTGGGGACCGCCAAGCGGCTGGCGCTCGAAGCCGGGCTGGATGCTGAGTCCTTTAACGCCTGCGTAGATAACCAAACCCACTACAATTTGATTTATGAGCAGGACCGCTTCCGCCAGGACCGTGGCATCCGCGGCCAACCGGTGCTCGATATCAACGGCGATATCTTTTACGGAGCCCAACCGTTTGAGGTGCTGCAAAAGACTATTGAGGCGAAGCTGGCTGAGGCTGCGAGTGAGGCTACAGCTGAGCCCGCGGTCAATGAATAACCATAGCTCGATCTCACGTTTCTCCCTCTAAGCTTATAACTCAGGTGCCTCTCCAATGACTGAGATTTGGCCCGGTGCGCGTATTTTACCCGTGTCTGTGGGAAGGCGATAACTCCCACCTGGCGGGTAAAAATCACCCGTTTAGTTGCATCGGCATACCTCGGTCGAGTGTAGTCATAACTCCAAAAGGACGTTAAACTGCCTAAAGATAGCTCTTGTTTTATCTTTGAATAACTCAGGTCAGTATCACGCCCAGTCCAAATTTTATCTAAAATTGAGAGTAGGGCTCCTTGATTTGGAGGTAGATATGATGAAGTGGTTCTTGACAGGTGTTTTGGTTTTAGCAACGGTGTGGGATGGCTTTACCACAATTTATGGTACCATTCTAATATTTGGCACTGGTCCGTTTCAACTATTTGCCGCATTTTTGTTTAGTATGTTGATTATGGCCTTTATGTTGAACACAATGCGCCTCATGAGGTGGCATCGAGGCTTCGCGACTAGTATAGCCAAGGTATTTTGGTTTGTGGCTCTGATCTATGATTTTTATACTTCTTGGGTTGGCAACTCTAACTTAATCACTCAAAATAGGGGTGATACCGCCGAGATTTTTATGCTGATTGGTCTCTCGCTGTTGGTGATTGCCTCTCCGATCCTACTGTCAGCGATGTGGCAGGCGCGATCGAAAAGCGAACAGCCTATGGAAGGATCCTCGCAAAGTACGGCGGTTGAAGGGGCTTAGCCTATGAATTGGAAAGAAAGCTTCAATATTCTTAAAGAAACATTTTCTGAGTGGCAGGAAGATAAAGCCTCGAGATTAGCGGCGGCTCTGGCTTATTACACCGTTTTTTCCCTGGCGCCGCTGGTAATCATCGTTTTGGCCATCATCAAGTTGCTTTTTGCGGGCGATACGGCGGAAGCGATGTTTATGGACCAGATACAAAGTCTCGTCGGCGAAACCGGGGCTCAATTCTTCCAGCAAATTATTGAAGCTGACAACGATCAATCCGCAAACATTATAGCGACGTTGATTGGGTTTGTCACTCTGATTTTTGGAGCGACCGGGGTCTTTGCCCAACTTCAGGATGCCTTGAACACGGTTTGGGAGGTGGAACCGAACTCCGATCAAGGCATATGGGGTTTTGTTAAAACCCGGGCCGTTTCCTTTACCGTGGTTTTGGGGGTGGGTTTTCTGTTGTTAGTGTCACTGATTTTGAGTACGGGCTTGTCGGCCTTCAATACTTACGTAGGTCAGGCACTTGGTAACACCGCTTTGGTCGCTCAGATCGTCAATCAAATTATCTCGTTTGGGGTAATTACGTTATTGTTTGCCATGATCTTTAAGATTTTGCCGGATGTCGCAATCGAGTGGCGAGATGTGTGGGTGGGCGCCGCCGTGACGGCGTTGCTCTTCTCCATCGGCAAATTTTTGATTGGTCTTTATTTGGGTAATCAAGGGCTGGGCTCGACCTACGGCGCAGCCGGTTCGATCTTGGTACTGCTGCTGTGGGTTTACTATTCGGCTCAAATTATGCTCTTTGGGGCCGAATTCACTCAAGTGTATGCCCGCCGCTTTGGTTCTCATATCTTACCCGGTGAAACTGCGCATCGGGTTCAGGCTGAAAATTCGGCCCGGCGCGAAGCATCGTCTTCAACTTCATAATCATTTTGCAGCACCTTTAAAAGGAGGGAGTCATGAACGAGCGTCCCGGTTGTTTATCGGGTCTGCTAAAACTCGCGGCCTTAGGTTGGGTCTACGATTGGTTGCAAGACAATTTTGGTTTTGGGCGAGGCTGTTCGGGGGCGGGCTGTGGCCTAATATTTTTGGTTTTGTTCATCGCCTTTGCCTGTTACATTATGACGACGACAAATTGGTTTGAGCTGGGTTTCTAACGGGATGTAATCTCCGCCGCTTTTCCCGGCGGCGAGTGATCTCTGTGCCGGTAATCACAATCGCTAACCAGCCGGTGCCCGCGGCGTAGCCGGCCAAAATGTCACTAAAGTAGTGGACGCCCAGATACATGCGGCTGAAACCAATGAAAAAGATGATCAAAATGGTTAAACTGATGAGGATCATTTTTTTCCAGGCCGTGTCCATGAGGGTGATCGCTAAAATATAGGTTAGCATGCCGTAAATCACGATTGAACCCATGGCGTGGCCGCTCGGAAAACTATAAAAATTTTCTACCAGCAGAGGGTCGTCAAAACTGGGGCGGGCCCGCTGAAAGGTAAGTTTCAGGACGCCATTAAGCAGGGAATTTCCAGCCAAAGCGACAATCCAGCTTGCCAACAAAAGCTTCTTCTTTCTTATAACTAACCACAAACCCACGCCAATGCCAACGCCAATGGTCGCGGCGCGGCCGGCAAAGTTAGTGACCACTCTAAAAAGCAAGGCTTCGGGAGCAGTGGTATTTTGATACAGAGCCGTAGCCAGGCGCTGATCAAAACGGACCAGAGGGCCGGACTCAACGATATGCTCGGCCACGCCGTTGAAGGCCGATAAGGCCATCACCGCCACTATAAAACCAATCGTGAGGTGTAAGGCTAAATAGCCTCTGGGCGAGAGATGATTTTTGAAAAAAAGCCATAACCGGGGATTGCTGTGGCGTAGCTTATCAATTATTGGCAGGGTCCGGATTCTATCCCAAAGGGAAACACCGGCTTGCCAAAGCCGACGGTAGTATTTCTCAAATAAGCTCCAGACTAAGATTACACCGATTAAGGCCAGGATAGATAAACTTGTGATAAAGAGGAGCGCATGCTGGCCGATCAGGTCGGCGATATAATAGGGATAGTAAGTCAAACGAAGTTAATCTCTCTAATAATGGTTTAACCAAAAGTGGGCAGCCACAGAGTCAGGGCGCCCGGTAAAATTTCTATCGTCACCATGGAGTCGTCGGTTGGGCCGTGCGTCGTGGGTCGCGCCCCGAAGGCCGGATCTTGGTCCACCGGTTTGGGAGGCTGCTCGGGCCGAACTTCACCGTCAATGTGAAAGGCAAAGCCGGTCCAATGGACATCTATTCGTTTGGCCCGGCTCAACTCAACGCCATCATAGTCAGGGAGTTCTTCAAAAAAAAGACCCTTGGTATAACTTAACAGATTTTCGTGTTCAACCTTTCGAATCCGGACCACGTCAAAAAGGCCGTCGCTCGGATCAGCCTCAGGGGCAAATTTAAGCCGAGGGCCAATCGCGGGCGTATTGAGAACCTCCACCAATAAGTGGGCCTCACTAATCTCTTCGCCATCAATAGCTACTTTGGGATAGTAAGTCGCGTGGTCGATGAAATTTTCAAAAATGGCTTGAGCCGAACGGAGTATGCTTTTTCCCTGACTTGGATCGGACTTGACCAGCATATCCGCAAACAGGCCGAAGCCGGCCCCCTCCAGAAAGTAATCCTCACCCCACGGGCCCCGCATATAGCCGACATCAAACTTGTATTCTACAGGATAATTTAAGCCTTGAAAGATCTCTTTCGGGGTGCGGTGAATCTGAAGCGCTCTGGCGATGTTATTCGCTGTTCCCAGAGGCACAATGGTCAAGAGTAGATTCTTGCCTATCAAACGGGTAGCAACGGCCCGAAATGTACCATCGCCCCCGGCTACTACGACCAGACCTTCATCTGTTTCAGCTAGGATGGGGTCCAGATCTTGTTGGCTACTGGTTAATTTGTAGACCGGATCAAAACCCAGCTTGTGAAAAGCGGTTTTGATCTCATCAGGCGTAATTTGATTAGCGCCGTTGGCATTGCGATTGTAGATCACGGTGGCCTGCATCGGTTTTCCTTTGGTTACAGGCAAAACCGGCCCTTGGCTCAGCCAATTGCCAAATAAGGGCCGGTTTCGTCAGGTTGATGATTAATTTGCCGCTTGGAACTGATTGATCGCTTGCTCATACCCTTGTTCCAAATCCGCCAGAGCCTGATTAATTTCGGGTTCCAGCTCTTGCCATGCCGCTGCCGTGGAAGCTTCAAGCTGGTCTTGTTGTTGCTCTAGGGCGGCCAATTGTTGGTTGAGCGCGGCCATTTCTTCGCTAAATTCGGCCTGGGCTTGGGCATCAAGCTCGTCGAAGCGGGCCTCTAACTCATCGAGGCGAGCCCGGTATTCATAGGTGTTGGCTTCCAGTTCTCGTTCTAATTCAAAACGCGCCTGGGCGGTCTGGTCCATAAGCTCATTTGTTTCTTGCTCCAGTTGTTCATCCAACAGGCCGGCCCTGGTGGCCGTTTCATTATATGCCTGTTCTAATTCAGCAAAGTTGGTCTCTAAACCGGTAGCTGTTTCTGACCAGGTCTCCTCGGTCACTGTCTCAATTTGAGCCAACTCCTGGTCAAGGCCGGCCCACTGCCGATCCAGTTCCGCGACTTCGTCTCTTAAGTCGGCCTGGGCTGCTTCATCAAGCTGGCCTATTTCAGCGTCGAGTTCATCAAGACGGCCGCGATACTCATACATGTTCGCTTCCATCTCCTGCTGAAACTCAGCTACACCTGCCTCACTGTAAGCGGCAATAGGGGGTAACTCTTGGTTTAGCTCCTGCCGGGCTTCCACCGCTTCTTGCTCCAGGCCTTCACCCAGCGTTTCCAGGCCCTGGTCAAGGTTCTCGGTTGCTTGCTCGGCTTCCTCGGCCGCTTCGCTACCGAGTGTCCCCAGCGACGCAGTCAATTCGGCCAAACCTTGGTCAATATTGTTAATGGTTTCTCCGAAGTCAGCTTCAAATTCATCCCAGGCTTGAGCCGTATCGATCTGGGCCTCGTCGAGTTGCTGTTGGGCTTGCGCCGTCTCTTCCCGCAACTCCACCATCGCTTCATTGAATTCAACTTGGGCTTGCTCACTTAACTGATCGGCCTGGACTTCTAGTTCATCGAGATCTTGGTTGAGGTCTTGCAACTGCTGCGCGGCCGCCGCGCGGGCTTGTTCAAGCTGGATCTCCGAGTAGCCCTCGATCGCTTCCGCGGCCTCACGCACTTCATCTTGCACTTCCTGACTGGTGACTGTCTGCTCGGCTTCAACTTCTACGTCTGGCGATCCTCCGCAAGCGGTCAGGACAGCCAGCATAGCGATTAACAGTGGCATAATTAAATACTTAAGACGTCTCATTGAGTCCTCCTTTAAAAGTAACTGGAGGGTAGACGAGGGTAAATCCCTCGTCTACCCAGATTTTCCCGGTTGAGGTTGTACCCTGGATTTGGGGGCCGGCTTAAAAACCCGGCAGTTCCTGCTTCTGAGCTTCCTGTTTGGCCGCTTCGGTGGTGGCATGTTGGGTTTCTTTGACCACCTGCTGCACTTTTTCGGCCGTGTCTTTAACTTTGGCTTGAGCCTGCTCAAACAGTTGATCGCGAGTTTCACCCAGCCACTCATTTTCTTGCGGCGTGTTCGGCACCAGTAAGCCGACCAGCGCGCCAGCCGCAATAGCAACGAGCCCCATCGTTAAAGGATTGCCCTGATAACTGTCTCGAGCCTTTTCTTTGGTCCGCCAGCCGTAATAGCGGGCATTATATTTAGCCTGATTGGCCAAGCGGTTCGAGCGCGCTCGGGTCCGGTCCTGGGTGCTACTCAGTCTGTGGCGCATCCCTTCAGCCATCTGCCCTGTTTTTTCTTGCAAGGTGCTAGCCGCCTCACTGACCGTTTCAGCCGCTTTATCTTTGATGCTGGTGACGCGATCTTTGATGCTTGGCGTGTCCTCCTCTTCCGGCTCGTACCCGAGTGCGTCGGCTCGATCAAAGTAGCGAGTTTCTTCGGTTTGAATACCCATGTCGCGGGTCGTAGGATAGTAAACATAGTCGTCGTCAGAGCGCTTGTTGTTAAAAATGAGCCAGCCTAGGCCGATGCCCATCAAGGCGACGGGCATAGGATTCTCTTTGACCGTGTGGATAAAACTACCCCGCCAATTCTCGGCTGTCACTGAAGCATGATGTGTCATTTCTTCCACCTTTCCTAAGGTTACTTCTTTAAGACTCTCTTTTGCCTGCTCAACAAGATGTTGCGGCGAGAGTTCTTGCTGGATTGCATTAATAGTTTGGCTTAACTCCGCTCGCGTCTTGCGAATCTGAGCTTTAATAATGTTTGGATCATTTGAATTATGATAGGCGTATTCTTCTTGCTCGTCTATTGGAGTTGTTGTTGCAGCCATTGTTTATCCTCCTGTAACGACTTAATTGTCCGTTCGGGTTTGGCGTCCATCTGCTGGAGGGAGTTAAGCCCACTGTAGGCTACTAAACCGCCAATGCCCGCTACCACTAGACCCACCAACAGGGCGGCCAACCAGCCGGGCATAAACTCGGCTAAGCCCAGCGTGAGCGCAGCCAAGAGAGCCAACAACCCAGCGTAAGCCAAAGCCCCGCCAGCGGCAATAAAGCCCACGTGTTTCCCGGCCTCGCTCGCTTTTTGCATTACTTCCGCTTTAGCCAACTGCATCTCTTGCCGGACTAAGGTGCTTGTGCCTGAAGATAGGTCCGAAAAAAGATCGCCTAAAGATTGTTCTTGCTTGAGTGCCATCGTTTCAACTCCTTCTTCCTAGCGGGCAAAATTCTGGGGTTCGTAGGTTTGAACATTGCGAGGTGGCGTATAGTCAGGCGTTGGCCGGCGAGAGACATTAGCCGGTTGGTACGGAGTTGACTGGCGCGAGGCCTGGCCTTGGCTGCTCAAGAATCGCCCCAGAGCCACGCCAAGCACAAAAGCTCCTCCTAGAAAAACCTCTGGCCGGCGCCGAGCAAAGTCAGCAGCTTCTGAGAGCAACTGGTCTACGTTCCGCTCTTCAATATAACTGGAGACTCGTTCCAGTCGCTCAGCCATCTGGTTGGTGTAATTAGCCACACCCGGATGGTCTTGACGTTCCATCTCTTCGCCAGATGTTCTAAGAGCCTGCGCGACAGCATTGATTTCGCTCGCCGCCTGAGACTTACGCGCCTCGGCTGCTTCTTTAGCCTGATTTTGAACATGATCTTTGGCTTCCATAACCTTGTTCTTGGCCTGTTCTGTCGCTTGGGCAGCCTTACCTTGAGTCTCTTCAACTCGCGACGAAGCTGCCTCCCTCACTCGATCCTGCATTGACCTGTTTTCCACAGAACTGGTATACCTTTCTGCCATGATGACCTCCTTCATCTTCTTACTGGCGGTTATGCTATTACTATTTTGGATCTGGCGGGCTTTTGGGCTTGACCCCAAAGGAAAAAGTAGAGCATCAATTTAGTGACTCAGTGATGCGTTCTACAACAACGTTAATCCCGCAAGACCCTCTGAACCATCATCTTAAGAATTAGTCTATCAAACTATTTCCCATAACCCTATACCAAAGCGAGTGATTGCAGCCTTACAAATAGGATAGTTTTAAGTTAGTGGTATTCACCCGATAGAGTGAGCACCATTTTTCCCGGTGAGCCGCCCGCCTGACTGGCACATGGGTAAGCGGAGCTAGATTCGATAAAACTTTGCGGGCCAGCCGCCTTTAGACCCGCTTGGGGGGTCTAGTGGGTGATCACGGGGCCAAAAATTTAACCCTCTTGGTTGATCTTTATCGCTCAAATAGGTCTGGTTGGCCTTGCTCGGGCTATCTATACTTGGTTAAACAACTGAGGCAAAAAGTGAATCTTTTATGAAAAAAAGTTATCTCAAGTACGGCCTTCACCTTGCCATTATCATTGGTTTGATTATTGCCGGCGTGAAGTACCTAAGTGGGGACGAGGTCTGGGCGGCGTTAAAGTCATTTGATTTCAGCTATGCGCCATTAATTGTGGTCCTGGCTACCGGCTACGTTTTCCTGCACGCCTGGCGTTTTTTGGTTTTGACCCGGCCTTATACCGATATCCTCGGGCACGTCATTTTTCGCGCGTACCTGGCCGGCCAAGCCGCCACTTTGTTGCCAGGGGGGATGACGGCGCGGGCCGGCCTGCTTAAGCAAGCCAACGTGCCGGTTAGGAAAGGTAGCGTCCCCGTTTTTCTATCGAGTGGTTTCGACCAGGCCGTGCTTATTACCGGTGGTGTGGTCGCCGCTTTATGGTTTGGATATGGCCAGCTACAAATTCTGTTGATGAGTGGCTTTTTTATTGCTCTTGCTCTGCCGTTACTTATTCCCGCTGTCCGGCAACGGCTCGAGGCACTGGCTTTACGCCTAGCCCAACGGTTTAACCTTGAGGAGCAGTGGCAAGGCTTTGTTGAAGCTTGGCCTAAAGTGTTTACCTGGCGGACAATGGCAGCCGGTTTAGGGCTCACTATCGTCGCCCTTGTGCTTCATTTCGTTGCTTTGGATCTCGTGCTCCAGGGGTTGGACCAAGAGCTGGATCCTACCAGCCTGGCTTTAGTCTATATCCTGCCGACCGTTTTAGGCCGATTATCCGGCTTGCCGGGAGGTTTTGGGGTGACAGAAGCCGGCATGGTTGGGCTTATGACTACTGTCTCCGGCTTTGAAAGCGACACGGCCTTGGCTATTGCCGCAATTTTTCGGATTGCGACGATTGTTTACCCCGCCTTGTTAGGGGTGTTGGTCTACCTGATCGGTTGGCGGGGTGAAGCTGAAGCCACGGCTTCGGTTTCCTGAGTCGTAGAAAACAAAAACAATAAGAAAGGTCCCCGCTGGTGTTTTGGTTGACTCGACCTTAACTCTTACCAGAAGGGACCTTTTCTTTGCTGCCCTTTACATCTTGGGCTAGCTGAGGATATTTAATTGTTTGGCTTGTTATACGGTGGGACGTCGTACTAAGCTAATGATAAAGAGTAAAACGACCGCCCCTATCACAGCCGTGATCAACGAGCCAAGTAGGCCAAAACCTGGCCCAACACCTAAGGCGCCAAAGATTAGGCCGCCGATGAGGGCTCCCACAATCCCCACAATAATGTTACCCAGCAGGCCAAAGCCTCTGCCCCGCATGAGTTCACCGGCAATCCAACCAGCCAGCGCTCCGATTAAAATCCACAGCAGAAAACTTAAAACGTCCATTGCTACCCTCCTAATAGCTGGGGTTAGCTCCCCCAGATCAACCTATTTATAACACTTTGTATTTGCAAGCGCGGGTTTACCCCTATCGCTCCATCCAGCAGTCTAAAAGATAGATTACAACCCTGGACACTATTATCTTACGCTGGCTAACTAACTTTGCCTATACTAAGTTGGGTGGCTTAACCAGTAACAACTGGGCTATGTTTCAGCCACACAAAGGTTATACCCACCCAGGTAATTTCACCGAGCCAATTTTTCAGGAAGAGCTATCTAAAAAATAGCTAAGTTTTGGCTCTATAATCACCCATGTCGCTATAGGCAGCACTTTTAAAAAACGTTATGATTTCGGACAGAGGTTTAACCATTTAAGAATAAGGAAAACTTTCTAGCAAGGAGTAAGCAAAGATGGAACTTGATTCATTGAAAAAGCTGTTTATTGATCAGCTAAAAGATTTAAAGGATGCTGAAAATCAGCTCACTAAAGCTTTGCCTCGCATGGCTAAAGCAGCCACTTCTCCAGAGTTGCAACATGCCTTTGAAGAACATCTGGAACAGACTAAGAATCAACTTCAGCGTGTTGAACAGGTATTGGAAGAAGTCAACGGTAACAGCCGGGGCAAGAAGTGCCGGGCAATGGAAGGTTTAATCGAAGAAGGCGAAGAGCTAATCAAAGAGGATGCCGATCCTGAAGTCAAGGACGCAGGCTTGATTGCTGCCGCTCAAAAAATTGAACATTACGAGATTGCGGGTTACGGTACCGCGCGGACTTATGCTGAGTTGCTGGGTCACGAGCAAGCGGCCCAAACTCTGCAACAAATCCTGGATGAAGAAGGCCAAACCGATAAGAAGCTCACCCAACTGGCCCAGCAAGTCAATCTTGAGGCGATGGAAGAAGGTGAGACGAATGGTGCCCAAGGCAGATCCTCCAAACGAGGCCGCAAGTAGGCTACCCTTGGTTGCCACCTTGAGCCAATAAGTTTATCAACTTCATAAAACAAGGGCCGCATAACTCTGTGCGGCCTTTGTTTTATCTTTTGAGCTAGGTCACCCACTATCCTCATATTCATTCAAAACTACCCGAACGAGGTTAGGTCAACCGGCCATCCCGGAGAGCCGCTTTATCATTAGCCGGGTGCGACCGTTGCGCTAGAGCCAAGGCCAACGCGATCAGGATGATTTAAAATAGCTCTTTTGGCGAAAAATAACTACTCACTTGAGTATGGGCACGGGGTAAAAGTGCGCATAGACTTAGTTAGTAACGGGTAAAAACCAGTTTGCCTGTTAACCCATCCCAGACTTCTAGGCAGAACAGTAAATAGCCGTCAAGAGGTCATCCTTTAAAAAGTGGAGTTATAATGGCCGCCCTCCAGGCTAAAAAGTGGACGTCCGCTAAGTTAATTATGGCTACGCTAGGCATTCTCGGCGTGGCGCTTGCATTCTGGGGGCTTTACCAACTCCGCTGGGTCATCTTCATTTTGTTCACGGCGATTATCATTAGTACCGCTTTAGCGCCCCTCTCCACCAGGCTACAACGCTGGGGCCTCCCCCCTATTCTTGGAGTGATTTTGCTCTATTTAATGGCTTTGCTGTTATTCGCCGGCTTTTTCATCTTTTTTACCCCGCTCTTATTCAATCAAATCGTGGCCATTAGCGAGGTTACGCCCACCTACTATCAGGACTTTCGGGCGAGTCTGCTTCAATCTCCAAATCTGCTGTTGCAGCAGATCTCCTGGCGACTGCCTCAAGAATTGGCTTTGACCAACCTGATGACGGCCGGTCAAACCGGGCAAGAGATTGACTTAGGCCAACTTTATGAGACCATAACTCTCAGTTTTAAAAGCGTCTTTATCACCGTGGCCACTGTGCTCCTGAGCGTATTTTGGACTCTGGAAGGCGATCGGGCTATCCGCAGTCTGCTGTTACTCCTGCCCACGAGCCAGCGGGAAGGCGCCCGGGAACTCGTCCAAGAAGTGCAGAACAAGGTGGGGGCCTATGTCCGCGGCCAAGCCGTGCTGTGCCTGATCATTGGCCTGCTGGCCTTGATCGCTTACTTGGTGCTTGGGGTACCTTACGCTCTGGTTTTAGCTGTCTTTGCCGGGCTGATGGAAGCGGTGCCTTATTTAGGCCCGGTTTTGGGTGCCATCCCGGCCGTGCTACTGGCCGCCTCGGCGGATCTGAGCTTGGCCATTTGGGTGATCGGCGCGAGTGTCGTAATTCAGCAAATTGAGAATACCTTCCTGGTGCCGCGCATTATGAACCAGGCCGTTGGGGTTAACCCTCTGGTTGCCTTGCTGGCGATCTTTTCTTTCGGCTCACTGTTTGGCCTAGTCGGGGTCTTGTTGGCCATCCCCATCGCCGCGATTCTCCAAACCCTGTTAGATCGCTTTGTCTTTAAACCGCTCGCCATCGACCAATTCGATGGCGAGGAACGGGGCAGCCTTAGCCGGCTTCGCTATTACCTCAAAGACTTAATCTTCGATGTTCAAAAACAAGCCCGGGGAGGAGAGACCCTTCCCGGGGATAGCAACGAACAGATCATCGAGGAAGCGATTGAGGCCATAGCGGCCGATCTGGATAGTTTCCTGGCGCAACGCCATAACGGCGTAAAATCTACAGAATGAGAAAGTTACTTTGGTCGGTTACGATCGTCATGGCTACCTTAGCCACTGTATTTGTGCTCTGGCAGTTTCGGAGTGCGGCCTGGCTTTTTTTGTTTTCTCTGGTGGCCGCGGCCACGTTTCGACCTTATATTCAATTTTTCAACCAGCAAGGGTATTCTTGGCAGGTGGCGTTGTTCTTTGGCTATGGCTTAATCCTGACCGGCATGGGGGTGTTAGCCGCTATCTTTGGCTATTTCTTAATTGTGGAATTGCAGCAGTTGAGTAATGACCTGGCGATTGGGTATGAGCATATTCTGGTGGTCTGGCCGGAAGGGACGATGTTACAGCAGGCCGTGGCCAATCGACTGCCGCCGTCCGCTACCGTGTACGAGTCTCTCCTTGGCCGGGAAGACGCCTCGATTATTCAAACGCTGACCGGTGTCACTTCCAGCCTAACCGAGATGATCGCCTACGTGGTTATCGTTATCGTGCTGAGCATTTACTGGGCGGCCGATCAGGTTCGCTTTGAAAGACTGTGGTTGTCTCTCATCCCTATCGAATACCGGGCTCGCGCCCGGGCCATCTGGCGCGAGGTCGAAACAAACGTGGGCAACTACACCCGCAGCGAGCTGATCCAAAGCTTGACGGCTGCCCTGCTTTTAGGCTTTGGCTACTGGCTGCTCGGCCTCGAGTATCCGGCCCTGCTGGCCTTGATCGGCGCGGTGGCCTGGCTGGTGCCCATTATTGGGGCCACCCTGGCCCTGATAGCCGTGGCTCTGGTCGCGATCGCCTATAGTCCAGTCATAGTCTGGCTGGCTATGGTTTATACCTTGTTGATTTTTTGGCTCTTGGAGTGGATGATTGAACCGCGTTTTTTCAACCGGAAGCGCTTTAGCAGCTTACTTTTGGTCATTCTTATGATCGCCTTTATCGATAGCCTGGGGCTGCTGGGGTTGCTGATCGCTCCACCGCTGGCGGTGGCCATCCAGATTCTTTTTAACCAGTTGATCCAAGAGCGATTCTCAGTGGCGACCGGAGAAACGGTGCCAACCTTGGCCGAGTTACAGGAGCGCGTGGCTCAGTTAGATGAATTGCTGGCGGCTCAAGAAATGCCGGCCTCCCCTAAAACACTGGATTTGGTCGATCGCCTCAAGAACTTGTTGGCTGAAACGGCTCAACTGCCAGACACCCCGGTAGCCGAACCAAAAAAGGACGCCTCACGGCCCAACGAGCCCGGTTCAAAAATCGAGGGTTCACCGGCCCCGAAAGCCTTGCCCCACTAATTGAACGCGTTCTAATTGATAAATCCCCGAGCCGCGGCATGTTGAAAGGCCGGTTGGGTATCCTTGACCAACAGCATCTCCACGCCGTGCCGGCCCAAGCCTTCGGCTATCACTTTGATCTCTTGTTCCCGGCGACTCAGCGTCACGTCCCTGATATAAATCGCCGCGATCCGGCCGGGATACTGGTGGACGACCTCCCGGTAAATCTCCGGATCCTGTTGGCCACTGTCCCCAATCAGGATGAACGACAGGTGAGAGTAGGTTAGGAGGATGCGTTTGATCTGTTTCAGCTTGTGTTCGCGGTGGTTAGTGTACAACAATTGCTCCGGTTCAAAGCCGTAATCTTGCAGCAGGAGGGGGCCCAAGGGAATGTCGTGGATCTGGAAAAAGTCAACCAGAAGATCGTAGAGGTTCCAGGGGCTACTCGAGACATAGAAGATGGGATTGTGGTTGCCATCTTTCCCGGCTTGGAGGGCTTGATAAAATTGGCTGACGCCTTCGAAGGGTAACCGGCTATAGGCATTGCTAAAGAGCACAATCCGCGCCATCTTGAGCCAGTTGGTCGCGGCCGTCTCCACCACCGTGTCGTCGATATCGCTGATTACGCCGAATTGAGCTCGAGCCTGAGGAATGAGGACCTGACCGGTCACCACCACCGGTTGAGGCTGAGCCGGGTGCCGCGGCTGAACCAGTTCCATCTCGGCCGGGTGCCACAGGCTGTCTACCCCGGGCTGCCGCGCCGGGCGCAGCGTTGTCTCAAAAAAGCCTTCGTGATCAGCCCTCACCTGTTGGTAGGCGCCTTGAAATTTAACGGCGACCACCGCCCCCGGCACTTCATCACTTTCAAAGCGGCGATACATCCGTTTCAGGTTCTGCCACAGCGAGTCGTGCTCACCCGTGCCGGTGATGCCTTTTTGTTCCAAGACCCGCCCTTTGAGAAAAACCTGATCCGCCGTGCCAAAGCCGAAGTAAGGCAAGATCTGCAAGGGATCCAGCAGATTCAGCCGCTTTTTAAAGTCAAACTTGAAATAGCTCCAGTTGCTATCAAGCGTTTTGATCAAGTGGCCCAGTCGACTCATTCACCTTAACCGCCCACCGGAAATTCTACCCGCGCCCAAGCAATTGCGCGACTCTCGACCTCCAGGACGGTTAGGTGAATGTTGGCTTGATGGGTCACCCGGTCCCCTACCCGTGGCAAGCGACCCAATTTGGTGACGATCAGGCCGCCGACGGTCTCAACCTCGGGCAAAGTCTCGGGCTCAAGGCGGACATAATCGCCCAGATCATCCAGCAGATATTTGCCCTCAACCTCGATCACGCCGGGCTCGAGCACGACCAACGGCCCGCGCTCCTGGTCAAACTCATCCTGAACCTCCCCTACCACCTCCTCAATCAAATCTTCCAAGGTCACCAATCCGGCCGTCCCGCCGAACTCGTTAAGCACAATAGCCAGGTGGGTCCGCTGCTGCTTAAACATCACAAATAGACTCTCGACCGAGTAGTTTTCCGGCACGACCGGCACCTGGCGGAGTAACAAGCGGAGATCAAACTCGCCTCGAGCCTTAAGTTGGTGGCGGACTAAGTCTCGGAGATGCAGAATGCCGATGATGCTGTCGACGCTGTTTTGGTAAACCGGCAGCCGGCTGTGCTTGCTTTCGACCATCAGGGTCAAAAGCTCGGACAAGGGCAGATCGATCGGGATGGCTTCCATCTTGTTGCGAGGGGTCATCACCTGATGCACCTCGCGCTCGCCAAAGTCGAAGATGTTGTGAATAATCGTTTCTTCTTCCTTTTGCAGGGCCCCTTCTTCGGCGCTTTCCGAGACGATAAACTCAATCTCGCGCGCGGAATGCAGGCGGCGGTGAGCATCGGCCGGAGGCAGCCGGCCCAGATGCAGCAGGGCATTGGCCCAGCCGTTGAGCAGCCGGGCCGGCCAGTCAAAGACTAGGCCGGCCAGCCGCATGGGCGGCGCCACCGTCAGCACTGCCCGGCTCGGTCCGGCCAGGGCCAGCGACTTCGGCACCATTTCTCCGACCACGATGTGCAGATAGGTCAACAACCCGAGGGCAAACAGGTACCCCACCATGGTCACCAGGGAGTCATGCAGGTCGAGGCCGAGCAGCCAGGCCAGATACGACTCGATAAAGTAGGAAACCTGAGGTTCGCCGTACATGCCCAGGCCAATCGAAGCCAGGGTGATCCCTAGCTGAGCCGTAGCGATATAATTATTTTGCCGCTCCGGTGAGCGCAGGGTAGAGAGCACGCGTTGGGCTCGACTGTGGCCTGTGCTGGCCAGCCGTTCCACTTGGCTGGGGCGCACGCTGATAAAGGCAAATTCGGCCATTACAAACAGGCCATTAATGATAATCAACAGCAAAATAATCAGGCCTGGGAGCAGCAAGAAGTCCGGACCTGGCAAGTCCTGAAAGATAGCGGCCCAGGCCAGCAGGGGCAGGAGCGTTCCCCCCAGCCAGAGTTTAACCACGAGCGACCTCCCACTCCTTGACCTCAGGCGGCTCGTGGTCCGGCAGCCGTAGGGAAACCTCGGCAATGCGGCGATCCTCAACTGTCTCGACCCGCAGCGACACTTCCGGTGATCCCAAAGTAACCTCGTCGCCCGCTTCAGGCACACTGCCCCAGTGGTTAAAGATGAGCCCGCCGAGCGTATCGGCCACATCCTCCGGCAGTTGGAGATCAAGATACTCATTGACATCGCTGACCAGTAAGTCGCCCCGCAGATGGACCCGGCCCATATTATCAGAGCTCATTGGCGGAGTTTCGACGTCAAACTCGTCTTGGACCTCACCAAATACTTCCTCAATCAGATCTTCAAAGGTAATCAGGCCGGCCATACCGCCGTACTCGTCAAAAACCACGGCCAAGTACTGGTGCTTGCGGTTGAGCCTATCCCAGACCTGCCAGACGGGCAACGTTTCAGGCACTTGCTCCACTGGCCGGAGCGCCAAATCTGATTTTGTCTCGCCGGCCAGGTACAGCCGAAACAGATCCTTCAGGTGAACGAAGCCAATGACGTCGTCCAGGGTTTTCTGATAGACTAGAATGCGGGTTTTGCCCTCATCGACGGCCAGTTGCAGCAGCGTTTCAACGCTCTCCTCAATCGGAGCCGCCACAAGTTGCGTGCGGGGAATCATCACCTGGCGGGCAATGAGACCGCGTAAATGCAGGGCGTTGCGGAGCAACTGCCGCTCTTGCGCATCGAGCAAGCCCCCTTCGTGACTCTCACTAACCACCAGCTCGATCTCTTCAGGCGAGTGAACATGCTCTTCAGCCTGATCATAGTCCACCCTAAGGAGGCTCAGAATCAGATTACCACTGCCGTTAAGAAACCAAATCAAAGGGCGAAAGACAAACAGCGACCAGCGCAGCGGCACCACCGTCAACAGCGCCAGCCGCTCCGGATACTGAAGCGCCACCGATTTGGGTAAGAGCTCGCCAAACATCACCTGTAGGGTGGACAGCAGGATAAGCACCAGCCCGGTTGAGATCGAAAGCGCCGCCAAGTCGGCGAAGAAACCCCAACCGGCCAGGGTCGACGCGAGGGCCGCGGCAATAGCACTCTGCCCATAGGCGCCCAGCACCAGGGACGAGAGCGTAATGCCCACCTGGCAAGCGGCCACGTAATCATCCAGGGCGGTTTTGTCCTGGACCACGGGCAGCAGCATCTTTGCCAGCCGGTTACCCGACTCGGCCATCTCTTTGATCCGGGATCGCCGGGCACTGACAGTAGCAAACTCCGCGGCGACATACAGCGCGTTGGCGGCAATCATCAACAAAATTGTGATGGTAACGGTAGTCCAGAAAAGCATGCCTTCTTTAACGCCGCAGTGAGCGCTACCCCAATACTACTTTAACCTGGTAAACTCGACCGTCTGACCGCAGAGGGATTTTTCCGTCCGAGACAATTTTACCGTCGAGCCAGACCTGTTTGACGCCGCGATTGACTCCGGCCTGGTTATCGACCTCGATCTTATAACAGCTTTTGCCGTAGCGGTAAGTCAAACGATACCCCGGCCAATCCCTGGGCAAGCACGGCTCAAGCCATAGTTCGTCGCCCGCGCGCTTCAAGCCTAAAATCGCTTCCAGGCCCAAGCGGTACATCCAACTGGCCGAGCCGGTATACCAGGTCCAGCCCCCTCGACCGGTATGGGGCGGCACGCTGTAGACATCCGCCGAAATGACGTAGGGTTCCACCTGGTACTGAGCCACTTTGGCCGGCGTATCGGTCCGGTAGATGGGATTGATCAACCGGTAGAGATCGACCGCCTGCTCGCCCTCCCCCAGGAGGGCCATAGCCCAGATGGTCCACAGCGCGGCGTGCGTATACTGCCCGCCATTTTCGCGCACCCCCGGCAGATAACCTTTGATATAGCCGGGGTTCCGCGGTGTCTGGTCGAACGGCGGGGTGAAGAGCAGGATCAGCCGCTCATCCCAGCGGATCAAGCGCTCCAGGACGGATCGCATCGCCTGACGAGCCCGCGCCGGGTCGGCCGCACCGGAGATGACCGCCCACGACTGAGCAATAGCATCGATCTGGCACTCCCGGTTTTGAGCCGAGCCGAGCGGCGTGCCATCATCGTAATAGGCGCGCCGATACCAGGCTCCATCCCAGGCGTTAGTCTCCAGAGCCTGGCGCAGCGAGTCGGCCTGCTGGCGATACTCCGCCGCCGGCTCGGGCTGGACCAGGCGATCGCACAGATTGGCAAAGTCACTCAAGGTGCGGAAGAGAAACCAGCCCAGCCAGACGCTTTCGCCCCGTCCCTCGCTGCCGACCTGATTCATGCCATCGTTCCAATCGCCGCTGCCCATCAACGGCAAGCCGTGCCAGCCCCGGCGGTCGCCTTGAGTCAGGGCCCGGCGGCAGTGTTCGATCAGCGGGTAAGTTTCGGCGCTGGAGTCGTACTGCCCATAACGTTCATCCTCATCTTCCGGTAAAGGTTGGCCTTTCAGGAAAGGAATCTGCTCCTGGAGGACAGACTCGTCACCGGTCACGGCGACGTAGTGCGCGGTCACATACGGCAGCCACAGCAAGTCATCGCGGATGCGGGTCCGCACCCCCCGGCCCGAAGGGGGATGCCACCAGTGGAGGACATCGCCTTCGCTGAACTGGTGGCGGGCTGCCCGCAAGATCTGCTCGCGGGCCAAATCGGGCCGGCTGTGCAGATAAGCCAGCACATCCTGGAGCTGATCGCGGAAGCCATAGGCGCCACTCGATTGGTACAGGGCGGAACGGCCCCACACCCGGCAGGCCAGGCTTTGGTACAACAACCAGCGATTGAGCAACAAGTTCAGGGCCGGATCGGGTGTATCCACCTGCACAGTTTCAAGAATCGAGGTCCAAAGCGACTGCACCGCCTGCCAGGCTGCCGTCACCTGAGCCGGTTGCTGGTACTGCCGGATTAAGGCTTGAGCCTCCGCCTGATCGGTGCCCTGGCCCACCAGAAAATAGATCGTTTCGCTGCCGCCCGGCGGCAAATCAAGATGGAGTTGTAGAGCCGCGCAGGGGTCTAGGCCGGCGTGGGTGCGCCCTTCCAAGCCGACACGGCGCAAGCCGGCTGGCTGGGCCAAACCGCCCAGCCAGCCTAGAAATTCGGTTCGATCGGCAGTCAGGCTGTGGAGAGCTTTGTTGGCGGCCACAAACGCCACGCGCTGGCCAAACTCAACGTTATAGGGATTGCGCGCCAAAAGCGCACCGCTGTCCTGGTCGTACTCGGTTACAATATACTGCTGGCTGGATTGGCGGTCGACGCCCAGCACCCACTCCAGATAGTAGGTCGCCGTAATCCGCCGCTCGCGTTTCAGATCATTGGTCAGCCGGAGTTGGACGATTTTGACCGGCGCCTCGGGGACGGTAAAGAGGCGAAGCTGTTGCCGCAAGCCGTGGCTGTGATGCTCAAAGATGGAATAACCGGGCCCATGCCGGACCAGATACGGCGCCGGAGCGGGGGCCGGTTGAGGCGTGGGCGACCAGACTTTAGCCGTCTCTTCATCACGCAGGTAAAGGACTTCGCTCGGTTTATCCCCGGTTGGATCATTGCGCCAGACCGAGAGGCGATTCTCGCCGCTGTTGAGGGCCCAGGTATATCCGCCGCCCGTCTCCGAGACCAGGAAGCCGAACTCTTCATTGGCGATCACGTTGATCCAGGGCGCGGGCGTGGTCTGGCCCGGTTCCAGATAGATCAAGTACTCCCGGCCATCCCGGCTGAAGCCACCGTAACCGTTATCAAACTGAAGCTTATCCGGGCGACGGAGCGGCGACATCGAGAGGGGCGTCGTCGGAGAGAGGACAGGCAGGTGCTCGGGCAGGCGAGCCGGCGACTCATACAGGCCGCTCAATTGGTCCGCCAAACTCCCTTGCCCGCCTCTGAGAATCACTCGCGCCGCGCTTTGGAGGAGGATGGTGTCAGCCTCGCTCATTTGGCCGGCCCGCAGGATAAAGATGCCCCCCCGCTGATTGAGCCGGCTGTCGAGCCCGGCCCGCTGGATCATGCGGAAGAGATCGCCTTGCAAGGCCTGATCGTAGCCGGAAGGTTGTTGGTTGAGAATGACCAGGTCGATTTTCAGCCCGCGATTGGTCCAATAGGTATGGAGTCTGAGCAGTTTCCGGATCAGGGGCAGATCATCGTCGCTTTCCAGCAGCATCAATAACTGCGGGTAGTCGCCCGAGATCGCAAAGCCCCACAACCCCGATTGTCCTTTTTGATTAGCGGCCAGGATCGCCGGGTCGGCCCGCCGGGCGGAGTGAGGATAGAGGAGCAACCCCAAGAGCTGATGGGCATGCCTAAACAGCGCCGTATCAAAGTCCAGTTGGCGCATTTCTCGCTCGCTCTGGGTCCGGGTCTGGCTAAAGGCCCGTTCAACCACAGGTCGCCGGCGATAGCGCTCGACCAACTCCAGCGCCGTCTGGCGTGTTTCAGCCACCAGGGTCAAAGCCACCACGTTAACCGAGCTGCGCGGCTCCAGAAGTACCGTTTCACTGAGCGCAAAGATCGGGTCCAGCGTCGCCCCCACCGAGCGGCTGAAGCCATCGTCTTGGAGCAGGGCGGCCGGGGTGCGCGTGGTCCGCCCCCGGCCCAGAAAGTGGCCCCGGCTGCTCTCGTATGTTTGGTCCAGGGTTTGCTCTGAATCCACCGTCAGGGTGTGGGCCAAGAAGACGCTCGCCTCACTTGCGGAGCGGGGCCGGCGCCGGAAGAGCAAGGCCTTGGAGTCCGGCAGGTACTCGCTTTGCACAAACAACTTGGCAAAAGCCGGGTGTCTTTCATCGGCGCCCTGGCTGGTCAGGACGACCTCGCCATAGGTGGCCAACCGCAGCCGACGCGGCCGGTCGCTGTCGTTGGTTAGGGTGATCGTGCGAATTTCGACATCGTCCTCGGGCGCCACCGTGACCTGCATACTGACGGCCAGATCGTGGTCGCGGCGTTGAATTTCGATCATATGGGGATGGAATATGACCCGGTAATGCTCCGGACTGGCGGCGGTGGGTTGGTAACCGGCCGACCACAGCGCGCCGTTGTCCAGGTCCTGGATATAAAACCAATTACCCCAATCATCCAGCGTCGAGTCAGCCCGCCAGCGGGTCAGCATGGTCTCCTGCCAGCGTCCGTAGCCGCTGCCGGCCGCGGTGAAGAGCAAGCCGTAGCGCCCGTTCGACAGGTAATGTACCTGGGGCAGGTGAGCCAGGCTGGTTATTTCCCACGGTAAAATCGGTTCGGCCACGGGGCCGGCCGGCTGGGGCGTGCCCTCGGTCTCGGTTAAGGCTTCGTCGGGCGCGCTGGTGGGAATCCGCTCTTGCAACAACAGATCGATGCTCTGGATGCGGGGGTCACGATGAAATCGCTCGATCATGACTTCGTCGTGCAGGTAATTGACCAGGGAAAGTATAATCATAGCCTGATGGTGGGCCATATAAGAGGCGATAATGCCATACTCCTGACCCAACGCCAAGCGGGCCGGCGTATAATCCATCGCTTCGTACAAGCCGTAGCGGCCCATCATCTTGAGCCGGGTTAAGTGTTGGATATTTTCAACCACAGCGGCGGGGACAAAGGGCAGGGCCAACAGCGAGGCGTAGGGCGTAATGACCAAATCCTCGCCCAAACCGCGCTTCAGGCCCAAGCCTGGCGCCCCAAAGGCCCGGTATTGATAGTTTTGACTGCCGTCGAAGGCGTAGTAGCCGGACTCGGAGATGCCCCAGGGGGTGCCTTGCCGGCGACCGTAGGCCACCTGGTACTCCACCGCGGCATCAAGACTCTGGGCCATCAGGGTCCCCTCATAGGTGCGCATCAGCAAGGCGGGCATCAGGTACTCGAACATGGTGCCGCTCCAGGAAAGCAAGGTCTGCCCCTCGGCCAGATACCGCACCGGCCGGCCCAAATGCAGCCAGTGGCGTAGCGGGATTTCGTTTTTGGCAATGACCACCAGGCTGGCAATCCGAGCTTCGGAGGCCAGCAAATCGTAATAGTTTCCGTCCAGCTTACCGATGTCAAGGTTGTAGCCGATATGGAACACCTGGCGCTGTTGGTGATAAAGAAACTCGAAATCCATCTCTTGCAAAAAGGTCTCCGCTTCTTGGCTCAGAGACTCGATCTCGGTTCGCAGGTGTTGCACCCGGCGAGCCGCGTCGAGCAGGTCGCTCTCCAAGGCCCGGCACCAGGCCCGCGCCTCGCTGGCCGGCTCGCCGTCGGCCGACAGCCGCTCAACTACGGCCGCGAGCTGTTCTCGCCCCTGCTTACAGGCCTCGGTTATCTCACTCAAGGTAAGCGTTGCCTCCGCGGGCAAGCTTTCGGTCAGAGTCTGCCAGGCGCTGGCCAGGGCCGGTTCAAGCTGCTCAGGCTGGCTGAAAAGGGTGGGAGGCCGGTGCAGCGCCGGCAGCCAGGGCAGTAGCAGCTTGAGATAGCGGTCCATACTTTCCAGATGATGGTGGAAGCGCTCCAGGCCCCGGTGGAGGGTGTGCAGGCGGCCGGCATCCAGGGCGTGCCCCTCGGTCTCAATCCAGTCGAGGACCAGCCGGTCAAGTTGGACTAAATCTTGCTCGAGGAGTTGAGTCAGAAGGGCGGTCCACTGCTCCGGCCGGGTACGCTCCGCCTCGATGCGCGCCGACATCAGCGCCAACTGCTCGCGTAAGGCCGGAGCCAGCCTCTCGGCCTGGTCCGGGCCCCCGTCGGTGATCCACTCTTCTAACAGGGCCAGAGTATCCGACAAGCCTTGCCACTGGGCCCAGCGCCACAGGGGCCGGTCGGCGATATCGGCCAGGCCCTGGTTCAGGGTCAGGAAACAAGCGGCTAAATTACCGCTGTCAACCGTGGAAACGTACCGCGGCGGCAGCGGTAGCAGCGATTGGGTATCGATCCAGTTCAGAAAGTGGCCGCGATAGCGTTCCAGTCGGTGCAAAGTGTCGAACGTGGAGCGCAAACGTAAAACCGCTTCCAGGGGATCGAGATAGCCAAAATCATAGGCACTGAGCACGGAGAGTAAAAACAGCCCGACGTTGGTCGGTGAGGTGCGGTGGGCGACCACGCCGCGCGGTGTTTCCTGAAAATGGTCCGGGGGCAGCCAGTTGTCTTGCGGCCCCACGAACTGCTCGTAAAAGAGCCAGGTGCGCCGGGCCAAGGTGCGCAACTGCCGGCGTTGATCCTCGGATAGCGGCGGGCGCGGGCGCTGTAAAGGGCGACTAATCCAGTAAGCAATTTCCGGCGACAGCAACCAGGCCAGCAGCAGAGGAAAAGCGGCCGGCAGCGCATTGGGATTGATCAGAAAAATGAAGAAGGCCAGGGTGCCGGAGACAAGGATGGCCGAGATCATCTGCTGGCGGGTTACCCTTAACCTGACCTCCCGGCCAAAAAGCCGAGCCGTATGGGCGGCTGTCGTCCATTGGAGCATTTCCCGCCGCGTGGTCAACCTGGCCAGGGTGGTGAAGATAGCATCGAGATTAAGGGCGGCTTCATAGGGTAGAAAAGCCACGGCCAGCAACCAGCGTAGAACATTTTCCTGAACCGAGCGGCGCAGTTCGAGCCAGGTGCCGCCGGTTAGCAGGTGCCCCAGGCCGCCTAGTAGGCTGGTCAAGAAGGCCCAGGCCGGGGTCAGCAGCCCGAGCAAGGTCCAAACCCAGGGTGAACCGGGTAGCCACAACCAGCCGGCCAGAAAGAAAAACAGCAGCGCTGGCGGCAGTAAGCTCCGGCGTAAATTGTCGAAAATCTTCCACCGATCAATCAAGGCCAGGGGCGAGGCCACCCGCTGGCCTCGGGCGGTGGGCACTTGGGGCCACAGCCAGGGCAAGAGCTGCCAATCGCCTCGGGTCCAGCGATGCGAGCGGCGGATATGCACCAGATAGTGGGGTGGATAATCCTCATACAAAATAATATCGGTCACCAGCCCGGCCCGACCGTGGCTGCCTTCGAACAGGTCGTGGCTGAGCAGACTGTTTTCCGGCACGCGACCAGCCAGGCTCGCTTCAAAAGCGTCCACATCGTAGATCCCCTTGCCGACGTAGATTCCGGCCCCAAACAGGTCTTGATAGACATCCGAGACGGCCAGCGTATACAAGTCAAGGCCGGTGTCGCCGGCAAAGATGCGCGTAAAGCGTGACTGGTTAGCGCTGGTGGCCGTGATTTGGGTGCGCGGCTGCAAGATGGTATAGCCGGCCGTTACTTGGCCACTGACCGGGTCCATTCGCGCCTGGTTGAGAGGATGGGCCAAGGTCGCCACCAACTGGCCGGCGCTATCGCGGGGCAAGATGGTATCGGCGTCCAGGGTGATCACATATCTGATTGAAGACAAAACGGTCAGGTTGCCGAGGGTGACTTCGTAACTGGTCGTTTTGTCGCCGCGCAGCAGGCGGTTGAATTCATGCAGCTTGCCCCGTTTCCGTTCCCAGCCCAGCCAGGCGTTTTCGCTTTCGTTCCACAGCCGACGGCGGTGAAAAAGATAAAACGGGGCATGCTCGTACTGTTGATTCAGCGCTACCAGCCCTTGCTTGGCCTGCTCGATGAGGGCTTCATCCTCCGGGAGATGCTCTTGCTCGGCGTCGGTGTAGTCGGTTAAGAGGGCAAAAGTGAGCAGCGGGTCGGGATTGCGCAGGTAGTGCAGCTTTAACTGCGACAACAGCGATTCAACCTCGGCCGGGCTGGTGAGCATAGCCGGGACTACCACCATCGTCCGGCACTGGGCGGGAATGCCCTCTTTAAAGTCCAACTTCGGCAGAACTCTTGGTTCAAGGCTAAACGTCACCAGCCAATTAATGATATTGACCCCAATCGTGACGGCCGGGATCAACGCGAACAGCCCCGCGATCACGGTTTGGAGCAGCGAGCCGCTATGCGTCCAGGCGTAAGCCATCATCCCGGCCAGGACCAGCAGGCTCAGGCCGGTCACCCCGCCCAGATAAAAAGACGTCGGATGAGCCAGCACCGTCCGGCGCAGTCGTTCGGTGGCGGGCGGGTGATAACCAATTTGCTGGGCGAAGGTTTCTAAGCCCTCATCCACCAGGTAGTAACCGACATGCGCTCGCGGGTCCAAATCCAGACCGCGCCACGGCCTATCTTTAGCCGGCGAGGAGAAGCGCGGTTTGGGCCGGCCATCTTGGGCCAGGGCTAAGGCGGCCAGGCGAACGACGACCCGGCTCAGTTCCACTTCGGATTGGTTGCTGTAGCGGGCTGTGTCCTCGATCACCTTGCGGTACCGGTTTCGAGTCGCAAAGGTCATGGAGGGATAGACCCCAACCGGATCCTGGCGCAGGATCTGTTCAACCAGACTGAGCTCTTCAAAAAACTCTTTCCAATCTTGAACGGCCAAAAGCCGCAAGGCAGGGATCGCGTGGGCCACGACATCGGCTGGAGGGATATCAAAAGCCAGGTGAAAGGCCGGTTGGTCGGCAGCGGCGTTATCGCTAACCCCGGTGAGCCGATTGACCGCTTGGGCCAGACTCTCTAACAAGACAAAACGAAGCATAATGGGCAGAGCCCAAATTTCGCCCATCGTCAGCGGGGTGAGAGCCTGATACGCCTGCACAAACTGCTGGATGCGTTCTCGATCAAGCTGGGCTTGCTCTATCAGGACCAGTTCCTTGGCCAGGGCATAAATGCGCGGCAAGCCGGCCGGCTCGGGGCCGGCTGCGAGTTTGGGTAAGCGGCGGTAAAAACCGGGTGGTAAATCTTCGTCTATTTGGCGCACCACCTGCTGGACCACGTAAAAGTTATCCAGCAGCCATTCGGCCGCGTAAGAGAGCGTTAATTCGGTGGCAGCGCTTTGTTGAAAGTAGCGGTGGGCTGCTTTTAACTGCTGTTTCTGCCAGTCTAGCCGGCCGATGAAACTGCGTTCGGAAAAAGGGGTTGACCCCAAAGTGTGACTTTTCGCCAGTTGTCCTGCTTTTTGCTCCAACCGGCTGGCGGTCTTAGGAGCTTGAAGCGTTTCCTGGGTGCTAGCACTCATCATCTTAGATACTGGGTTTGTCATAGATTGGGGTCCGAACCGGTTGTGTTTCCTGTGAAGAGACGCCTTCGGCAGCCTCGGCCTCCAGAGCCTTTTGAGGCAGATCTTGAATGATGAGCAGAGGCGTGGTGCCATACGTAATAAAGCTGATCCCGACCTGACCGTATGGATACTTGCGGATGGCCGAGTAACCATGGGCGGTTAAGATAACCAGGTCCACGGCTTCACCTTCAGCCAGGCTATGCAGGGCAGCGACGGTGTTGTCATCAACCAAGATTTGGGTTTCTATCCGCTCGGGCAGGCGGGATTTCAGGTGGTCAAAGTAACCAACCATGTACTCGCGATTGAGTTCGATCAAGCGCTGGCCCAGTTCAGTCTCTTCCCGAGTCAAGGGCGCCCGGCGCGGCATCTCCGGCTGAGCCACGACATGGGCCAGCAGAATCTTGGCTCTGTGTTTCTCGGCCAGAATACCTAAGAGGGGCAGCACATATTCAGCGCGTTGAGATCCATCCAGGGGAACCAAGATCCGCTGATAGCCCGAACTCGAGGTGGTCAGCGGTTTGTCTTGGTAGGCCCGGGCAATGAACACCGAGGTGTAAGCGCGCAGCAGGATGCGTTGCACGATACTGCTTACGTTCCAACCACTCAGGCCGGTCCGACCGTGGCTGCTCAAGGCGATGAGATCGACGTCGGCATTGTGAGCCAACTCCACGATTCGCTCGGCCGGTTGCCCTTCGAGCAAAACCGTGTCAATCGGGACCCTCAAGTCAGCTTCGCGCAGTTGTGAGGTAATGCTGTTGAGATAAGACTTCGCCTCGGCCTGGCGAAAACGCCAACTTAGCGGATCGATGGGGCGGGCTTGTTGTTCCGAGGAGGTGGTTTGTTCCACGACGTGAACCAACGTCACCGCCGCATCGGTGGCTTCAGCTAAAGCAACGACGTGGGGTAAAACACATTCGGCCAGCGTCGAGCCATCCAAGGGGACCAATATTCGATGAAACATAGCTTTTCTTCCTTTATTGTAACTAAGGGCAACTCAAGGTTTGCCTGCGGAGCCGGCTCTGCCTCTACTTCCATATCCTACTGTCAGCTAAACAGGGAGTCGGACAGTCCCTATTGGGACGACACCAAGTAATGAAAAATGTTCGTAGTAACCGCTTTAGCGGTCCTGACGCGGCTAAAGCCGCTACTACGAACCTATTTTCAGAGGAGCGTCCGGCTCCCTTTGTCTGCTCTGGTGGTCGACTGACTCTAAAGATCGTCAACCACTCGCCAGGAGCGCTCGGGACGGAAAAAGATGGGGTGATGCTGATAAGTTTTGGCTAAGAGGGAGAGGGCGTAAGCGAGAGTCATCGCCTCCGTGCCGTGTTGTTTTGAACGAAGATAGTACAAATTGGCGTTTTTAGAGTCTTGTCTAATTTCTGCCTCAAGGAGCCGCCGCCCCAATCCGGCGACGGTGTTTAGACCTAATAAAGCACATAGTTTTTCAGCCATTTTAGTTAATCCTCATAATCTTAAGCGTTTGATTTCTAAACCACTCCCTTTGCCCTTTGAAGCATTACGACCAGTTTAAAAAGTGAAGTATTCTAAACTTAACGTTGAATAACTAAACCCAAAATCAAGGAAGCTAAGAAGATAACAGAGTACAAAGAGAAGAGGAGATGTTCAGTATGGGAGGCTGAATTAGTGATGCCGCCCAGACCGAATAGGGCCGCAGCCAGCGCCCCGAATAAAAGAAAAATCATCCACTTCAACATTATTTTTCTCCTGTATATTAAAAAATTGGCAAACGACACAGCTTGCTGTTCCAGCATAACCCTTTTTAAGGCTTTTCTCTATACTCATAGGGGTGAAAGGGTTATACCCGGTTGAGCTATTTTTATTTTTGTTTCCGTCGCCGAGTGGTGGTCCTGGTTCACCCGGCTGGGTGATGACAAGGGGCAATGAGCCTAAACTGAAAGAATAAACCCGCCATCCTGGAACGATTGGGCTCAGAATTAACACGATTGAATAAATGCACTATAATCTCCAGGTCTATCAGTCAGCAATGAGTCTAGTTATGGATGGTCAACCTTCATCGGCCCGGTTTGCCTCCCCTTTTGAGGGCCACGATCGGGATTTTTACACTCTATTTGAGTCGATGCCGCTAGGCGTAGTTTTTCAGAACCAGACGGGAGCCGTTGTCACGGCTAATCGAGCCGCCGAACACATCCTTGGCTTAACCCTGGCCCAAATGCAGGGTCGCACCTCGCTCGACCCCCGTTGGCGCGCCTTTCGGGCCGATGGTTCAGATTTGCCCGGTGAAGAGCACCCGGCTATGGTCGCCTTGCGCACCGGCCAGCCGGTGGATAGCTTTGTAATGGGCATTTTCAATCCCAAGCTGAATGAACATCGCTGGTTAGCCGTGCATGCGGTCCCTCAGTTTAAAGAGGGTGAGAGCCGGCCCTATCAGGTCTACACCGTCTTTAGCGATGTGACCGCCCGCCGGCAGATAGAGACGGCTTTGCGAAAGAGTGAAGCGCTCTCGCAGCAGCGGTTGCTGGAACTGGAAACAATCTACAATTCGGCCGGCGTCGGTCTGGGCGTGCTGGACACAGATCTCCGTTTTGTTCGGATCAACCGGCATCTGGCGGAGATCAACGGCCCTTCCATCGAAGAGCATTTGGGCCGAACCGTGCGCGAGATTGTGCCCAAACTAGCCGATGACGTAGAACCGGTTCTGCGCCGGATCCTGGCAACCGGCCAACCGGTCCTTGATATCGAGTTAAGTGGAGAAACCCCGGCCCGGCCGGGCGTCGAGCGTTCCTGGCGCGAGAGCTGGTTGCCGCTGACCGACGACCAGAGCCAGGTCGTCGGCATCAATATTGTGGCGGTTGAAACCACCGAGCGCCGCCGGGTCGAAGCGGCCTTGCGCCAAAGCGAGCAGCGCGCCCGGGATATTATTGATAACCTGTTTACTTTTGTGGGATTAATGACCCCGGACGGTGTCTTGATTGAGGCTAACCGGGCCGCGCTGGAAGCCGCCTCACTGCAAGCCGGGGATGTCCTGGGCAAACCCTTTGAAACGGCCTATTGGTGGTCTTACTCACCGCAAGTTCAGGCTCAACTACGTGCTGCCATCGAGCGGGGGAGAGCCGGCGAACGGTCGCGTTATGATGTGACCATTCGCTTAAGCGAGGATCGCTATATCATCATCGATTTTATGCTGGCCCCCGTTTTCGAGGCCCAGGGGCAGGTCACCTATCTGGTACCTTCAGGGCTGGACATCACCGACCGGGTGAAAGCCAGGCAACGCTTGGCCGCCGAACACGCGATCAGCCGAGTGCTGGCTGAAGCCAAATCGCTGTCCGAGGCCGGGCCGCGCATCTTACAAGCCCTTTGCCAAAATCTGGAAGCTGATATTTGCGAGCTGTGGCTGCCGGCGGAGGGCAATTCTCTTCCCTTGCAGTGCGTGGCCTTTTACACGCCTCACACCTCCGAGGCCGCCCGGGAATTTGAGCAGATCACGCGCCAACAAGCGTTCAAGTCGGGACAAGGCTTACCGGGCCGAATCTGGCAGCAGCGCCGGCCGGTCTGGAGCACCGACTTGCAGCAAGATCTCGGCTTTGTCCGTTTTGAAGCCGCCCTCAAGTTAGGGCTGTGTACCAAGATCGCCTTTCCTATCCTTGACGGTGACAATTGTTTGGGGGTTGTCAGCTTGTTCTCCCGCCAAGCAGTCCAGCCGGATCTGCCTTTGCTCAATATGATGACGGCGGTTGGGCGAAACCTGGGCCAGTTTATGCAGCGCACCCGGGCCGAAGCCGCCCTACGCCAGAGTCATGATTTGTTGGAGCAGCGCGTGGCCGAACGGACCGCCGAGTTGGAGCGCTCGCTCAAAGAGTTGGACCAATTTGCTTACGTGGCTTCGCACGATCTTAAAGCTCCGCTGCGCGCCATCCAGCATTTGGCCGGTTGGATTGCCGAAGATGCCGGCCCCCTCTTGCCGGAACCGTCACTCCGCCACCTGGAAAAGATGCAAGGCCGGATCACCCGGCTAGAGCAGATGTTGGATGATTTGTTGGCCTACTCACGGGCCGGTCGCCGTTACAGCGAAGTCAGCGAAGTGGATACGGGCGCTTTATTAGGAGAAGTCATTGATCTCCTAGAGCCACCGACCGGCTTTGTGATTACTATTGGTCCTGGACTGCCCAAATTGATCACCTACCGGACTCCGCTGGAACTGGTTTTCCGCAATCTGCTCCAAAATGCCATCAAGCATCACCATCGCCCTCACGGCCAGATTCAGGTGACTGCCCGCGATCTGGGTGCTTATATTGAGTTTACGGTTCAAGATGATGGACCGGGTATCGACCCCGCCTATCACGAACGGGTTTTTCAACTCTTTCAAACGCTGCGCCCTCGGGATGAGGTGGAGGGGAGCGGTATAGGGCTGGCTATTGTTAAGAAAACGGTTGAGACTCAAGGCGGTACGATCAGCCTCAGCTCCACGGCCGGACAGGGGGCTACGTTTCGTTTCACCTGGCCTAAAAAGCCGTCCTTGTAAATAAGTTCGTAGTAGCGGCTTCAGCCGCGCCAGGACCGCTAAAGCGGTTACTACGAACGATTTCCATTCCAGGTTAATTTTCAATACTTAAAAGCATCCTCTCAAAGGAGTAAAAACCATGTCCCGGATCCAAAACAAAGCTTTGCGTCGCAAAATTATGTCTGCCGAAGAAGCAGCCGGTTTCATTACCGATGAAGCCAATGTGGGCATGAGCGGCTTCACCGGCAGTGGCTATCCCAAAGCGGTTCCACGAGCGCTCGCTTTGCAGATTGCCCGGGCCCACATCGAGGGTAAACCTTACCAAATTGGCGTTTGGACGGGCGCTTCTACTTCCCCGGAACTCGATGGAGCGCTGGCTATGGCCGACGCCATGCGCTTGCGCCTACCGTACCAATCCGAACCGGTGACCCGGAAGCGCATCAATGCCGGCGACATCGAGTATGTCGATTTGCATCTGAGCCACGTCCCTCAGTATGTGGGGTACGGCTTTTTGGGCAAGCTCGACTTTGCCATCATCGAGGTGACCGCCATTGGCGAGGATGGTCGGTTAGTGCCGTCCAGTTCGCTGGGTAACAACAAAACCTGGTTGGATCATGCCGAGAAGGTTATCCTTGAAGTCAACGCCTGGCAAAACGAAAAACTGGAAGGCATGCACGATATTTACTACGGGACCAGCGATCCCCCACACCGCCAGCCGATCCCCATTCTCCACGCCGATGATCGCATCGGTGAGCCTTATTTGCGTTGCAACCCGGATAAAATCATCGCCATTGTTGAGACCGATGATGACGACCGCAACAGCCCGTTTAGCCCGCCCAACGAGGTCTCGCAGCGGATCGCCGAGCATCTGCTCGACTTTCTAGACCACGAGGTTAGAAAAGGGCGTCTACCGGACCGAACCCTGCTGCCGCTCCAGTCCGGGGTGGGCAATATTGCCAACGCGGTCTTGCTGAGTCTGCAAGAGAGCCGTTTTGAGAATATGACCGCCTATACCGAAGTTATTCAGGACGGCATGCTCGATATGCTGGACTCAGGCACGCTGCGATCGGCCTCGGCGACGGCTTTCTCGCTAAGTCCGGCGGCTCTGGACCGCTTCAATGCCAACATCGATTTTTATCACGATAAGATCATTCTGCGCTCAACGGGGATTAGCAACCATCCCGAGGTCATTCGCCGGCTGGGCGTGATTGCCATGAACGGCATGGTTGAAGCCGATATTTATGGCAACGTCAACTCCACCCACATCGTCGGCACTAAGATTCAAAACGGGGTGGGTGGCTCCGGGGATTTTGCCCGCAATGCCTTCCTGTCCTTCTTCATGACGCCCTCGACGGCTAAAAATGGGGCAATTTCGGCCATTGTGCCGATGGTGTCGCACGTTGATCACACGGAGCACGATACCCAGATTATGGTGACCGAGCAAGGCCTGGCCGATCTGCGGGGCCTGTCACCCAAACAGCGGGCCAGAGTGGTCATCGACCACTGCGCTCACCCCGACTACAAAGCCGCGTTGAGTGAATATTTTCAACGCGCTTTAGCCATGTCGCCCGGCAAACAGACGCCGCACTTGTTGGAGGAGGCTTTCGACTGGCACACTCGCTTTATCGCCACCGGCCACATGCTGAAATAAAAAAAGGCCCATCAATGAACCTCATTGATGGGCCTTGGCGAACTAAGAATTAGCCGGTTAACTACCAATACGGCTCGATATCATAGTATTGGTAGATTTCCCGCCCCCACTGCTGGCTGGCCATATCCGGCCAGTTATTTTTATCAAAGCCGGGGGCATGCTTCAGGCGGTCCTTACTGATATTAAGAACGAACATCTTATCATCGGCATCCAGAGTCAAGGCTGGCCAGGGCACGGCAAATAGTTTATCGCCTAGGCCCAAAAAGCCACCAAATGAGAGCACGGCGTAGGCAATCCGCCCGCTGCTCAAGTCAATCATCAAGTCTTTGATATCGCCTAATTGTTCGTCCTGCATGTTTTTTACTTTGTCGCCGGTAATGGTACTGGACGACAACAAATGTGGGTTATGGTGAGTCATCATTTACTCCTTTCGCTTGTATCTTCTCAATATTCCGGGGTAAACGCGGCCTGAGTTGGTCAAAGACCGTGGGTTTCGACAGGCTCAAGCCACGCTACCGTGATTTATTGAAAAGATACTTTCACTTCAGATTCCCCTTCGATCCCAATTTCTGCTCCCCTTTACCTTACCATCTTAAGCGCTGCCGCGACACACCTGAACGAGTGAATGAGGGTTATCTCCCTGAGCTAATTTTCGAGCGCTGACCGGGTGAATTAAAGAGGACCGCCGGAGTCAAAGTGAGTTACTTTTCCGGTAAGTGAGTCGGCTCAAACTCCCCTTCGAGCACAAGCCAGCACTTCTTGGCATGAGCCGATTTGTCCAGGTTAGGACAAATTGGCAGGAGCATAATGCCCTCTAGCGGCATTTGGTAGCCACAATCGGCACACTCATAAAATCCGGCTGAAGCACTATTGCCAAACTCAATGCATTTAATTTCATCCATTAGATTCTCCATTAATTGTTTGATTAACTAACCAACCAGTGCAGCGCGGCTTGTTTTTGCGCGGGTTCGAATTGTCTGACTTCAGCTTGATGGAATAAGTCGGTTAGACCGATGATGATGGCTTGAGCCGTGCCCGAGATGATCACCGCTACCTTCTTAATAGCCTCACCCCGCTGAGCTAAAAGCCTGACATCGCGCCAGGCTATCGTGGGATCGAGCCGGGAAAGATCGTGAATTTCTAACAAGAGACTGATCTTGCCCCACTGTTCAATGGCTTCTTGCATGGTGGCTATGTGTTGGTGCAGAGCCTGACGACTCAAACTGTCGGTTACTTGAAAGCTGATAACCTTATTTAAGACCTTAGTATGTTGGCTGCCCATGGTTGGTAACATCTTCTGAACTCCACTGAAAATACCCCCGCCTCCACCTTCCCCCAATGTCGCCGGAGGTGGCGGGTAGGGATTTTCATCGCTGGCTATCGTTCCGATAAGGACTGTTGACCTCCCCTGAAAATACCCTTACCCGGTGTAGGGGCGTAAAATGTTACGCCTCTACTATTGTTGATCGTTGCTTCAAGTTTACCCTACCGGTGTCACCGTGCCCATATGCAAGTGAGTAGTTCTGTCTTTAAAAAAGGAATTATCTTAAAATCGCTCATCTGGTGCGAGGCTGATCACCCAGTTGGATAAGATAAAAAGGAACAAACTATGCTACGATCTCTTCGAGATAAAGTGACTTTAGAAGAAGAGATGAGAGGCACACAGAGTAGCGAGGGGAGGCTGCCAGCGTATGAAAACTAGAATTTTAGTGGCCGATGATCACCCCATTGTTCGCGATGGGGTGCGTTTGGTGTTGAGTTCGCAGCCGGATCTGCAAGTGGTGGGCGAAGCGGCTAATGGTCACGAAGTTCTGCAGCAAGTGCGGCGCCTGCAACCGGACATTGTGATCATGGATATCAGTATGCCCCAGCTTAACGGTATTGAAGCTACCCGGCAACTTAAAGAAATCCAGCCCCAGCTAAAGACCATTATTCTATCTATGTATTCAACGCCGCATCACATCCTGCGCGCGTTGCAGGCCGGAGCGAAAGCGTATCTGCTGAAGGAGAGGGCGAGTGCCGAAATTGTGCAGGCGCTCCAGGCGGTCCGGGTGGACCAGCGCTATTTGAGCCCTCCGATCAGAGCCTACATCGAGGAGATAGAGCGGCGCCGGACGCGCTGGGACAGAATAGACGATCCTTTGTCTCGCTTGAGCAGCCGCGAAAGAGAAGTCCTTCAGTTAGTCGTGGAAGGGAAATCCAGCGTGGAGGCGGCTGAGATCCTCTCTATTTCGGCGAAGACGGTCGAGACCTATCGCAGCCGTTTGATGCACAAGCTGCCTGTTACCAGCCTGGCCGGGTTAGTTAAGTTTGCCGTGCTCAATGGTGTCACCGGCCTGGACCAAACCCGGCTCTACTTTGGCCTACCGGGCAGCGACGAGCCGCTAACCACCTCAAGAAAGACCACCCGCTCAGGGCCTTCGACCAGCTCAGGCCGCGTGGGTTGAGCCTGTCGAAACCCAGGCTCAGGGCCTTCGGCCAGCTCAGGGCCTTCGGCCAGCTCAGGCCGCGTCATCTTCGCACTCAAAATTCTCTTCCGCCGGAGCGACGGCCACCACCTGGCTGCTTCCGGCATGCTCCTCTTTGGCGAGGGTGGGGCCACTTTCTTTAGGGATAACAATCGTACTGGTGGTGCCCTGACCGAGACTCGACTCGATCTCTAACCGGCCATCAAAAAGCTCGATCCGCTCCTTGACGCTGTACAGGCCAAAGCCCGGACGGCCGGGGGCGCCGCCAAAGAGTTGCTTGAGGTCAAAACCTTTTCCCTGGTCAGAAATTTGAATATGCAGCCGTTCATCCCGCTCGAACACGGTGAGACTCGCCTGCCGCACCCCCGCATGCTTGACGATATTAAACAGCAGTTCTCGCACCAGTTGAAAGATTAAGACGCGTAAATCTTCACTGGTAATTTGGCACTCATCTTGAAAATCCAGAGAGATTTCCAGCCCGTGCAGCCGCTGCATATAACCGGCTAACCACTCTAGGGTTAGGGTTAAATCCACGTTTTTAATGGTTGGGGGGCTGAGATCCGTACTCAGGGAGCGCGTGCTGCTAATGGCCGCTTCAATGAGTTCATCCATCGCGGTCAGATGGGGCTCGATTTGGCTCCGGATCTCCGCCGGTAGATTTTGGTGGATGATGTGGCGCCGGACGCTAATGCCGTGGATAGTTTGCTGTAGATCGTCATGCAGGATTTGAGCGATGCGGCGCCGTTCGCGCTGTTCGGCCAGCGTTAGCTCAGAGGCCAGGGCTCGAATTTTTCGGTTTTGCTCTTGGAGCAGTTCGGCTTGTCTGACCAGGGCGGTTTGCTTCTCTCTTAACTCGTGGCGCATACGCGTCTTTTCAATGGCATTTTGAATGGCGTAATCCAAAGCCGGTTTGGTGAGTCCACTCTTGACCAGATAGTCCTCGGCGCCGCGCTGCATCGCTTCGACGATAACCGCCGGGTTTTCTTCGCCGGTCAGCACCAGGATGGGGAGATCGCGCCGGTAGAAAATATCGATTAAGGTGATCCCGTTGGCATCCGGTAGCCGGTAATCCACCAAGACACAGTCGATCTCCTCCGTCTCGGCTAGCTCTATCCCTTGTTGGGCCGTTGCGGCTTCAACAATTTCGTAACCATTCTTTAGGTGGCGGCGAACCAGCTCGCGGTCGATCGCGTCGTCTTCAATGAGCAGCAGGCGAACTTTCCGGGCCGCCATCATAGCATCTCCAAGGGAAACTCGGCCAGGCGGTGATAGAAATCCAACAGTCCGATTAAATTTTCGAAATTTGGACCAGCCTTGGACTTAACCAGATAGCCGGCCACCAGTTCGTTATAAGCCGCTGTTTTATCTTCATTCCGGTTAGAGGTGGTAAAGACGAAGATAGTGCTGGTTCGTAACTGGGGATCACGCCGGACGGCCTGCAAGAATTCCAGACCGCCCATGCGGGGGAGATTAAGGTCTAACAAGATTACATAAGGATGGGGCAGGCGCCGCCGTCCTTCCTCGCCCCGAAGCACTTTGAAAGCTTCAAGGCCGTCAGGGACAATGGTGAGGGCATTAAGCATGTGCCGCTGCTTAAAAGCGCGCTGTACGGCTTCAGCTTCAACGTCATCATCTTCAATTAACAAGATGTGAATGGCTTGGTCCAACATTTTATTGTATTTAGTACTATGCCGGTATTTTATCTGATTTTGAGTAATGTCAAATTATAACGCGTAAGCCTACAAACCAAAAATTGCCGGCTTCACCGCTTCTGTGAAAATAGCGCCGCAGGCAGGCCGGGGGGCTTGGGGGGTAGTACCCCCAAAAACTCATTTTCATTCCCGGT
>CALMIS010000238.1 GCA_937864185.1 uncultured Chloroflexota bacterium
CTTTTCGTTATTAAACGCCTCTTTCACTCTCAGGCTCAGTATATCAAGAATGGCTGGAGGCGTAATCGGATTGGAGGCGGATTTTTGATCCGGTAAAATACTCGTTCCGGTGACCGCTCGATCCGCGCTTGGACTGACCGGGGTTTACGTCGAATGTCGTAGAGGCCCACCTCCGGTCGGTCGGGCGCAAAACTTCTTCTCACCCCCAGTTGCTTATGACGATTACGGTCCCGAATTTGTTCCAAAGTTTTTGTGCTCGCCGGTTAGACAGGACATAATAGGGCCTCATTCTTGCCTCGAGCGTTTGCCCTTCGTGGCCAAATGACCTGGTTAAGTTCAACGGAAACTCTCAATAAATTAAGGAACCTGGTTTAGTTCTATGTCGCTCGTGTCCGGGAAAACATCGTCTGCTCGCCGGCTGGTTTTGGCGATGTGTCTGGCAGAAATGTTGAGTATGGTGGGAATCTTTGCCTTCCCCACCTTGCTGCCTCGGTTTTTTGAGATCTGGCGTTTGACCAACACCGAAGCCGGCTGGATCAACGGGATTTATTTTGCCGGATACACCGTCGCTGTCCCTGTCTTGGGGAGCTTGACGGACCGGATCGATGCCCGGCGCATCTATCTTATCTTTGCCGGGGTGGGCATCGTTTCCGCCCTGGGCTTTGCCTGGCTCGCGGACGGCTTTTGGACCGCGTTGGTATTTCGAGCTTTGGCCGGTCTGGGCCTGGCCGGCACTTTTATTCCCGGATTGAAGGCGCTGGTGGATCGTCTGGATGGACCGGCTCAAACCCGAGGCGTTTCATTCTATACGGCTACCTTTGGTTTGGGGACCAGCCTGTCCTTTTTTGCGACCGGCCAGATCGACGCCTGGCTGGGCTGGCGCTGGGCCTTTGCAGTGGGGGCGTTGGGGTCTGCCGGGGCGCTGATTCTAGCGATGCTGGCGCTTAAACCGCATCCTCCTGTGGCGGAAAATAGAGCCGCCCCAAAATTGTTGGATTTTCGGCCGGTGTTTCGCAATCGTCAGACGATGGCCTACATTCTGGCCTACGTGGTTCATATGTGGGAGTTGTTTGCCTTCCGTTCGTGGATGGTGGCCTTTTTGACATTTAGTCTAACCCTTCAGCCGGAACAGGGAAACCACCTGGCTCCGGCTTCCGTGGCCGCCTTGGTAGCCCTGATTGCGATGTGGGCCAGCGTTGGAGGCGCGGAATTAGCCCTGCGCTACGGCCGGCGCCGGACACTGACCCTAATTATGGGCAGCTCCACGATTTTCGCCTTTGGAATTGGGTTTTCGGCGGAACTGCCCTATTTTGTAGTGGTCTTGCTCCTCATTTTATACGGGCTGTTGGTTCAGGGTGACTCCGCGGCTTTGTATGCGGGTGTCTTGGAAACGAGCGCTCCCGGTCAGCGCGGCACCAGCTTAGCCGTTCAATCGTTGTTGGGCTTTGCCAGCGCTTTTATCGGACCGATCGTTATTGGCATCGTTTTAGATGCCACCGGCTCCGGGCAAACCATTGGCTCGTGGGTCGCTGCCTTTATCGCTATGGGAGCCGTGGTGGCGGCGGGACCGATTTTCTTAGCCGCAGTTTCGGATAGAACCCGTTGGGCCACCGACTCCCGGCCGACTTGAACCGCGGGCCTCCAGGCGAGGCCATCAATCTAGAAGCGCGTGACTACGATACGCTCTTCGACGCCACTGCCAGGCGAGACCCGGTTCGAGCCCGAGCTGGCGCTGCCCCACTGGCTGCCCTCCCCGCCAAGGCGATCGCGGCTATTAATTTGACAATTGGCCCCCTTCGCCGATAATCCAGCCTCTATGCTCAAAATATTTGCTGTAATTCTGACTATTATTGCAGCCTTGCTTCTGAGCGCCTGTCAATCCTCGCCATTTTCCTCACCTCCTACTCCCACGCCGGCCTTTTTTCTACCAACGCCAACGCCGCCCCTGGCTGGTGATGCCTCGGCTACGTCATTCGTCACCTGCGCCGATCTCGACGTCAACTGGGGGACCAATTGGCCGGCCGTGGTGGAGACGCTGGACCAACTGATCGAAGCCAATCAAAGTTGTGGACCCGAACCGCTGCTCAGCAAAAAATACGCCACCCATTTCAACTACGGCGCCTCCCTGGAGGAGCAAGGTAATGTGGCCGCGGCTTTGACTCAGTACCAGGCTGCTTTTGCCATCGATCCCCAGCGCCGGCCCGCGCTCGAAGCCCTGCTCCGGCTGGAGGCCTTGCCGAAACCCACGCCGGTGACCTGTCTGGCCGATGGTCCCTCAACGGCTGGCCCACTTTCAGCGACACCGCCGGAGCCCTCCCAACTCGTAGTGGTGGATGGTGAAGGGTTCCGGCTTGAAGGTCGGGCGTTCACGCTTAAGGGGGTCAACTACTACCCCCGCCACGCGCCCTGGACTCGCTTTTTCAGTGAGGCTAACCCGGCCTGGATGGTCGATGAATTTACCGTTATGAAAGAGGCCGGCTTTAACACGGTGCGTCTGTTTCTCTGGTATGAGCCGCTTTTTACCTGCCAACCGGAAGACGCCATCCCCAACGAAGCCGCTTTTGCTCTAGTCGATACGATGTTTCGCCTGGCCACCGAGCGCGGTCTAAAACTGATTGTGACCTTGAACGACACGCCTGATCTGTATTTCCGGCCGCTCTATACCGATTACGCTCACTATGAGACTCAAACCGCCTATATCGTTCAGCGCTATCGCCACGAGCCGGCGCTGCTGGCCTGGGATGTTCGCAACGGGCTCGATGAGGACGTGGCCAACGCGCAGGGCCGGTTTGATGATGAGGCGGTTCAAGTCTGGCTGGCTCACATCACCCGCTTGATCCGCCGGCACGATCCGTACCATTTGGTCACCGCTACCACTGCCGGTGATCCGACCTTGACCGCGCCCTACGTCGATTTTCTTTCTTTCCAACATTGGGACACGCCGGAAGCACTGGCCGAGCGCTTAAAGCGTTATCAAAATAAGTCAGAACCATCTCGGCGAAATTCAAGCTCGCGACCTGCTTTCTCTCATCGCGCCACCGTCCCTTTTCTGACTCCGACCCCCACACCTGAACCTCCTTTAAAGCCGCTGGTGATGACGGCTTTTGGCGAGCACAGTTGGCCTCACTTTGCCGACAGCCCGCAAACCGAAGAGACCCAAGCCGCTTATCTGCGCCAACTGGTCGAGGTTGCTCAGGAAAACAAAGCCGGTTGGTTGATTTGGACTGCGTTCGATTTTGCTCCGCCGCCCGGCCTACCGCCTAATCAAAACGACTTTTTTGGCCTGTGGCGGTTAGATTTGTCATCCAAACCGATTTTGCAGGAACTACCGCTGCCGTAAGACTTATGAGCAATCCAGACTCGTTCAAACAAACAAGCCGGTTAGTGGCGGCTGTTATCCTCGGTTTAGCTCTACTGGCCGGGGTCTATTACTGGCCCGCCGTCGAACTTCCGCCCCGCCTCAACGATCGTTTTGGCCTGGCGTTTATCAACACCCCCGACAACCTGGCCGATGATGCGCGCTATCAGGGCGCTTTGGAGGCGGGAGCACGCTGGAACCGGTGGCCCCTCTACTGGCACTGGGTGGTCGAAAGCGGCTACGCCGGTCCGCACGATGGGGGCGGGCAGCACGATTATGACTCGCTGGTGGCGGCCGATATCAAGCATGGGGTTCAACCGCTGGTTATTCTAATGGGCACGCCCCGCGATGAAGCTCAACCCCCCGAGCAGCCCCTGGAAACGCCGGCGGCCGATCTGCCGCTGCCGGAAACTTCGCCGGAGGTTAGCAGCGCCACGCTCCCGCCGCGCAGTTTGAGCGAACCCATCTTCTCCGACGGCAGCGATGAGCCCGGCCCCGGTAAAACGATCAATCCCGGTAACGCCTGGGCCCAGTTTGTGTTCGACACCGTGCAGCGCTACCGGCCCGGCGGCCAACTCGCTCGAGAGCGGGGCTGGCCGGCCAACCGGGGCGTGCGTCACTGGGAAATTTGGAACGAGCCGGACTTTGATTTGTTCTGGCGGGGCAGTGTGGCCGATTACTACCGCCTATTGGAGGTCGGTTATAAAGCGGTCAAACAGGCCGATCCGGCCGCGCGGGTGCTGCTCGGCGGGCTGGCTTACTATGAAAAACCGGCCTGGCTGGGCGAGTTCTTACGCTATACCGGCGGCGATCCGAACCGGGCTTATTTTGATATTTTTTCCGTCCATCACTACTGGAGTGTCTATAACAGCGAAGCCCGTCTGCGCGAGTCTCGGGCTCTGCTCGATGCTTACGGTTTGCAGACCGTGCCGCTCTGGATCACCGAGAGTGGTTTGTCCGTGTGGGACGACTTTCCGGCCACGGCTTACCAGGTCGATCCGGATACGCCCTGGCGGGGGACAGTGACCGAACAGGCTGCCTATCTGCTGCAACACAGCGGGCTGGCCTTTTATCAAGGGGTTGAGCACTACTTCCATTTTATGCTGCACGATGACTGCGGTGATGGTCTCTCCACCGCCTACGGCTTGCGCCAGAACTTTAGCCCCCATCCCTGCAATCCGGCGGTCGGCCAACCACGGCCGGCTTATGCCGCCTACCAACTCGCCGCCGAGCAGTTGACAGATCTCCAGCCCCTGTGGCGGACCAAAACCGATCTCGAGGATCGGGTCGCTTTCTACCGTCCGGCCGACCGGAGCCGTGTGCTGCTGCTCTGGGCCACCCAGGGACTAACTGTCACCACCGCTATTTCCGCCACTGGCTCCCAAGCCCAGCTTTACTGGATTGAAGCCCTGCCTGGACCTGTCGTTGACGATCCGCCGCAAGCGGGCCGAGTCGGCAGCAATGGCCTGGCTACCGGTTTTCGCCGCGAGTCGCTCCGCGCCCCGGCGGACGGCGTTTATTATCTGGAGTTGCCGGCCGCCACCAACCAGAATGCAGCCGATCCCAACGATTTCGGCTACTACATCGGCGGGCGGCCATATCTTCTGGTTGAACGCGATACCCAGGTCCCCACAGCCACGATCACCGAGTTGCCGGCCGCCAGCCCGGCCGAGTTTGTAGTCAGTTGGCAAGGCGAAGATCTGGGCTCCGGTATCGCTGACTACGATCTGTGGGTAGCTGAAGACGATGAGGCGCTCGAGCCGTGGCTGCGACACATCACCGCTACCCAGGCCGTCTATGCCGGCGAGATCGGCCACACCTACCGCTTTGCCGTTCGAGCCCGCGACCGAGCCGGCAACGAAGCGGCGGTTCCGCTGGTAGCTCAGGCCTCGACCGAAACGCGGGAGACGCCTTTATTAAGCGGCGTCGTGCTCGGTCCCGGCCGCGAGTTGGTCTCCGGAGCCACCGTGGTGATCGAAGGGGAAAATACCCGGCGCGTCGTCGGTACCCAAGCGGACGGGACCTGGCCGGCGACGCCGCTGCCGGCCGGTCACTACACCGTCCAGGCTTATGCCTCTGGTTACGGCGTCTGGCCGGCGCCGCGCTCGGTTGAGTTGCCGGCTGAACCAAACGCTCCGGGCCTGATCTCCGAGGCAATGCTGCTGCAGACGCTACCGCCGCCGGACAACGCCATCGCTGGTGGAGATTTTGAAGACCTCACCGTCTGGCAGCATTGGGACTGGGCTGGACAGGTGGATCGCTACTTCCGGGCCTTTGATGGCCGCTTTGCCGCGCGATTAGGGGCCGGCCAGGGTGAACCAACCAGTTGCGCTAATGGTCAAACCGGCCAGCGCTGGTCGATCCGACAATCGCTGACCATCCCCGCCGTTGAACCGTCTAGCCTCTCCTTTGTCTATCGAACCTTAACGGCCCCAGTGGAGCACGATGTGGCTCCCTTCGCCGTAACCCTCATCACCGAGAATGGTGAACACCTCCTCACCCCGTCGGCCGGCCCGCTCCAATCAAATGATTGGGTCCAATCATTTGATTGGACTGTAGTCACCTTTGATCTGAGCGCCTGGCCCGGTCAGGCGGCCGAGGTTCAATTTGAGGTCACACGCTGCACAGACGAAGCGTTTGCGGTACTTTTGGATCGAGTCAGTGTCGGGGCAAGGCCCGGCGATCGGTGAAGTCGCCACCTAACGCAAGGGTGTGAACTGAGTTGGAAATGTATTGACAGTGTATATATAATGGTTTATAATCTTGGCAGATGAAGGTAAGTTACTCACTTCACGGGCTTGATTTTGAGTGGGATAGCCACAAAGCGACTTCAAATTTACGTAAACATGGTGTTTCCTTGGAGTCGGCTGGTGAAGTGTTCCACGACCCATTTATTCAACTTGTCGATGAAGAGACGGTTGCGGGGGAATTGCGAGAATCGATCATTGGTATGACTGTGAGCTGGCGCTTGTTATATGTCGTGTATGTTGTGCGGGAAGAGGTTATCAGAATCATTTCGGCCCGGGAAGCAACTTCCGCGGAGAGAAGACACTATGAAGATCAATAAATTAAAAGAGCGTTTACGCAAAGACCGGCCTATGACTATGATCAGTCTAAGGGTGCCAGAAGACGTGCTTGAGGATCTTAAGCAAATTGCGCCTCAGTTAGGGTTTTCCGGGTACCAGCCCCTCATTCGAGCCTATATCGGTCAAGGCCTTCGGGCAGATCTGGCGCGGCTAGAGCGCAACCCGGAGTTGAGTCAACTTATCGAAAGTCTGCGCCGGCACGGGGTTGAAGATGAGGTCATCCACCTGGCTATCGCCGAGGCCAAAGGCGATTATTCGGCTAAATAACCTTTCACCAGTGTAAAACTAAGGGCAACTCCGGCCTGAGATCGATCTGCTGTCCTTGCGGGCTGTGATCAAACCAGACCTCTATCAGCGGCTCGGCCCCAGACGCCGAAGAAACAAGGCCTAACCTTTCAATCGTTTGCCAGGCAGACGAGGTGGGCTCCTGCGCCGGCAGCGTCAGGCGCAGGCTAGTGATTTCTCGCAGACCGAGGGCATGATCGAGCGGCTGTCGCTGCTCCGGGGGCGCGGCATCCGGCCGGCCGCCAAAGGGAATGACAAAGAGCATCGGCTCGGCTGGGTGGGCTTCGTTGCGAGCGACATCGATGTGAAGGTGATCGGGCAGGTAGGGCGGGCGGAAGGACCAGGTTTCAAAGGGGAGTTTCGATGGTGAGGTTTTGGCCGGTTCGGTCAGCCGGAAAGCCAGGCCAAAGGGAGAATAGCCACTTGCCCGGTAACGCGATCGCTCCCACAGCCGGGTGGGGGCGATGAGCGGGCTGCGTGCTTCCGCCTCATCGCGGAGCCACAGAAATTCCAGCATGGCGTTGTGAAAGAAGATGCGCCGGTTGGCCGTTCCCTGCCCAGGGTGGACATTTCGCGAGCCTTCGGTTAAGCCAATCTTAACCAGTTGATCGATGACCGGTGCGTCGATGGTAGTGAAGACAAAAAAATGATCGATTTCAATCAAGGGTATACTAACTCGCCATAGACTTAGAGTCCGATTATACCTCAAGTCAGACGAGGATGACAGGCTAATCTGAGAGTCAGGGATAAGCTTAGAATTATCGCTCTGGGTAGCTGTATTGAAATAGCATTTGGACATTTAATAAGCTTGATGGTATAAAATTGGAAGGTAAAAGATGGGAAAGTTTGGAAGGTTAATGCTGAAGACTGTCAATAGTCAACCTTCCAAACTTCTGGATTAAGGAGCTTCAATGATGAATGCCGATCGCGTAGTCCGTTCAACCTGCCCTTATTGTGGGGTCGGCTGTCAGATGTTGCTGAATGTCAAAGATGACCAGATTTTTCGGATCGATGCTCCCTTTGAAGCCGCGCCGAATTTTGGCCGGCTGTGCGTCAAGGGGCGTTTTGGCACGGACTACGTTCACCATCCGGAGCGACTGACCAAGCCGCTCATCCGGCGCACGCTGCAAAAGCCGGGCAAACGAACCCCTTCCAGAGATCCGGCCGATTGGCGGGAGGTCACCTGGGATGAGGCCCTCGATCTGGTGATCGACCGATTGCTGGAACTCCGGCGCCAGTATGGCCCCGACAGCATCACTTGCAACGTCTGCGCCAAGGCTACCAACGAAGACAACTACCTCCTCCAAAAATACATTCGAGGCGTTATTGGCACCAACAACGTCGATCACTGTACCCGGCTCTGCCACGCGGGCAGCGTAAAGGCCTTGCAGTTGGCTTTGGGGACCAGCGCCATGAGCAACTCGATTGCCGAAATGAAGGATTTGGAGTGTTTTATCATCACCGGCTCCAACACCTCCGAGAATCATCCGGTGATGGCGACTTTCCTCAAGCAGGCGGTCACCCAACAGGGTGCCAAGCTAATCGTGATCGATCCGCGCCGGGTCGAGATGAGCAGCTTTGCCACGCTCTTCCTCCGGCAAAAGCCGGGCACCGATACGGCTGTCTTTAACGCTATGGCCCACGTCATTGTCAAAGAGAAGCTGTACGATGAAGACTTTATCGCCCGCCGGACCGAAGGCTTTTCCGAGTATGTGGAGAGTCTGGAAAACAAAACACCGGAGTGGGCTGAGGGGATCTCCGGTGTGCCAGCCGATGACATTCGGGCGGCGGCCCGGATGTACGCCCAGGCTAATCGGGCGGCGATCTACTGGGGTATGGGCATTAGCCAGAGCGTGCATGGCACGGACAACGCCTTGACCTTGATCAACCTGGCCTTGATGTGCGGCCATATTGGCAAGCCGGGCACCGGTCTTAACCCGCTGCGGGGGCAGAACAATGTCCAGGGCTGTTCCGACTCAGGGGGAATGCCTAACGTCTACACCGCTTACCAGTTGGTGACCGATCCGGACACGCGCCGCAAGTTTGAGCAGGCCTGGCACACCCAACTGCCGGTCATTCCCGGCCTGACCACGACCGAGCATACGGGTGGCATCCTCGATGGTCATGTCAAGGGCTGGTACATTATGGGTGAGAATCCGTTGATGAGTGAGCCGGACCTCAACCACGCCCGCCATGCCGTGCAGCAGCTCGAATTTTATGTGGCTCAAGATATCTTTTTCAACGAGACCAGCCTCTATGCCGATGTCATTCTGCCTTCCGCCGCCTTTGCCGAAAAAGATGGCACCTTCACCAACTCCGACCGGCGCATCCAGCGCGTCCGGAAAGCGATCGAGCCGCCCGGCGAAGCGCGGGCCGATTGGGAGATCGTCAGTGAACTGGCGCGGCGAACAATTGAAAAGATTATGGATCAGGCCGGTCGCTATCCTGACAGCCTCACCCGTGAGCTGGATCAAGTTATTGTTCAAAATGCCGACCGGATGATGGCCAACTGGTCTTATCGCCATCCGGAGGAGATATGGGAAGAGATGCGCCACCTGACCAGCGACTGGTATGGCATCACCTACGAGCGCATCGAGCGCGAGGGTGGCGTCCACTGGCCTTGCCCCAGCGCCGACCACCCTGGCTCGCCCTATCTATTTGAAGAAAAATTCCCCAGTGGTCGTGGCAAATTCTTCCCGGTCGAGTTTACCGACGAGAGTGAGCGTCCCGATGAAGAATACCCTCTAATCTTGAGCACTGGCCGTTTGCTTTATCACTGGCACTGCGGGACGCTGACCCGGGTTTCAGCCCTCGATCAGATTTGGCCGGAATGCACGGTTGAGATGCATCCTCACGACGCAGCCCAAATCGGCTTGGAGATGGGCGACTGGGTCGATGTATTCAGCCGGCGGGGTAAGATCACAGCCCGGTTGCTCGTTACTCAACGCTCACCGCAGGGCACAATCTTCATTCCGTTCCACTTTGCCGAAGCGGCCGCCAATGTCCTAACGAACAACCTCCTCGACGAGCGAGCCAAGATCCCGGACTATAAAGTCTGCGCAGTCAAGGTGAAGCGCGCGGCCGAGCACCCCATCGACCGGGCCGGCATTGAAGTACCGCTGGAGGATCGGGGTACGATCAAGGATGTGGTCGCCTTGACTCTAATTACGACGTCGTAAGATCCCAAGGAGCCTTTTGTGACCAGGTATTTGTTAAATCAAATTCTTCAAAAACTGGCCGATGATATTCGATCGAGTCAGACAGACCGGGCTACTCTCTTCTGGCTGCTCGTTTTTGTCCGGCATGTGGAGGATAATGGAATATTGCGATCTGATGAGTGGGTCAAAGCCGGGTTAGAGGAAGGGGCCAGTATCCCCGGTCTCAATGCCAGCGACCCGGCGCCGCGACTGGCGCTCTTGAGCGAATACCGGCTCTTTCAGGCGGAGCGGGTGAGGGATCACCAACTCTTTATGGGCCCGGTGTTAGCGACGCTGGACTGGAATTACAAATATAACCTCTCACTGCGGGCGGAATTTAGCAATGAAGACAGTCTGATCGATTGGATCGAGCCGCTCTGGGCCGAAGTGGGGGCTTCGCCTCAGGATGAGGCTTTGGAACAACTCCTAGCCAGTGACCATCCCCTCTGGGGGCGTAACCTGCCCAAGCGCTCGCTGCTGCCGGAGATTCTGCACGAGGCCCAAGCTATCTATGGTTGGCTGCCGCGCCCGGTCCTGACCCGCATCGCTCAGGCGTTAAGCATTCCTCTAACCGATGTCTACGGCGTGACCGAGTTTTTTACGATGTTCTACACGGAGCCGGTTGGTAAGACGATCATTCGCGTCTGCCAAGATGCCTCCTGTGCGGTGCGAGGCGGGCAAGATGTCCTGGATGCAATCTGTTACAGCTTAGATGTTAACCCGGGTAAGACTACCGCTGACGGCGAGTACACGGTTGAGCCGATCCGCTGTCTGGGTCTGTGCGATCATGCGCCGGCGGTCTTGGTCAACAACACCCGTCACTTTGAGGTTAAGCCGGCGGATGTTCATTCAATCTTGCTCAATAAGCCGATCCATAAACAACACCGCAATAACATTGGCGGGCTGATTAAACTGTCACTCTCCAACGTGAATATTATCGATCCGGACAGCCTTGATGAATACCGGGCCCAGGGGGGCTTGGCCGCCCTGCGCGAGGCTTTGTTTCAACTGACGCCCTCGGAGGTTATCGGTGCGATCCATCAGAGCGAGCTGGTGGGCCGGGGCGGGGCGGCCTACCCCACCGGCTTAAAGTGGCAATTTACGGCAAGTAATCCGCCTGGGCCACGCTATGTGATCTGCAATGCCGACGAAAGCGAGGTCGGTGCTTTCAAAGATCGGACATTGATGGAGGCCGATCCTTTCCGGATCCTGGAAGGGGTCTTAATTGCCTGCTACGCGGTTGGCGCGCAGCAGGGCTTTATTTACATCCGCGGTGAGCACCGGCTGGCCTACGAGCGTTTTGTGCGGGCCGTGCAGACGCTAGAGCAGGCCGGCTGGCTGGGCGAAAATATTCAGGGCAGCGGTTTTAACTGCTGGCTGGCGGTCCGGCGTGGCGCCGGCGCTTACGTCTGCGGGGAAGAAACGGCGTTAATGGAGGCGATCGAAGGCCGGCGGGGCTTCCCTCGCCTGCGCCCACCGTATCCCACCTCGGTCGGCTTGTGGGGCTGCCCCACCGTCATCAATAACGTTGAGACGTTTGCCAAAGTACCGACCATTATTGTACACGGGGGCGAGTGGTACCGCTCGCTCGGCACGCCTGACTCGGCCGGCACCAAACTGTTTGCGGTTAGCGGCTCGGTCCGGCGGCCGGGCGTGTATGAGGTGCCGTTCGGGGTGACACTACGCCACTTACTCTATGACTTAGCCGGTGGGTTGATCGAAGGGCGATCGTTGCAGGCCATTCTCACCGGCGGGGCGGCTGGAACCTTTCTCACCGCCCGCCATCTTGATACCCCGGTGACCTTTGAGGATTTCAAGCGGGTCGGCGGCACCATTGGAGCCGGCACGATGATCGTCTTTGACGACACGGTCGATCTGCGCGACGTATTGCGCCGGGTGAGCGAATTCTTTGCGCACGAAAGTTGTGGCAAATGCTATCCCTGCCAGATGGGGACACAGCGACAGGCGGAGATTTTACACCGGATTCAGCAGGGGCAGGCCCAACCCGGCGATGTTGAAACGTTGTTAGAATTGGCTCAGGCGATGACCGATACCAGCATCTGCGGGCTGGGCCAGTCGGCGGGTTGGGCGGTCACCGATGCGGTCCGGCGCTGGCCCAAGTTGCTGGGGGGAAGTCAGCCTCTGATGACGGGACCGGTGAGCGATGACGAGGTGTAAGGACGTTAATAATTGAGAGCGAATGAGTTTTTACCAACGGGCTAAAACAGTGGTTTGAAAAAGGACAGAATGATGACGCCAATGGTTGCGTTGACGATTGATAACCAAACCGTTACTGTGCCAGAGGACACGACTATTCTTTCGGCCGCAAACGCCCTGGGACTGAAAATCCCGACCCTGTGCTATCATCCGGCTTTGACCCCTCCGGCCATTTGTCGGTTGTGCAGCGTGGAGGTCGAGGGCTTACGGATGTTACAGCCAGCCTGCGTGGCTAAAGTGGCGCCAGGCATGGTGGTCAAGACCGATAGCCAGCGGGTCAAGATCGGGCGAAAAGTAATTCTAGAGCTGCTCGCCTCAACCGTTGATCTCAGCGAAGCGCCGGCCATCCAGACGCTGCTGGCCCAGGCTGGAGCCGATCCGCACCGCTTCAAGGGTGGGGTCAAGCGCGAGTTTGAGGTCATCGTCGATAATCCCTTTTACATCCGTGATTACTCTCAGTGCATTATGTGCTGGCGCTGTATTCAGGTTTGCGCCGAGGATGTGCAGCATACCTTTGCCCTGACCTGGGGCAAGCGCGGCATCCAAAGTCACGTGGCTACGTTCTTCGAGGAAGATATGCCGGATACGACCTGTGTCTTCTGTGGTAATTGCGTGGGGGTCTGTCCAACCGGAGCTTTGAAAGGCTTGGTGGAGTGGGAGATGGAAAAAAAGTAACCCCCGATCTTTTTTTGCTTGATTTTTGCGAACAATTGTTCTATAATAATCCCAGCAAGTTGCATAGGTAGGTGACTATGGCTCAATATGCTGAACAATTGCCATTGTGCTGGGAAATGAATTGGGATGTACCGCCGGCGGATTTTAAGTACATTCTGTTTGAGCGGGTCGAGCCCGAAGATAATGCCAAGCGCTTTTACTATCTGGCCTGGCAGCCCACGCTGTTGGACCGGCAGGCGGTCGTGAGGATGTACGGCCGCAAAGGGGAGAGCCAGTTTGTGGTACCGCCTCGGCCGTTCAACTCACTGGCCGAGGCCTGGCCCCTGGTCCGGTCGGTGATCAAGAAGCGGTTGAAGCGCGGATATCAGGTGGTTTTGCCCAAAGGCTATCGTTAACTCCACAGCTCTCTCAAGTTCTCCCACATCATATAACCGCCGGTCACCAGCGCAATCAAAACCAATAGATGCGGAAAATAGTCAAAGACTAGAACTAGGGCAGCAAAAAAGGCCAAACTATAGGTCACGCGGGTAACCAGCCGGTCGAGGCTGCGGCGGAAGGTCGACTCGATGACGATGAAGAGCAGCACGATAGAGATGATGCCAACGAACCAGACTTGCGGCGCCAAAAAAATGAGCCCAACCAGGCTGATCAGCATGAGGCCGATGCTCACCGCTGCCCAAATCTCCATCAGGCGGCCCACCTGCAGATCGCTTTCAGGGATAGGCGTGGCGGCCCGGCGAATGTGGGTGCGAGCCGGATCGAACTCTCCGCGCTGCAGCCGGTCGGCATAAAGCTCGAAGGCTTCTTGTAGAGCTCGATTTTTAGCTAGTTCGGCCCGGAGTTGATCGACCTCTTTGGCCAGAACTTTAATTTGCTCCTGATGAGCTTTGAATATCTCCTCAAGATGCGGCTGATGTCGCAAAGCGGCTGCTTCAACCCCCAAGCCGGTCAGTAAGTCACTCTTATCCTCAATTTTTTCCAAAAGTTCGGCCTGGCGCACGGCTAAATCGGCGTACTGGCTCTGGACCAAACGGGCTGCCTGGTTGTGCGGCGGGACTTTATCCAGGCCGGCCCAACCAATTGGATCGTACCAGGCGCGACGGACACTGCCATTCCGATTGTACATCGGGCCGGCCGGCGCATTTTCACCGGCCAGAGGATCTGAAATAAAGCGGCCCCACAGACCTCGATATTGGGCTACCCAAGGTAGTGAAGCATTAATCAAGTAAGGCGGTGCCCAACATTTTTCCTGCTCCGGCCCTATGCTCAGGCCATCACCGCGGGCATAGTCTACAAACGGCAGCCGGAACATGTTTACGCTTTGCGGCTCCTCAGCGGGTTGCTCTTCATCGGTAAACTGGCGCAGCTTCTTTTGAAGAAAGGTCTGGACCATTTCGAAGACGCGCCGGGCTGGGGTAAAGGCCGGCACCTCTACCTCGACCAGATACTCGCCGGGCTGGTAGTAACTGGCGTGCGACCCTGCCGCCGCGTAGACTACCGGATGCTCCCCCACCTTCTCGAGCTCGGGGTCATCCCAGCGGCGGCGCAGATCGTCTCCGGAAAAGTCGTGGGAGGCATAGGCTACCCACTCGGGGATGACATCGCCTCCGACTATCTGACCCTCAGAAGCCTCTGAAAGATAAACCGCCACCATCTCCCAATCGGCTTCGTGGTCATTCATCCCATAAAAGCCGGAGCGCCAGTTGTTAAAGGCGTACAGAAACCAGTACTGCAGAACGATCCAGCCGTTCTCACGCACGATTCGGCCGCAGTAGTGATAGGTTTCCTGCTCAGCCTGGATGGCATTATAGGTAATCGAGGCCGCCGCGGCCGCATCACCGGGGACGCGGCCCCGGGCCAGCAGCGAGAGTTGGAAGAGCGCATGGACCAGGCGCGATGGATAGCCGACACGAGCCAGCCGCCCTCCCCCGGCATGGAACTTTTGCTGAGGATCTTTCTGGGTGATATTTTGAATTTTGTAGCTGGCCAGTTCACCGGCTGTCAGCGGGTCGGCAAAACGAAGGTAATAGACTGACCCAAACCGATCGAGGCGCGGCTGGGCCAATGTGTCGAGCGTGAGAATCTGGCTTGGAACCAGACACTCAGCCTGCGCGTGGTTGGGTCGTTTGACCCAAAGATTGCAGGTATCGACGTAGCGAGCCACGTCGATGGGAAAAAACTGTTCGCCCCGGGTATAGTAGATAATTGGCTCAAAACGCCGCAGTAGAGCCAGATCGGTACGCTGGGTCATTCCGGCTCTCCCGGATCGGCAAACTGAGGCGTTGACTCGTTGAAGGCGCCGCGCACCGTATGGGCATTAAGATAGAGCACGGCGCCGATAGCGTACAGCATCGTTAGTTGGGCCGGGATTAGCAGGGCTGGATCACTGAAGCGGAGGATCAGGGCCGTCACCAGGCAGATGGCTTGGGTCAACATGGCCAGCAGCCAACCCAGCGGGCGCAGAAAAACAAATCCCACTGCCGCCAGCAGGACGAGAAAGACGGAGCCGGCCAGGGCCAAGTTGTCCGGCGTCTCGCCGAAGACGTTGTGGTCCGGTGACCAAACGAGTTGTAGAAAAAAGGCCTGGAGGATAAGTACAAACCCTCCGTTAATCCGAACGGAGAACCATTTCATCGTTAACGATCAGCAAAATGAGTTTAGACGTAACTATAGATTGTAATAGGGTTGGAGGAGAGGGCAAGACGCAGGGAGTAATTTTCGAATTAGGGCTCTCGTAAATAAGGCAACCGCAAAGGGTTAGAGTCGGCCATAAATTGGCGGATCGGCTCTGCCACAGTGTCGACTTCTTCCGGCACAAAATGACCGGCAGCCGGGTAGGTTTGGACCTGAGCCTGAGTAAACACGGTTTGCCAGCGGGCTAGGTCCTCCGGGCTGAAAGTCGGATCTTTCAAGCCCCACAGCAGCAGGGCCGGCTTGGCCGCGATAGCCTCGCGCCGTTGCCACAGACCGTCGTACCAGTCGCTCGAGCCGATCAGTTCCCGGGCCAGCGTCCATGGGGCCATGCGTTCCGCCGCAGTAGAAAATACCCGGGTGTAATGACGGTGGATGTCGCTGGTCAGTTTGCCTTTGTTGCCATAGGCCAGCTTCAGCAAGAAGCGGGGTGAGAAGTTGAGGCGGGTGTACAAGAATTTTCCCAAGGGGCTGCCAAATAGCCGGCTGGCCTGTTGCGCGGTTTTGTTTTTCTGAACACTCCACAGCCAGGTGTTAAAGAGCACCAGCCGGGCCACGTTGTCTGGCTGTTCGAGAGCGTGGGCTAAGCCAATCGGGCCGCCAAAATCGTGAACCATCAAAGTAAGATCGCTTAGACCTAACTCACTAATCAGAGCAGCCAGTCGTCGGGCATGGTCGGCGGGGGTGTAAGGAGCTTCTGTTGGCTTATCACTCAGGCCAAAGCCCAGGTGGTCCGGGGCTACAACCCGGTAGTCATTCGACAGGGCAGTGATTAAGCGCCGGTACAAAAACGACCACGTTGGCGTGCCATGGACCATCAAAATCACGGGGCCGGCCCCGACGTCGACATAGTGCATTCTCCCCTCGGCGGTTTCAAAAAAATTGGCCGCAAAAGGGTATTCGCTGCGGTTAATCCAGTTAGGCATAGTTAAAATCCTCTTCTTTGGGTACAAATTTATTGATCACTTTCGTCAAAACCGCCTCAAGCGGGTAGCTTTCTGGACTGAGGATATAGTGTTGGGCGATGCCATCAATAAGGGCAAAGAGCAGCCGGGCATCAGTTTCGGGGTCAGGACTGTCCAAGGCCACAAAGTAGCTTTGTAGCCGGTCGCTGATGTGTTGAGCGGCCTCGTCCACGTCCTCACCAAGTTGCTCCAACACGGCCGCCTGCAAACGCAACCCGTGGTACAACTTCCAGAATTTTCGGTTTTGTCGAATAATCTCAAAACTGGCGCAAATGTGCTGCCTCAGTTGCTCCAGGGGAGTTGTGGCTGTAGCCGCTTGGGCAAAAGATGCGTCAATATCGGCTAGCCCCTGCTGGAAAATGGCCCGGAGTAAATCGCTCTTGCTGGCAAAATAGTTATACATCAAGCCTTGTGATACCCCGGCGGTACGGGCAATCATTTTGATCGAAGTGCCATCATAGCCATGTCGGGCAAAAAGCTCTAGGGCGGTATCTATAATTTTTTGTTTGCTGTTAGGTGAGCTGCTCATGGGTAACCTCGACGTTCTGTCTTGCTCATAGAGTTCGTGAGTGAACGTTCATTCATATGATAGCAAAAAAATAAGGCGGTGTCAACCCGCCTTAGGACTGTCGTTGTTAAGCGAATACGTAGTTACCTGTAAATAATCTCCCGCTCTCTCTGCCCCGGCGGCTGTTGGTGCAACGCCCAGTATTTCTCGGCGATCAAAGCCGGATCGAAGTGGGTGCCGGGCTGGATGAAGCCGGCAATTGTCACGGTGGCTACCTGGATCCCGTCCGGCGCCAGCTCCGCGCCGAGGCTGTAAGCCAGGTTGCGCAGCCCCGCTTTGCCCACCGCCAGCGAGGCATAATCCGGGTAGGGATTAAGGGCCAGCCCGCCGCCGGTAAACAAGAGGGTGCCTCGTTGGGCCGCCTTCATCGCCGGGATGACCGCCTGAGCACAAACCAACGCCCCCGCTACATTCACCCGAAAATCGGCGATCAGATCGTCGGGGTCAAGGGTCGATGGCTGACCGCCGTGGATCGCCACCGGGTTATAAACCAGCACTTCAGGGTCGCCCCACTGCTCCTGGATGTGGGCCATAGCCCACCGGAGCGAGGCAAAATCGGCGGCGTCGGCGGCAACGGCCTGCGCTTTGAGGCCGGCTTGACCAAACTCGGTCACATATTCAGCCAGGGCTTCGGCTCGACGGGCAACGAGCGCCAGGTGGTAGCCTTCAAGGCCAAAGCGCCTGGCAACCGCCAACCCCAGGCCGGGACCGGCTCCGACGACAACGCAAATCTTGGGGCTCATTTTCTATTCCGCCTCAAATCCAATATGATGGTGACTCCCGTCGCAATACGGTTTATTTTGGGAGCCGCCACAGCGACACAGCGCGCCTTTGCCACCTTCAGCCCCTAGCTGTTGACCCGCCGTGTAGAGTTCAATGGGTCCGTCCAGTAACAGCGGTCCGTTCTCGGCCAGGACAACCTTCAACTTGCCCTGGAGCATCTCTTTTGGGCCGAGTTTATTCTCACCCAGTTGGCCCTCATCGATGAAACCAGCTTGGCTGTGGCTCCCATCGCAGAAGGGCTTGTCCCTCGAAGCGCCGCAGCGACACAGCGCCACCCGGGTGTCTTGCAGCAGCAAGTTACCGGCGCTGTCGTAGATTTCGATGTCGCCCCGCAGGTACAGGGGACCGTTGGCCGCCGGTTTAATCGTATTGGTCTCGGGAGCCGGTTCCCCGGCGCTGCCGTCCTGACGCTGAAAGTGCAAAGCGCCGGTCGGACAGCGCATGACCACGGCTGCCACTTGATCGGCCACAGCCTGGTCGGGCTGGATCCAGGGCCGTTTTTTCACGTCAAAGACTTGAGGTAGACCGCGGACACATTCGGCGGCGTGAATGCAGCGGCCTTTGTCATAGGTGACGACAATATTATCGCTTTTGTACTGATAAACTTTTCGGTTCATGGATCTTCCTTGGAAATGTAAATTAGTGGTGCAAACTTGGTTTGCCAGCAGAGCAAGCTGTGCCCTCCATTTTCTGGACGTTGTTACAAATCAACCCGGCCGCCGGTCTTCTCAAAATCCTCATCACTGAGCAAGGTCACGACGCGAAACGCCTCGGCGTACTGCATCTCTTTGCCCTTGCCGGCCTCGGCGGCCCATTCGCGCATCATTGGCTCGGGATCCCAATCTCTCATCTGGCTAACGTGCTCGCGCAGGGCTTTGATTTTGAGATCGATCGTCTCGGTGATATCCACAAACGTATCAGCCGACCCAAAGTTTAGGGCATAGAGCTTGCGCACCTTGTGCGCGGTCAGGCCCTCATCAGCCAACTCTTCGAATAGGTTAGGCTGACCGGCGGCCGGAAAAACGGCATCGACCGCCGCCATGCCGGCAGCCCGGTGGTCGGGATGGTTGACGTAGGTGTCGCGCACCCAGAGTACGGTTGGATCGGTGGTGATGACCACTTCCGGCTTAAAGCGGCGAATCTCGCGCACCAGCTTTTTCCGCAACTCCAGGGTGTTTTCCAGCATCCCGTCCGGTTCGCGCAGAAAGACCAGATCCTTCACCCCGATGATTTCGGCGGCGGCGCGCTGCTCGGCTTCACGAATTTCGGCGGCTTTGGCTTTAGTCATCCCTTTGGCGGCGATGCCGACATCGCCGCTGGTACACAGGACGTAAGCCACTTCACAGCCGTCTCGAACCCAGCGAGCGATTGTGCCGGCACTGCCAAACTCGATGTCGTCCGGATGGGCAACGATGACCATTGCCCTGGCCGGGGTGTAGCGTCCATTCATATTCATTCGAAATTCTCCCCAAAAATTTTACTCTGCCGTTAACCTAAGGCTCTAAACCTGAACCGGCGACTAACGACCGCTTCGAAAAAAAGTCGCCCGTCAAGGTTTAAAATTGGTCCGGCTACGGCAGTTCTTCTAACTGTTTCTTGTCCTTGAAAATAATGGTTTCGCCTCTCAAATTTAGGGCTGCGTCCGAGGCGAGAAAGGCCGCGTATTCGCCGGCAGCATCGGCGGTGAGCCAGTTGACCCGACCTTTGGGCCGGGAGCGAGTGACGACCGGCGTGGCCAGCACCAGCGAGTTGATCCGGACCCGGCTGTTTTCGTACTCGGCGGCCAAAACGTCCTTCAGCATCAGTTGAGCTGCCGCTGAAATACTGATCGGTCCGGCTTGGGGAACGGCGCTCAAAGCCCCGGCTCCATTGATCAAAGTATAGCTGCTGCCTGGCTGGTCGGCGATGACCGGCAGAAACGTTCGAGCAAAGACAAAATGGGCCGTCAAGCCTTGATCGATCAATTGGTGCCACAGGTCTACCGAAATCTCGGTCAGGGGTTGTCCCTGCCACCAGCCCCCGAGTGAAGCGACCACCGCATCGATCTGGCCGACAACCCGCCCGACATGGTCTCGTAGCGTTTCAACGCCGGTCAGCGTGCCGGTATCCGCAACTAGGGTCACCAGCCGCTCCAGACCATACTGATCCACCTGGCGGTGAAGTTGATCGAGTTTGTCCGCCGAGCGCGAGGGAACAATGACCGTGGCCCCGTTGCGCAAAAAGCCCCGCACGAGGCCCTCGCCCACCTCGCCCGCGCCGCCCGCAATAAGAACCACTTTTTCATCAAGTGCTGCCACGGTTAACCTCCTGCTGCTGCGGGCCGTTGGTTGACAAATTGAACCTTAGCCATACAATAGTTCAAGTTTGAATTATTGAAATATCAAGTATACTACCTCAGATTAGAAGTGATGTCAATTGGCACGAGAAGTGGGCCTGCCTTTTAAATTCTAGGAGGCCTGACAGATTTTTCAAAACGGTGAGAGTTATCTACCACCCTACAGGAAAATTTTTTCCGCCATGACCAGTTCGGATCCTGACTGTAAACGAATGGAACTTTGGCAAGCGATGCTGCAAGCGCAAGCCCGCGTCTGTGCGGCCTTAACCCGGCATCTCCAGGCCGAGTGCGATCTACCCTTGAAGTGGTATCATATTTTGGTTTACCTGGATCACCAATCTTGCGGCAGCTTGCGTTTACAAGATTTGGCGGTGGCCATTGGCGTGAGCCAGAGCGGCTTAACCCGGCTGCTCGATCGGATGACCGAGGCCGGCCTGGTCCAACGCGAACCCTGTCAGGCCGACCGCCGCGGCATGTATGCCGTCATCACCCCGGCGGGCCGAACGGCTGTCGAGCAGGCTAGACCCCTCTACCAGCGCTGTGTTGAAGAGCACTTTATGCAGCATTTTGAGCTGAGCGAGATCGAGGCGCTGCGGAAGTCACTCACCAAGGTCTTAACCACTCCGGAAGCGCTTGAACCAGGCGATTAAAAAACCGACCCCGTTATTTGTCAAATTGCTCAGAGTTCGATTAAATTCCTCTAAGTTGACTTACGATGGAGGTGGACTTGTGCGAAAATTTTTCAAAGTTGGGACCTTTAACCTGCTTAACTTGGCCTTACCCGACCAGCGTTACTACGAGCGGATTTATAATCAAGATCAGTTTCGCCGCAAGGTAGAGTGGACCAGCTACCAACTTAAAGTCTTGAACGGCGATATTGTCGGCTTTCAAGAAGTGTTTCACCCGGAGGCGCTTGAACAGGTGGTGGCTGCCACGGGGATTTATGACAAGGCCAACATTTTGGTCTCGGATCGGCCGGAAGATGAAGGACCGGCCGTAGCGCTTCTCTCGCGCTTTCCGGTGTCGGATGTGGATGTCATTCATAACTTTCCGCCCTCCGCCCTGCTCGATGTTGACGAGATGCGGGTCCCGATTACCAAGTTTTCCCGTCCCGTCCTTCGCGCTAAACTGCGCATCTCCGATGATCTGAGCGTGACGGTTTTTGTGGCTCATCTCAAGTCCAAGCGGCCCAAGCTGCCCGACAATGTGTCTAATCCCCATAACCCGCGCGAAAGCTGCAAGGGTGAGGCCCGCTCGCTGATCATTCGCGCCGCCGAGGCGACCGCCCTGCGCCATCTGCTGCTCGATACCTTGGAAGGAACTGATTATCCGGTCATCGCCGTGGGTGACTTCAACGATGATGTTGGCGCTGTAACCAGCCGGATCTTAACCGGCTCGGAGCCATGGCGCAATCTAAAGCTTGAGCAGAAACAGAGCCTCTGGGATGTCCATCTTTACAATGTTAAAGATATTCAGGCGCGGCAAAGCTATAATGATGTGTACTATACTCATCTTCACAATGGGCACTATGACAGCCTGGATCACATCCTGGTCAGTCAAGAGTTTGTGCGCCAAAACCCCCGCCGTTTGGGTTATGTCGAGTATGTTCGGGTCTTCAACGATCACCTGATCGACGATACTCTTAGTGATGATCGAGTTCCCTATTGGGCCTCAGATCACGGGCAAGTGATCGCCACCATTCAGTTAGAAAAAGGCATTCCCGGCGTCTGGTAAAGCGTCTGGTAGAGCGTCTGGTAGACATGAGAAATCAAAAAGCCGGACTAACTTAGTCCGGCTGGATATGAGAAGCCAGGGCCTCTCGGAATTTTTGGACAGTGGGAGGTCTATCGCTGTCGACTGTTTGCCTCTAACAGTCGTGTTCCCTACAGCAGTAGACCTCCACCGCTTAATTTGAAGCATAGCATCAACCCCCCGCCCTCACCTGACGTCTCGCTTACGTTTGCTAAACGGTAGGTCTACGGTACTGGTAACCTGGAAAACATTTGGATTTTTAAGCCAGGTTTAGGAGCGGCTGGTCGATCAATGAGAATCAGCGTAGCGGTAACGCTTCAAGGCATGATAAGCCAGAGCCGTGGTCACCGTCTGGCTGGCATACCAGGCGGCAAACTCGCCCCGAGTCGGGGTGCCATAGAGCGGTTCAGCGGCCCAGGCACCGTCGTAGCGCTGCGTCTTGCAAAGGCGGGTGATCCAGGCTCCTCGAAACAGAGCGCGAGCTTGGGCGGGCGCCCCGGCCGACAGGCAAGCAAGGATCAGCAGCGCCGCCTCTTGAGCCGACAGACTCAGCCGTTCGATTTCGAGGCGCAGCCGGTTAAGCAGGGTTTGCTGCGCCACCTCGATTTTGTCGGTTAGCGGCTGGCTGCTAGCGTGGCCGGTCAAGGCAGCGATCAACTCAAAGCCGATATAAAGCGTGTAGAGCGGAATGTAGTGCCACCCCGCGCCGATCCCGGCGTACCCTATTCGCTCCAACCAGTTTGCCGCCGCGTTTTCAAACCAGGACGGAGTAAGTTCGGAGCTGAGCTGCAACACCCCCAACAGCACGTGCGCTTCAACTGTGGCACATCGAGCGCCCCACAGCGCGACCAGCGGTTGATCGCCCTCGGGCGGATCGAGAGGTTGGAGCCAGACCGGGAGCCCCCCGGACTCATCAACACTCATCTGCAACAGGGCCAATGCCGTCCGCAGTATCCCCTGCTCAAAATCACTCTGAGCCGAGGCCGGATACAGCCTTAACACAAACCCGACGTCGTCGGCATCAGGGGGCAGGTGGGCGTGGTTGTAGTAGCGAAAGCCGGTCGATTGCAGCGTGCGAAAAATCTCGGCAATGACCGGCGACATTTTATGACCGTGCCCGGCTAGAATCTCCGCGACAAAGGCCATCGGAAAGGCCTGGCCGACCAGCTCGGTTGGTCCAAAGAAACCCCGGCGCTGGATTTCCCAACTCTCGCGAAAGGTCAGATCCGCAAGCAAGTAGCCTTCGGCCATTTGGATAACTTTGGGCAGCGTTTCAACGAAGGGGGCAAAAACAGGCCTTGCCGGCGCAGTTTGGCTTTCTGGCAAGTTAGAAGGTCTTAGAGAGAATAAACTGATCACCGTCTCTACCTGCTTGTTGATGCTATCAATCTGGTGACCAAAAGTAGGCAATTTTAAAGCAGCGGCGATGCCTCGGGCGGTGGCTAGGGCCTCAAGACAGGTTTGACGAATTTCGTCTGTCGCGGTCGTCAGGATTAGGGCCCCCAAGACGCGCTCCGGCGAGTAAGGCTCGTGCGGAGTGAGGCCGGCAGCTTGCAACGTCTTGAGGATCGGGTAGGTCAACCGGCGGTGGGCTAAATCTGAGCGTATCGTTGAGATTTGGCGGAGAACTTGGTGGACAAAATTGAGCCCGTCGAGCAGCGTCTCAAGCTGAGGAACCAGGTTGGCCCGATTAAGCGCATGGGCTGCGCCGATGGCACCCAACTTGGTGAAGGCTATCTGGTTGGCCACCAGCCTGCGCGTTTGCGAGTCGTCACCCTCAGCCAGATCGGCCAACACCGCTTCAGCGTAAGCATCCCAAATTCTTTGGTAATCGTTCCAGAAAGGTGAATCGGGCTGCAAAATGGAGTGCCACTCGCGTTGGGCTCGCCGGTCAAGACCTTCCCTGAGCAGAAGGAAACGGCGGTCGAGGTTGCTGCTTTCGTCCCAGACGGTTTCCTGGCAGGCAGCGGCGGCAAAGGTGAAGGCCATCGCCAGGAAGAGATCGCGAGCCAAGGCGGGTGGCGTGATAGCGCCGAGATCATCTAAAAGCCAGAGATGAAGATAAAGAAGCGGGTGGTCCGACTCCCGGCTGAGGATATCACGAAACTGGCCGGTGTCGCTGTGGAAGGTCGCCAGGTTATTCTGGAGTTGAATCCCCTGCTGAAACAGATGAGGGGGTAGGTCGGCAAAAAACTGTTCGACCTCGAACCAGTACCGCTGGCGTTGAGCTTGATCCTTTTGCCGCCAATTTATAGTCATCAGTCCTTCTTCAAAAAAAACGCTAGCTGTAACTTATCACAGCTAGCGTCAAAGGCAAGTCTTAAGTTGAGAGGCTAACTAAACCGCGGCTTGGTTCTGGCCAAAGGCGGCGGCTAAACTCTTGAGCGCCGCGACATCGACGTTTTTGAGGGCATCGAGCAGATCAAGCGTCGGTTGGATATTGGCTTCTTTTAACGTTTGTTCCGGATTATCCACCAGCGCCTGGGCGAAGTTTTCTTCGGTCAAGATTTTACCGATCAGGGTCTGTAAGTCCGCGGACATCGTTTGTATCTCCTGTTCCTCTGGCTCTCTGAGCCTGATTTGCTTCCATGTTAGCATATCGGCCAGCCCCAAACAATATGACCTTTTTCCCGAAACCCTGAGGCAATGAGCAATGAACAATGAGCAATTAACAATTAACAATGAGTAAGGGACAGTTAGCAATAAACAACCAATCATCTCCAGACAATCCCACCTTCCAACCCTCCATTCCTCCATTCCTCCATTCCTCCACTCCTCCCACCTTCCATCCTTCCCATCTAAACCGTCTCCCGCCGGTGGGCCTGATATACGGCCGCCAGCCGTTTGGCCAAGGCGCCGGCCATCTGCATGAGGATATGAGGGTGTTGAAAGGCGATGAGTTGCAAATCCCCGTTGGTCATGACAAAACAGCGGGCCGGCTCGATCGCTCGGACGGTGGCATAGCGGGGATCTTCAGTGAAAAAGGCGATCTCGCCAAAAATTTCGCCGGGGTTGATCTCGCCGACATACGCCGGTTGGCCGTCTTGAGTCACTTGCACTTCGAGCTTGCCGTCGAGCAGGATGTAAACATCGTCGTTGTACTCATTTTGCCAGATGACAGCTTCGCCAGGGGCGTAGTGGACCAACCAGAAGCGCTCCACCAGAGCCAGCATTACCTCGGCGGGGAGGCCGCGATAAATATCGGTCTGGTCGAGAAGGGCCAGGCGATTAAGCGTGTTCACGGTGGCGGTCTCTTTGCTGACGCCGGTCACCGTTTGCCAGATCCGGCGGTCGGTCTCGGCCGGTAAGTCGGCCGGCAAGCAGAGGTAAGGGTCCAGCCGCTCGGCGATGGTGTGAGGCAGTAACGGCTGCAAGGCCGGTGGGACCAACTGGCCCAGGTAAGCCAGGGTATCGACGCTTTCGCCGGTCCAGTCTTCTAAAACCAGCGCGACTTCTCGCTTCAGCCGATCAATTTGGATGGAGTCACCTTTGATCGCTTTCAGCTTGGCCAGCAGGAGGGAGCGATAGCGCTTGTAAAAAAAGCGGCTGGCCGTCTTGGACAGCGGTTGGCAGAGTTGGGAGGCTTTGAAGCAGGCCTGCACCGTCTGGGGGCTGGGGTCAGCCTCGAGCGTGATCGGCGGCAGGAGTTGGGGCTTAAGGTTAAGGTAAGTCCGCGCAAACTCGTCAACGTACTCGGTCTCCCGGCTGTTCAGATCGAGGTACAGCCAGCCGACGTGGTAGTAAATGTAACGGACCTGGTTGGAGGCATACTCGGTGTCGATCGCCTCGATCAGGTCTGGGCGTTGTTCCAACCGGCGCAGCATCGCTCCGGACAGGTGGCCGCTGCTGAGCAAAACCTCCTCCGGCGACACGTCCAATGCTCGCTGCAGCAGTTCGATACTCTCAAAATCCGAGATACCGACCTGGCCCGATATGTTGAGGGCATGCAGGACGCTGTGGTACGAGTCGACGGCGATGGTCGCCTCGCCCACCGAAGCGGCCAGGGTATCGATCGCTTGCTTGAGGAACTGTCTGGCCTGCTGTTTTTCGGACGGGGATAACCGGTGCTTGACTAGGGCCGCCGCCAGCTTGTTAGCGATTTGCTCTTCTTGCCACATACTGTCGCTAAAGGTGCCGTAGCGATGCCGCAGGTGGTGAGCCAATTCGTGGGCGATAATGTGGGGGATGAGCAGCCGGAACAGCTCGAGTAGCGCCTGATCCGAGGGACTGCCCAGCAGCGAGCGAAGGTAAAGGGCCTGAAGCTTGCCGATCGGACTGCCAAAATTGGGTGTGGTCAGGTAAATGTGGCCGTCCTCTAAGCTGTAGTAACACAGCACGCCACTTCCCTGGCGGAGTTCCAGGCCGGGGTCAACCTCGATGCCGTAGAGAGCTAATTCTTGCCGGTATTGATGAAGATAGGACTGCCCCAGGCTGAAGAGGTCGACTGAATTCATTAGGCGTGTTCCTTTTAAGACTACAAACCCTGACCCCAAATTTAGGCTGCTTACTCACCTCCTAGCTTAGCCAACTTCGCCACTGCCTGCAATCCTACTTTTATCTCATCGGCCTGTTCCAGCAGCCTGGTTTGGCGTAGATCCAGATAAGCCAGGAGATCAGGACTGTTGACGGCTTCGGCCTGGACCTTCAAGGTGGTCAGCCACGCCGCCAGCGTTTCCAGCCCCCAGTCAAACCCTTCGCGGGCGACCCAACTCACCAAAGTTTCCTCGGCTGGCCGGCGACGCCCGGCCTCCGAGAGAAAGTAGGTCACGGTCCGGTTTTGCGAGTCTTTAGGCCAATCGAACAGGTCATTAAAAAATTGATGCCAGGCTCCCAGCAAATCGATCAGATCAGACCAGGCTTCGATCAGATCAGGCCGCTGGTTCCGGAAGCAGACCGCCGCCACCGGAATTTTAGCGGCACAGGTTTTTTGGGCGGCAACTCGGCCAAACGCCGCTTCATCGATAACGTCCAACGTCGCGTCCATCATCGCCGCTTCGCCTGAGCGAAACCAGACGGCCTGAAAGAGGGACCAAAAAGCGTGCTCGGCGGGGAAATAGGTTTGATAGACCGCTTGGAAACGGGTGTGGAAAAAGTTCAGGGCCGGCAGCAGCTTTAACTCAACCGTGGCGTGGCCGTCCATCAGGTTGTCGATCAGGCGGATGTAGTAGTAGCCGTTCATGGTCGAGTAGGCCAGGCCGGTCTGAAAATCCAAGTCCGGCTCCGGCCGCAGCGATCTCTCTACCCACCAGGGCAGCAACAGCGAGGGAAAGGCCAAGGGATGGCTGAAATAGTCAGTCAGGGCTTTGTCGCCGGCCAGGTGATGCAGCCAGGCTAAGACCGATGGCGCCATCACCGGGAAAGCTTGCTGTAAGTCCGCTTCAAGCCGCCGGCTTTCCGTTTCGATAATTTGAGTCAGGGGCGTAGGGTACATCCGGGCCTGCCTTCTGGGTTAGCCGGAGTCGCGCTGGGCTAAAACCCTAGCCCGCTGCAAATCGTAAGGAGCTGCAATCCGTTCAAAAATTCGGGTGGCCTGCATGAAGTGATCGGCCCGCATAACGTCTCCGGCCGGCAAATGACGAGCGATCTCTAAATAGAGCAGTCCCTCGGCGTAGGGCATACCAAGTCGCTTCGCTGCTTGAAGACCTTTACTCCAGTGCTCTCCGGCCACCCGGGGACGACCCGACAGCCACTCAAAGACACCCTGCCACAGGTGGGCTCGCGGTTGGCCAATCGGAAAGACGCGGGCATACCGGCGCAGGGCCCGGCAGGCCTCTCGAGCGGCTGCCTTGTAGGGTGAGTGATAGTGATGCGTCTGAGCCTTTTGCATCTGAGACTGGTTTAACTCGTTGACGTTCAGTCCCAACTCGGCCCTCATTTGCCGCTCCCATAAGGTCAAGTAGGTTTCGGCCACGCCGGCATAGCCGGGCAGCGACAGGTAGGAGGTCGGTGAGGAGTTGCCAATTAGCCTGGCGGCTGTTCCGGCCGCGCTGAGGGCTGTTTTCAGATGGCCACAGCGGAGATTAACCACCGCCAGTAATCCATACCGGTCGATGTTGAGGGCCTGGTCGACCAGGTGCTGTTCCTGACGCATCAGGTGTTCGAGCCGGTTTAGGGCCACGAGCGCCGGTTCAAACTCGCCCTCAAGCAGCATATTGTAGATTTGACCCCGTAAGGCCCAGGCTTGGTTGTGAGCGTCCCCTCGCCGTTCAGCCGAGGCCAGCACTTCGGTGTGGAAGCGACGACTCTCCACAAAATCGGCCCGGAAGTAGTGCAGCGCAGCCAAATTCCCGACCCCATCATCCCACCGGCTGCGGTCGCCGAGCTGCTCCGCCAAATCGATGGTTTGTTCGAAGAGGAAATGAGCTTCCGGCCAATGACCAACGCCGACGTGGTAGCTTCCGGCCAGCAGCGCCACCCAAGCCTGGGCTGACAAATTCTCGATTTGAGCAGCCATATCCAGCGCCCTGCGGCAGTAGCTTTCGGCTAGGCTGTGCAGCGGCACAAAGCTCAGGATGACGCCCACCGAAGCATAGCCGCGGGCCAGTTCGGGCGAAGGGCCGGCCTGCTCGGCCAGAGTCAGCGACTGTAACGCGGCGTATAGGGAAGCCGCCGTTTGGTTGGCAAAGTAATAGACGGCAGTTAGCCCCTCGTAAGCCCGGGCGGCAGCCAGCAGCGTCTGGCGGGCGGCGTGATCCGGAGTTGGGGTCCGCACTTGTCGCCACAGCCGCTGCCCCACCTGACGCAGCAGGCCCTGACCGAGCGAGAGCTTACTGGGCGGCAGCGGATAACCCAGTAGGGTCAGGCCTCGTTCCAGGTGAATTTGACCTTCCTTAAATTTGACCCAGTTGACATACGCCTCGCCGAGCTTCACCTCCCAGTGGCCCCGGCGCCGGTCCGGCTGTCCGGGCGATTCGTGGTCACTCAGGTACAGCGCCTCGCTGAAGAAACGGACCGCTTCTTCATTGGCGTACGAGTGCAAGGCTTCCTCACCGGCGAGCTCCAGGTAATCAAGGGCGCGATCGATGACTTGGGCCTCCCGCCAGTGGTGGGCGAGAAGACTGTAAATGGGTGAGAGATCATCGGCGTAGTGCATCTCCAACCATTCAGCCACGGCCCGGTGCAAGTCTCGCCGCTGGGCGTAAAGCATCAAATCATAGGCTACTTCCTGGGTGATGGCGTGTTTGAAGATGTAGGCCAGATCGGGTTCCGGCTTGTCCAGCAACGTGATCTCCAGGGCTTGCAGGTACTCAAGCTGAGTTGGCAGTTCCGCCCGATCGGTGGGGATAGGGTGAATGTCACGCAGGGTACGGTACTCAAAGGCGCGACCAATGACACTGGCGACCTTGAGGGTTAGCTGCTGAGCCGGCCGGAGCTGATCGATCCGGCTGGTGACGACGCCCTGGACCGTATCGGGCAGTTGCAGCTTTTGCAGATCGCCTTGAATGTGACATGCACCGGCGCTGACGGAGACGAGCCCGCGATCACGGAGGGCATAAATCAGCTCCTCACTAAAGAAGGGGTTGCCCTGTGCTTTTTGGTAAATGAGGCGGCTCAATTCTGCAGGCACCGAGTCAACCCCTAATCGCTGCTGGACCAGGGCCAACGTATCTTCTACCGAGAGGCCGGTCAGCTGTATCAACTCGGTTTGGGGCTGCTCCAAAATTTGCTGATATTCAGCCGGGGTGGGGCCGGCAGCGGGGCGAGTGACCAGCATCAACACCAACGGCTCTACCCGTTGAGCCACTTGTGCGGCCAATTGCCACGAGGCTGAGTCGAGCCACTGACTATCTTCCACAATCACGACCGCAGGCGCTTCGGCAGCGTTGCAGGTGTGAGCCACGTGTTGGAGCAACCGGATCAACAGCTCTTGAGTATTATCGGCTCGGACTTTACCCGACATCTGCATCGTCAGAGACGTCTCCGGCCAGTCGAGCGGCAAGACCGGGTCAAGCAAGGGGGCCACGCGCTCCCAGGTGACGCGATCCTCCGGATCGAGGGAACTGCCCTCGCTGACCAGGTCTTCCGGCATTTTAATCGTGTCGGCAATATGCTCCCAGGCGGTCGCAAATTCGGCTTTGAGTTGCGTTAAGACGTTATCCCGCTGCCGGGCCGGGTCCTCCGCACCCAGGCGAAAAATTTGTTTGAAGATGGGCCGCCAGGCGTGATAGGGCGTTGATTTGTCGATAGCGTTGCCGGCGCCGATGTAGCTGTTAAAGCCCAATACGCGGGCTTGTTGGAGGACATCTTCAACCAGCCGCGATTTGCCGATCCCGGCCTCGCCTTCGAGGATAACGACACTTTTTTCGTCGGCTTGCAGCACGGCTTTTAGCCGTTCGGTCAGATGGCGGCGTTCCTTTATCCGACCCACCACACCCGTCAGATGATGGTGGCGTTCGGTCAGGATAGCTCGGCGATCGCGCGGCCGGTAAGCCAGCACCGGCTGAGACTTACCCTTAATCAAAATCGGGCCTAACTCTTCAAAATCGACCACATCACCCACGCTGCCGGAGCCGTCCAGGTCAACGCCTAACATCAACTCCAAGGCGGCCGCCGCTCGAGTAGCCCGATAGGTGACTTCATCCGCCAAAATATCGTTTTCGTTCTCTTGGCCCAGGGCTGCTTGCATCAGCCGGGCCGATAGGTTGACCACATCGCCGATCATCGTGTATTCGCGCCGTTTGGGATGGCCTACCGAGCCGCAAAAAGCTCGCCCGGTGGTGACGCCAATGGCACAACGATACTGCTGGTGGGCTAGAAGTTTTCGGATAGCCAGCGCCGCTTTGACCGCTCGCTCGGCGTCATCCTCATGGGCCAACGGCGGCAGACCCATCGCCGCTACCAGAGTGACCCCCTTATCATCCACGCTTAACTTGTTGAGACTGCCTTCATAGCGATAGACCGCTGCTTGCAGGGCGCGCATGACCTCTTGGGCCTGCTCCAACGGCATTTTATAAGTCAGGTCCGGCAAGTTAGCGAAAATAATACTCACCCGCCGTAGTTCGGCCATCCATCCGGTCTGTTGGGCCGCCAGGCGATCAAGGATGGCGCCGGGAATGTAGGCCCGTAAGGCCGCTACTGCGGTCTCCGGCAGTCTCGGCGGGGTCAACGGGTTTGGGCTTGGCACCTGGTTGAGCTTCCTCAGGCGAATCGTGGGGCCGGTCGAAGGCTGTTCCTCGGCCACAATTTCGGCGGCGTCTTCGATTAACGCCCAGGCTTCGGGCGAGAGGACAATCTCACCGGATCGTAGCTCCTTTCCGACCTCACCCACTTGCGAGATTGGTTCGCCGCTGACCAGGAATTCCCAGCGGTCAAACACTCCGCCTAGATGCATCATCTGGACCTCGCCTGCACCGATGGCCAGTTTAAGGGACAAACTGAGGCTTTCACCTAAACGGTAATTATTGAGCTGCTGTCGAGCTTCCAATCCGCATTGGGCCGCCTGGAGTGTGGCGCGTCGCAGGGAAACCGGCCCCGAATCAGCCCCCGGAAACAAAGCGATGAGGGCATCGCCGGCAAACTTGACGACATCACCACCATAGGAGGTTATCAAGTCGATCAAACGACTGAAGTAGGCGTTGAGGTGCTGGGTCAAGTTTTCGGCGCCAGCGGGTCCGTCTTCGGCCAGCCGCTCCGTCAGGGTCGTAAAGCCGGAAATATCGGCAAACAAAACGGCCGCTGGCAGTGACTCACAGAGCGGCGTGGTCAAGAAGGTCGGCGCGTTGGCGATGCGTTGGGCCACCAGGACAGGGAGGTAGCTGGCCAGCACGTCGATAAGGTTAATTTCGGGAGTGGTTTGCTTGCTCACGCCCTGATTTTACAGGGAAAGGATACGTTTGCCAGATTCGTAGATCGTAATTGGACCGTCGTGGGAAACGGTGATCGCCACACAGTCAGCCTCGGCCGACATTTTGGCCGCACTGCTGTGGCGGGCCCCTTTGCCGGGACCAATCTCGGCTTTGGTTTCGGCGTTGGGCCGGAGCAGGACCATGCAGCCTCGGAATTTGCCTTGCACATCAATAACGGTGGCACCGTCCTGCTTGGCAAAGTTGATCAACTCCTGATCCGACATATTAGCCATGCTGGCACTGAGGATCATGGCGAAGTGACTGATTTCCGACTCATCAGAAGAGTTAATAATCTTATCGGCATCGCCGATGATGAAAATCGCTCCCTGATTGCGTTCGGACATTTGGAAGGCGCAGCGCAATACCCGCTGAATAAGCCCTAAATCATAGCGCCGGCGATCGGCCAGTTCAGCAAGAAGGGCATCGACTTGACGCATATCTTCCGGCAGCCAGTCGCCGTTAGAGTAGCGACCGACCAGATGACCGTCGGCAAAAACGCGTACCTGCCGTCCGCCGGCGGGCACAAAAAAGACCAGAGCATCGCACAACCAGGAGATGGCGGCATGACGCCGAAATTGGGGACCCAGGAGCAGGTTGGCTGCCTCATCCACCGCGGTAGTGAGCCGGTGAATGCCGCGGACGTAGCCATGCTTGTCGATGAGGTAAGCCAGTACGTGACCATCCACCATCCGGGCCATAGTAACCAGCGTATTGCGCATGCGGCTGATGTGATCTTGTGAAAGCAGTTGGATCTGGCTTTCCGGCAAAACCCGTGCCACCCGCACCGGATCACCGACAATGATGGCGGTGGACAGAGGCCGCTCTTCGGTTTCAACTTGGGCGATGGTCACCGCTGCATCGCAGATATGCACCATCGATGGAGCGTGGATTTGCCGTTCGCGGGCCAGGTCGAACAGAAACCCGATCCCGGCATCCTCCATCCAGGCATCAAGGATTCGCTCTTTCTCCAAAAGCTCGCGGAGCCGTTCCGGTTCAATGGCCACTTCGGCTGTTGCTTCCGCTTCAAGCTTGAAGGTGGCCGGGTACATGGCCTCGATCTCGGCCGCATACTGCTCGGCAACCCGGTGACGGCTGATCGGGTTGATGGGAATCGCCTCGTTGGCGTCCCGGGTTAGCGGCCGATTGACCAGGCTGTACTCTTGAATTTGCTCAACCCGATCGAGCTGCCGGTTGACTTCACCAATCGCGGCATCGATCAGGGCTTTGACTTCTGGGGTATCGGCAGTAGGGATAGCGTCATTTTCAGTCCGAAAATGTTGCTTCAGCCGCTCAAAATCCGGAACAATCATGGCCGAGACATAAGGTTTACCTTCAGCGAAAACAGCGGCCTGGGCAATAAACTCGTTAGCCACTAAGGCCTTCTCGATCACCGCCGGCATAATCTTGCGGCCCAAATTAAGTACCATCATTTGTCGTTTACGGTCAATGATGTGGACAAAACCATCCTCATCGATGGTGGCTGTATCACCGCAGCGTAGCCAGCCCTCTTCATCAAAGAGACAGGTTGACTCTTGCGGGTGACGCCAATAGCCTTGGGTGGCACCAGGGCTGTGTACCAAAAGCTCGCTATCCTCGGCGAGACGGATTTTATAGCCAGGGGCTGCCCGGCCGGCTGATCCGGGCCGATAGGCAGAGGGAAAACTGACTGCCGGAAAGCCGCCTGCTTCAGTGGTGCTGTAGACGCTGAGTAGCGGAATACCAATTACCTCAAAGAATTCGGCTACTTCCGGCGCTGGCGCTCCTCCGGTTACATAAAATTTGCGAAAGCGCCCACCGATGCGGCCTCGATACCAACTAAAGAAGGTCATATCGGCTCGTAAGTGTTCCTGTCGCAGCTCCGGTGAGGCATTGACCCCAGCCAGGCGATATTCTTTCCCCTTTGCAATAGCCCATTGAACTACTTTCTGATTCACTTCGGGTTGGTTAGTGAGCCAGTCGGTAAAGGCTTCGTAAAACTTTGCATAAGTATAGGGGATATCAAGCATAAGGGTAGGGCTGGTGGCCTTTAAGTCGTCCGGGATAGTCTCCACGCTTTCAATAAGGGCATTGGGCACGCCGGACACAAAGCAGTGAAGAGCAGTCAACAGGCTGGCTGTTTCTGTCCAGGGCATAATCGTAAAAGCAAGGTCATCCTGCTCAAATGTGAACCAGGAAGCCATACTGTTGAGGGTGAAGGCGAGCTGACCCTGGTCAAACATGGCGCCGCGCTGCTCGCCCTCTTCGTTAGGAACATAGCTGATTAAGGCCAAGGCATCGGCCGGTACGCTGGCAGCATAAGTTTTGAGATCTTCAATTTCATCCGGCAGCGGGAGGGCTTCAGCAAAGATGCTGTTGACGGGTACAATCCAGGGTGGCGAAGCAAGTTTACTGAGAGTGACCATAATCGCTTTAAGGTGGGGTAGGTCGCTGGCATGGGCAGAAATGTAGGAAACATGGTCCTCCTCATCTAACAAAGCAACACAGGCTTCGCAGTCCTGCAAAATTTTGAGCAAACTTGGCGCCGCCAGGCTGGGCCGCAGAGGCACCACGACCCCACCGGCAAACAGACCCGCCACGCAGGTGGCCATCCAATCTCCAGAATTATTGGCCACCAGCGCTACTCGTTCTCCATGTGAGACACCATAGCTATGTAAGTAGCGGACCATTCGCAGCATGCGGGCCTCAAAATCCCGGTAAGATACGCCATTGTAGCGGCCTCGTTTTTTGATTTCAAAGCACGGTTGGGCGGCATAGGTACGGATGGTCATCAGTAAACTTTGGTTGATTGTGGGTTGTGGATCGCTCATAAATGGGTTACGCCAGTCGTGCCGTTTCAGTTATTCTCGTTTTTCTTTTCTCTCTTTGTACTCCAGTGGTCCACCTGCGTCCTTCCAGGCTTCGATCCCACCGCCGAGATGGCAGACATTCGTCAACCCCATATCCTGGACCGCTTTGGTTGCTAGGGCCGAACGCCAGCCTAAATTACAGTAGAAGACAAAGCGCTTGCCGGAGCCGAAGATCTCGTGATAATACGGACAGTCCGGGTCAATCCAGAATTCGAGCATGCCTCGTGGCGCGTGAAACGAGCCAGGAATAAAACCGTGCCGTAGTTCTCGTACGTCCCGAAGATCGACCATAACTACTTGGGGATCGTCTAGCAACTTAAGTGCTTCGGCCACGCTAATCGTTTGGATCTCCGCTTCCGCTGCGGCGACCATTTGTTGAACGCTTATTCTAATTTTATTTTTCATAACCTCTTGCCTCTGTAGGGTAGGACGGGCGCGTTCGGGAAACTGTTTCAAACCGGACATTGACAAGGCCGCTAGACAAACCTGCTGCTGTATGGCTCGTCAGTACTCTAAGTTCCCGAGCAGTCTTAGCATCGTTAACGGTAAATTAACGGTGACTTGTTAAACTAAGCACAAAATAAGATTTGCGTTTCTGGACATCTTGATTATGATTTGAAGACTTCTGACCAGTAATTTGGCAAAGTACCTTTGGGAATCGCGCTCGGTACTTTCTTCCCCAAAATTGGGTGAAAAAGCCAGTACCTTTGCCTCTGTTGTCTTCTTCCGAAATACGGTATAATCTAAGTTAAGGAGGTGACCAGAAACAATGTCGTTACTGGTGCCTAGTCGACGTCAAGATGAAGCTAAAACGATACTACCGCCATCTGCGTCCAAAATAATAATACACCAGTTATCGGAATCGATCTAAATTAGAAATTTACGGAAAAGAGGTTTTCAGCATGGCTCTCCTGCTAACCGGTGGGGAACGTCGTCCTCACACAGACAAAGTGATCCAACTTCACAACAAAATGTTGGAATTGGCTGAAGACCTTCTCATTGAAGAGATGATGCTAGATACTTTACTTGCTTGTGGTCACGATTTTACCAGTAAGTTTGCCGGCAAGTATGGTATGTACGAACTGCTCAACGGCGAGATTATAGCTTTTCAGCCTAAACTCAATTTAAACTTTATCCTCATTTGTGATGAATTTGTGGCCACGAGTGATCTGACAACGATTCGCATGATTACTCGCCATCTACCCGACTATGAACTGTCGGTAGCTGTCTAGTTCATCACTCGCATCACCGTTTTTGATCACAGTTTTTTCTCCATTCTGTAACAGACATTCTTTGCTTCTAATTGTGAAAAATGCCTCAAAAGGTGAGAGGCACTTTTTCCTTCGTTGTTTGCCAGTCCAGACTTAGTCCCCATAAGCTCTTTTATTCAGGTTGACGGACACCGGGCTCCCCAGACCGACCCCTTATGGCGAGTGGTTTGCCCGCCAAATTTTGATCGCTTCGACTACGTACGGGTATACAGTTTCGGTTATAACTTCGTATCCTTCAGCCGTGGGATGGACGCCGTCCGGTTGGTTGAGATGCTGCTCAGCAGCAACGCCCTCTAAGAAGAAGGGGATTAGAATAACCCCTTGCTGATCGGCTACCCGCGGATAGATCTCGGAAAAGGCACTGGTGTACTCGCTGCCCATATTTAGGACAATTTGCATACCCGCCAGGACCACCGTCCGATTTTCGGATTTAAGTTTGGTGATAATTTTGGTCAAGTTTTCTTCCGTCACCGCCGGATCCACGCCGCGCAGGCCATCGTTTGGACCGGTTTCTAAGATGACGATGTCTGGATCCAATGAACCAAGGATCCAGTCGATGCGCGACAAGGTGCCACTGCTGGACTCCCCGCTGATACCCGCGTTGATAACTTCAAAGTAGTAGCCATTTTCTTGAAGTTTGCGTGCCAGGCGAGCCGGATAAGCCAACTCAGGCTCAACGCCGAGTCCCTCCGTCAAACTATCACCAATGGCCACGATGGTGCCTTCCAGACGGGGCTCTGGAGTTGGGCTAGATGTAGGGGTAGCCGTTTGGGTGTTGGCTGGGGTGCAGGAAATCAATACCAGACTGATCGTTATAAATAGCAAGACCCATCCATAGGATCGGAAGGAGTGGTTTTTGGGGTTGAGTTTCAAGTCACACATTTTAGGTCCACCTGATCTTACAAGGGCATCTTCTTAAAGATTCAAGCCTCATTATTTTCCCTCAGAAACGTAATCGGTTTATGCTGCAAAATCGATACGGAAGTCAGGAGCCCGACGGTTATGACTAATAGCACCGTGACCAGGGTTAAGCCTAAGCTGGGACCGACAAAGGGGCTGTAAGGAAGCTCGAAGATTTGGCTAATGATGATCCAACTGCCAACCTGAGACATAAGTAAAGCCAACATTGCGCTAACGAGCCCCAAAAACAGATTCTCCAGGGTGAAGACCTGCAGTACAAATTTTCCTTTTGCTCCCAAAACTTTGAAGTAAACTGCCTCTTGAGTCCGAGCAAACCGGGTAGCAAAGATGGAGCTAACCAGGAGCAATCCTCCAGCCGCAATACTAAACAAGGTAAAGAAGCGAATCACCTGGGTTAGGTTGCCTACTAACTCGCTGACGGTGCGGATCACGACCGTGACATCGATGACGTTGATGTTAGGAAAAGCAGCCACTATTCTGTTTTGCAAGGGCGCAATTTGCCCCGGCTGAACGTGAACAGCGGTAAAGATTGTCTGCGGTGCGTTTTCCAGGGCTTCTCTGGGTAGGACGAAGTTGAAGAACGGCTCGATCGAGTCGGTTGTGCGGGAACGAATGCTGGTTACGGTAGCATCGAGAGGAATACCCTGAATGTTAAAACTGATCACATCGCCTAATTTGAAATCCCTTATTTCTAGCAAATCATCCAGAATCGAGACCTGAGTCCCTTCAACGTTATCGATGTTGAGACCACGGCCCGCCGAGATGGTCTCGCCTTCGAGCAAAAAATCCCGGTAAGTTAAGTTGAAAGTGCGCCCTAAATTATAACCTTCTCGTTCCTGCTCTCGCTCTCGGTCAACCGGCTGGCCATTGATAGCCATGATCCGGCCACGGATAACCGGGTAAAAGGTTGACTCTATCCCTAACGCCTCCGTAAAAGCCTCTACTTGGTCGGGCTGAATATCGAGGAAGAAAACATTTGGGGCATCTTCCGGATAAGCTTGCAGGAAGTTAGCGTTGAGATTCTGCTCGATGAGATAAATCGTAAAGATGACCGCCAACGAGGCTGCCAGGGTGATAATAATTGACCGGGTGGCATTACGCGGACGGAATAGACCCCGTAACGCTTGGCGTATAACCAGCACTTGAGTCTGCCGCCTGCGTAGCAGCCACAATACCAGCTCGGTCAGCAAGGCAGTCAGACCAATCAAGGTTAGGGTCCCCAAGATGAAGTAGCCGCCGATACGGACATTCCCCAGTTGCCACAGTACGGCAATTCCAAAAAAGATGAAGACTGCCGCAATGGAGAGATAATAGGGCCAGCTCCGTCTTGTTTTGGGTTGATCATGGCGAAAGATGAAGCTGGGCCGAATATCGCGTAGGCGGAAGAGAGGGATAAACGTAAACGCGCCGACGACAAACAGGCCGAGTAGCTGGCTTTCTATGATCGCTCGCCAGGAGATAACGAGTTCTACATTTGGGGGTAAAAAGTTTTGAAACAAGGTCGGCAAAATGGTTTGCAGCATAAGCCCCAAACTCAGTCCCAGCAGCGCCCCTGTTCCACCCAGCAACGCGACAACGGCCAGGTACTGCCGCCCGATAAAGCCACCGGTTCCGCCCAACGTTTTGACAATGGCGATGGTCTTTTCGCGTTCACGCAGATAGGCGGTTAACGCGGTTTGAATGCCGATTCCGGCCAGCAGGAGGGTGAAGATACCGATCAGGCTAAGATAAAATAGAAAATCGTCAAAGAAGCGCTTAACCGCCGACTCGGCAGTCTGGTAGGTTTCGATCCGCTCTTGATTGAGATCAGCCGCGGCTTCGATCTGCGCGGCTAGATCATTCAGCCGCGTCTCGTCGGCGACTTTAAACAGTAAGCGGTAGTTAATCCGGCTGCCTTTCTGGATTAGATCGATGGCTTCTAGATCCGCTGCAGCAACGAAAATCCTTGGTCCCAAGGAAAAAAAGTTGACCGGTCGATCCGGCTCCAGCACCACGACATCGGCGATCGTCAGCGTTGCCTCGCCGATACGGAGTTGATCTCCAACTCGCACAGCCAGCCGGTCGAGCAGGTTCTGTTCTACGACGATGTGACCCCTTGTTAAGACCTGGTGCAGCGGGCGTCCGGAGCCGAGTTGCACCTTCCCGTAGAAGGGAAAGACCGGCTCAACCACTTTGAGGTTCGAGAGAAGCGTATCTTCACCATCCGCCACCCGGACCACCGATAGAAATTCATAAACGGTGGTGATTTCAACCGCGCCTTGTTGCTCAAGTTTTTCCACCATCTCTAGTAGAGATTCGCTGAACGGAAAACCGGCACTGGCGATGATGTCACCGGCGTGGAGTTGTTTAGCGTCTCGCAGCACGGTGCGGTTAACGCTTTCCCTAAACCCGCCCAGAGCCACCAGCGTAATCATTGAAAGCGCGACGGCGAGCACAAAGATAACCGCTTGCCTTTTCGATTGAGCTAATTGACGGCGGATAAAACGCAGGTGGAACATGGCTTTATCTCAGAACCCCGACGCCGTTTTGCGATGGAGTCGCGACTTCACTTCCAATCTTCCCATCGACCAAGGTAATCAATCGCTCGGCTCTGACCGCAATGGTATCATCGTGGGTGACCAAAATCAGGGTGGTTTGGCGTTCGTGCTGAAGCTCCAAAAGTAGCTCCAAGATGGCTTGACCGTTTTTGGAGTCAAGGTTGCCCGTTGGCTCATCGGCAAAGATAATCCGGGGATTGTTGATCAGGGCCCGGCAAATAGCTACGCGCTGCTTCTCACCGCCGGAAAGTTGGTGCGGAAAATTGTTACCGCGCTGATCCAGACCTACCCGGACCAGAAGGGCTTCCGCTTTAGCCAGGGCCTGCGGGTCGCGACGAAGTTCGGCGGGGAACATGACGTTCTCTAAAGCGGTAAGCGAGGGGACCAAATGGAACGATTGAAAAACGTAGCCGATGGTTTCGTTGCGGAGAGGGGCCAGCTCGTCTTCAGTCAGATCGGTAATATCGGTCCCTTCAATAAAAATACGCCCTGACGTAGGCGAGTCCAAACCGGACAGCAAGCTTAGCAGCGTCGATTTACCGCTGCCACTACTTCCTTTGATGACAACGAACTCTCCGTCGCCGACCGAAAATGTGACGTCGTTGAGCACTGAAATTTGACGCTCTTCGATTGTGTAAATTTTGCTGATGTTTTGAGCTTCAAGAATTTTCACGGCGTGGACTTATCCTCTTAGTGGTGAATTCATCGATTAAACCAATCTCGCTAACCTAAACCCATGAACCTTACTGTACAAAGTTTAAAGTAGGTTGAAATTTCAAAAGGTTCGGCCCGGTTGACCCTGCCTCAAAAGTTTAGCTGAAATCCCAGTTTTGGGATAGTATGTATTTATTCTCGCTAATGAAAGGCCGGTCATTGTGGGTCCAGTTCAAAAGACATCTGCCGTACGAAAACCTGTAACGACAGCTCCACCAGCGCACCTGGCGTGGACAATGTGGGGGCTGGGCGCGGTTTTTTATTTAATTGGCTTTTACCAGCGCGTTGCTCCGGCTGTGATGACCGAGGAGCTAACGGCAGCTTTCGGTCTTAGTGGAGCGACTCTGGGAAACCTGTCCGCTTTTTATTTCTACAGCTATGTCGCGATGCAGATTCCCACCGGCATTCTAGCCGATAGCTGGGGACCGCGGCGCTTGTTGGCTGGCGGGAGTCTAATCGCCGGTTTGGGTACACTCGTGTTTGCCCTGGCCCCGACGCTTTTGTGGGCTAATTTGGGGCGATTCGTGATCGGTGGTTCTGTGGCGGTCGCTTTTGTGGGGTTGCTCAAGCTGGCGACCCACTGGTTTGCCCCTCGCCAATTTGCCTTGGCTTCGGGGCTGGCTCTGTTGGTAGGCATTATTGGAGCGGTATTCGCGGGCGTGCCGCTGCAACTGCTGGTGGAAGCTTATGGCTGGCGAGGGGTGATGGTCGCTTCGGCCGTGGTGTTGTTTTTAGTGGCCCTGATGATTTGGGCCTTAGTCCGGGACGATCCCCAGGAGCGAGGTTATATCAGCTATGCTTCTCTTGAAACGTCCCGGACACCCTCATTTGCTGGAGCACTGCGAGGCGTGCTGGCTGTATTTAGCTATCACAATCCCCGATTGCTATTTTTTATTCCCGGTGGCATTGTCGGGCCGGTGCTGACTTTTGCCGGCTTATGGGGCGTTCCTTTCTTGACCACTCATTACAATTTGTCTAATACCCACGCTGCCGCCCTGTGTACGACCTTGTTGGCCTCCTGGGCGGTAAGTGGGCCGATCCTCGGTGCCTGGTCAGATCGGATGGAACGGCGCAAGTTGATTTACGTGCTTGGCAGTGGGTTAACGCTGCTAGGCTGGAGTGGTTTGATCTTCTTACCTCAGTTGCCGCTCCCGGTTTTAACCCTTCTAATCATTATTATTGGGGCAGCCTCCGGTTGCATGGTGCTTAGTTTTGCCTACAGCAAAGAGTCCATTCCTCCGTATTTGGCCGGTACAGTTTCGGGCATGATCAATACGGGCGTTATGCTGGGGCCAATGCTGCTGCAGCCTGGCGTCGGTTGGATGTTAGACGGACAGTGGCAAGGGCAAATGCTGGACGGAGTTCGAATTTATGGACTTTCGGCTTACCAGGCCGGTTTTTCGTTAATGTTGGCCTGGGCGGGATTGGCCTTTGTTCTGGTTTTGCTGACCCAAGAAACAAATTGTCAGCAGGTGGTCACCGAAATTTAAATATGCTGGTTTGGTTTAAAGGAGGTTTGATTAATGGATCTGGCTAATATTCAACAAGCAATGGCTCGGGAAGGCATCGAAGCCTGGGTGATTTATGACTTTCAAAGCAAAAACCCGATTATGAGGCAGTTCGTTCAGCCCAAATCGATGACGACCCGGCGCTTATTCTTGGTCATTCCAATTCAGGGCGAACCGCAACTCCTCGGCTCCCGGGTCGACCACGATGTCATTGATGAGCTTCCATTTTTGCATAATTTTTATGTGAGCTGGCAGCAGATGGAGGCTGAACTAGCGCGTTTGCTTGAGGGTTGTCAGTTGGTCGCCATGGATTACTCCCCCGGCGGCGAACTACCAACGGTCTCGCGCGTTGATGCGGGCACAGTCGAGCTGATCCGAAAATTGGGCAAAACGATCGTCTCGGCGGCTAACGTGTATCAGGCCGGGGCAGCGATCTGGGAGGCCGGTACACTTGAGGCGCACCTTGAGGATTGTGAGCGCGTCGCCCGCATCAAAGATGAGGCCTTTGCCTTTATCGCCGAGCAACTTCGCTATGGAAAACTGGTGACGGAATATGATGTGCAGCAATTTATCGCTCAGCAGTTCGAGCAGCAACAGCTCTTTACTCCGGACTCACCGATTGTGGGAGTTAATGCTCATAGCGGCGATCCGCACTATTTTCCCTCCGCCAACCATCCTGCGCCCATCAAAAAAGGTGATTGGATTTTGATTGATCTCTGGGCCAAACGCCCCGGTTACAAATACGTGATGGCCGATATGACTTGGGTCGCGGTAGCCGGCTCACAGCCGACGGTCAAGCAGCAGCAAGTCTTCAACACGGTCGCGGCTGCACGCGACCGGGCGATTGAGTTTCTGCAAGCATGCGTCGATCAGGGACGGCCTGTCGAAGGCTGGCAAGTTGACGACGAGGCGCGGAAGGTCATCACTCAGGCCGGTTATGGGGACTATTTTATCCACCGCACCGGTCACAGTTTGGGACCGGGCGACCATGCTCACGGTTCGGGAGCCAATATTGATAATTTAGAAACTCACGATACTCGCCAACTTATTCCCGGCATTGGCTTCTCGATTGAACCGGGCATCTACTTGCCGGAGTTTGGCGTACGCTTGGAGATAGACGTCTACATGAGTGAGTCGGGACCTCTCGTCACCACCCCGATCCAACGCGAAATCATTTGTCTCGAGACTGTGGGGTAAGTCAACCCGGCGATAAGGAAAGCTTATGAAATTAGAGAGAAAGTCAGATTTGCGGAAAGGCGCAAAATACTTGTGAAAAAATTATCTTAAGTTTTTTCGTTTTGACGGATTGTCGATATAATTCTGAAGGTAGTTTATTTACCATAAACGCACTTTGTCAACCAAACACAACATCTTGGAGGTCTTGTTTATACTCTGGCCCACATCTTGGGGTATAATTAACTACGAGAATTTTTGAGCCATCGGGTCCCTCTCTGGCAACTAAAGTTTAACCTGCACGTCAGGACAGGAGGAGCAAACGTATGAGTGCAGTGCTACTGCTAAATGCCAGCTACGAACCACTTTCGGTGATTCCGCAGCGGCGGGCGATGTCCTTGCTCATGCGTGGTCGCGTCGATGCGGTCACAGATGACACGGTTGAGGTTCGAGGCGCTTCCAACTCTTGGAACGTTCCACGGGTGGTGCGTTTACGGCGTTACATTAATGTGCCGCGCCGGGGTGCCCGCTGGAGTCGCCAGGCAGTGCTTCAGCGAGATGGCTACCGTTGTATTTATTGTGGGATTGAGGCCGGCGAAAAGCAGCGTGGTCTGGCCCTGACGAAGCGGGACTTCACGGTTGACCACCTGATCCCCCGCAGCAAAGGTGGTAAAAATACCTGGGGCAACACGGCCTGTGCCTGCCCGGTCTGTAACAATCGTAAGGGTAACCGGATGCCGCACGAAGCCGGGATGCCGCCCCTGTGGGAGCCAAAGACGCCCCGGGTGGGTTATCTCGTGGCCTCTGGTGAGATTCCGGCCTCCTGGAAAATTTATCTAGAGATTTAAATTTGATCTTTGTCAAAATCCCGCTACTTTATCCTTCTCGGATTGTGAAAGCAAAGGCAGCTCCGAAGAAGAGAGGCGGTAAATATGCCTGGGTTAGAACAAATCCGATGGTCGGCCTGGTTGTTAGTGGCCTTATTCATCATCGGATGTAATAGTACGCCCGCAGTCATTCAAGCCCCCACCCAGCAATTAGCAGTTAGCAATGAACAGTTAGCAATTAGCAATGAACAATTAGTAACTTCAACCCTTCACCCTCCAACCCTCCAACCCTCCAACCCCCCAACCCTCCAGCCTTCCAGCCTTCCAACCTTCCAACCCTCCACCGCTCCACCCGTCCAACCTTCCACCCCTCCAGCCGCCCAATACTCTACCCAACCCATCTCTCTAACCGGCTCTCTCTGCTACCCCAGCACCGAAACACCACCGCTGACTTTATTCTTCCAAAACCTGGCGACCCAAGCCACAACCGAACTCGACATTCCGCGCGGGCTGAGCAGCTATGCCGTTGAACTGCCACCGGGCGAATACATCGCCTATGCTCAGACTGTAGGCACGCGGCTGCAAGGCGCTTATACCTGCGGCGCGGATGAACCCTGTCCCTTTACCGTTGAACCGGATCAAAGCGCTGCCATCGATCTATGTACCTGGTATCAGCCGCCCGGTCTTCAACCCTCACTCGGTGAGCAGCCCAATGACGAGGTCTGGATCCGGCTGGAGCAGGCTATGTTGGCCCGGACCGGTCCCGGTCTCGAGACCCCGGAGTTGAGCCTAATCGAGTCGGGTTCGCTCAGCCAGGCCACCGCGCGCAGTGCCGATGGACTCTGGCTCGAAGTCAAACCGGCCGGGGATGACCAAACCGGCTGGCTGCACGCTCCCCTGGTGCGGATCTACGGTAACCCGGAGAGCCTACCGGTTAAAGGTGATAATAGCCCGGTGTCTAAGCCGGCGTCCTTCACCCCCGCCGTTTGGCGGTCAGAGGCTAATCCGAACATGGTCCTGTTTCGGGGCGAAATCCGCGATGAGCAAGACCGGCCGGTCAATGGCTACAGTATCCTGCTCGATAACGGGACTTGGAGCGTCCTCTCTCACCCCACCGGCGCCAGCCGCCACTATCCCAACGTGCCTGATGGCCAGTGGGATGTGATCATCGACAACGAAACCGATGCGGCCGGCTGGTGGAGCCTGACGGTGGTCCGGTACGATTGCCCGGATTTTGAGCAAGGATTTAACGCCCAGTGCAAACAATTTACTCCCGTTTCGGAAACCAAGGTGGTCAAAGTTGTTCATCCCGATGAGAACATCATCGAGGCCAACTGGACGTGTCACGAGTCCTGCGATGATGGCCTCTACGCCAAACCTTATCGGCCCGCCATCGAGCCAATTCCCGACCATCTCTTGCTCTATGCCGAGGACCGGGCTCTGAAAATGGCGCCACCCAACCCGGCCTTCGACCGGCCTGAGTTGAAGCGCTTCTTCGATCCGCTGCCGGAGAGCTTTACCGGTCTGCACGATTTTTTAGCCGAGCATCGTCCTCGCTTCTTCGCGGAGCGTAACACGCTCGTCCTTGAAGCGCCGGCCGGAGAGAGTTGGCAGATCGATCTCGAGGAGGCTGCCTTAAGGCCGGCCGACGCTCCCGACGCCGCTCCCGCCCTCGATCCCGCGTTGAAGGAACTGATCGAGACGAAACTGGCGCCGACGACGGCCTGGGCGCTGTCTCACGATGACCAGCAAATTGCCTACGCCCGGCAGTTTGGCAGCTCGCTTCAACAAGATATCTACCTCTATAACCGAGCGACGGATCACCAGACCCTGATTGGTCCGATTAATGGTTATCTAGTGACCGAAATCCGCTGGACGGAAAAAGATGATCTGTTGGTCATCGGCGCCAACAACCCCAAGCTACCGGCAGGAGGTGCTTTGTTTACAATGCGGCCTGAGGCGGATAGTCTGCCCGAGATTCTCCTGGAGAGTGACACCGCTTACCTGGTCGATTTATGGCCGGAGTCAGGTCTAGCCACGCCGAACATTATCGGCGGAATAGTGCCTAAGGAGGTTAATACAGTGCCTATCGAAGCAACAAACCAAGATCTAAATTTAGCCAACTATCAGGGGAAAAATCGAGTCCTGGTAATCCTGGCGGCAGCTACTACCGACCCGGAGTATCGCCAGCAGCGAGCCTGGTTTGAAGACCAGAAAACGGAAATGGCCGACCGAGATCTGATCACATTCTACTTCTTTGACCACGATCCCGGCTATGTGGGTAAAAAGTTGATCCCAACCGAAGTAACCGCCGCTGTTCGAGATCGGTTTGAGCTTGAACCGGAACAGTTCGCGCTGCTCCTGATCGGTAAAGATGGAGCGATTAAATTGCGCGCCGACCGGCCTATGACGCCAATCGATCTATTCGGTCTCATCGACACGATGCCGCTCCGGCAGCAAGAGCTGCGCGACAGAGAGCGGTAAATGAAATCGGTCGGGAAAACCCCGACCGATTTTGGTTTAAAACGAGAAAGTCGGGGTGACCAATCCCGACTTTCTACAAAGGAGGAGAAGAAGTTAAAAATTACGACCTCAGTATATCTTTTCTCCCCTCACTTTACTTGACGGTCATATGCGTCAAACCTGCCGCAAACCCTACGTTTCCGTGACACAGGCCAGCTCGTAGTCTCAAAACTAAGATCGGGTCGATGAATTTTAGGAGCCAGCGTAGTTCTGTAACATCCGCTCCAAGAGACCGATGCGCGCTTTCAGTTGCTCCTCGGTGCAAACGGTTTGGCTGTGGACATTTTGGGTCCGGTTGAGACGGGCGTGAATCTGGCGGTGAGGCAAGCCCGAGACGTGGTGGTAGGAGCTAACCAGATTTTGAATCCGTTGGCTTAAGGCCGCTTTAGTTTCGCTGCGGGTCGCCGGCGCCACCCGCTCCGAGACTTTGCGTTGAACCTCTTCTTTAACATGTTTGGGCGTTGGCAGCAAGGCGGGATCATGCCAGAGGGCTAGTTGACCCCCGTTGATGATCACGGCCTCCAGGCCGCTGTTGCGCGAGGCCAGCGGCTGCCAGGTTGGCGGCCCGGCCCGCTCGATGTCGGGGCGTTCTCGGGTTTCCTCATCAGGCGGCAGCTGCGGGCTGATCAGGTGACGTTGAATCCGTTCAATTTGTTCGGCCTGAGCCCGCAGCCGGACATCTGCCGGTAGATAACAATAGGCGACCTGCACCCCGGCCGGCTGCTCGGTGACGCGGACAATCCGCCCTAAGAACTGGCGGAAATAAAGCTTGGTCACAATCGTCGTTGCGTAGACGCCGACCCGCAGGCGGGGAATATCGACGCCCTCGCTAACCATATTGCAAGCGACCAACCATTCACTTCGGCCGGCGGCAAAGCGCTTGATTTTGCCCGATGCCTTGCTGTCATCGGATAGGACAACGGTTGGCTTCAGGTCGGTTAGCTCTTGCAGCAAGCGGGCTAACTGGCGGGCGTGATCCTGATCGGCGGCGACCAGTAACCCGCCCGCGTCAGGATGCTCATGGCGGGTTTCCACCAGCATCGAGTGGGCATCGAGCAGCACCTGCTGAATCCAGCCGCTCTGCGGATCGAGCGCTGCCCGCAGGCGACGAGCGGCCGTGCTGCGGGCCAATTCGCTGGAGAAGTTAGCCTCGATCAGCTCTTCATCCTCTAGCCAGGCGACCTCGCCGCCATAGGTAAAAAAAGCAACGGAGCGGCAAACGCCATCCTCGATGGCCCGCCCATAATCGTAAACGAAATCGGGCGCGCTTTCATCATCCTGGTAAGTGACAAAGGGAATAGCGTTGTTATCGCTGCGGAAAGCCGTGCCGGACAAAGCCAACACAAACTGAGCCGGCTCAAAGGCCAGCCGCATGGCCTCACCCCAGGATAGGCCATCGCCGGCATGATGGATTTCGTCCAGGACCACGACGGCGTTTTGACTGAGGCGGCGGTAAAGCTTGGGCCGGTTGGCCACCTGTTGGAAGGTAACGACCAGGCCATCGTAATCCGGGGCCAAACCGTGTTGGCTGCTGAAGCCACTATCCAGGTGCAGGCCGGCTTGCAGGGCTGCTCGGGCCCATTGGGTTTTGAGGTGGGTGGTCGGCACAACGATGATGATTGGGTGGCGACCCAGGATTCGGCGCTGGTGAGCGCAGAGCTGCAAGGCCACGGCTGTTTTGCCGGCGCCCGGCGTTGCTTCCCAGAGCAGGTTGGTGATGCCGTGCGTGAGGGCATGGTGGTAGGCTTGCAGCGCTTCTTCTTGCCAGGCGCGAAGTTGCACGGGGTCCTCCTGGTGACTCCAACAAAAAAGCCGCCAAGCGATGTTAAACTTGGCGACTTCGCTGTCAGGAAGTGAATTAAGACCTACATCTCTTCCCAAACCGATCGATATGCGCCGGCTTGCTCAAAATAGTCAACCAGGCGCCGATAGAAAGGATGGGCAGTGATGGTAGCACTATCGCCGATAATGAGCAACTTGCGTCGGGCTCGAGTCAGGGCCACATTCATCCGCCGGGTGTCGCCCAAGAAACCGATCTCGCCCGTTTCATTAGAGCGGACCAGCGAGATGATGACCGCCTCCTTTTCCCGGCCTTGAAAGCCATCCACCGAGTCGATCTCGACTTCCGCGTGGGGCAACTGGGCCCGCAACCAGCGGACCTGGGCGGCGTAGGGCGTGATCACGGCGATGTCTTGGGGCGAGAGACCGGCCTCGAGGAGGGCCTTGACCTTGTTGACAACAAGTAGGGCTTCTGACGGGTTGAGACGGCTCTCACCATCCGGCTCGATTTCCTCATCGTAACTGGCCCCGGCGGTATCGATGAACGTCAGCGGCTCAGTCGTCAGTTCGTTGGTCTCTACACTCGGCAGGTCAGCCAGAAGATGGTTGCGGACCGAAGCGTCAGCGATGAGGGACGCTTCATAGAATTCGGCGGACGAGAACTGCATGATGGCCTGGTGCATGCGGTACTGAACCGTAAGCTGGCGCGACACCTCGGCCCCCAGCCGCTGCATCAGCCGCTCCATCAAACTGATGCCAAAGCCTTGGGCGGCAGCTTCAGCCGAGATAACCGTTGGCGGCAACTGCTGGTGATCGCCGGCCAGGACGAGGCGCCGGCTACGCAGAATGGGCAGCCAGGCGGCAGGTTCGGTGCTTTGGGCAGCCTCATCGATAACGCACAGATCGAAACGGCGCTCGCCCAAGACCTCGGCGCTGAGGCCGGTGGTGGTGGCGCACAGCACCCGGACCGAGTCGAGGATGCGTTCGACAGTTTGAGCTTCGATCCGGCGGGCATCGGCCAGCATGAGGGTAGCTTCCTGGCGCAGATCCTGGCGCTCGCCAGGCTCCGGCTTGGCCCGGCGAAATTTGCCGGCCCGATCCCGCAGGGCGTAGGCGTCGCGCCTCAGCTTGCGGGCCAGGCGGGTGTCGGGGTGATTTTCAACCATTACGTCGAGGGTATGCTCGCGCAGGCCGGGCAAAACTCGAGCCGGGTGGCCCAGCCGGAGGGCCGGCTCACCCGCGGCCAACAGCCGTTCAAAGACGTTATCGACGGCCAGATTGCTGGGCGCGCAGGCCAGGACGGTTTCGCCGCGGCGAATGGCCTGGCGAATGACTTCAACGACCGTGGTGGTCTTGCCGGTGCCGGGTGGGCCGTGAATGATCGCCACATCGCGGGCGGCCAGGGCAAAAGCCACCGCAGCCCGTTGCGGTTCATTAAGCGTAGGGTCCAGCGGAGTAAGCGCCGGGGGCCGGTCAAAATCGGGTGACCGCTCATAAAGCAAGATGCGGCGCAGCTCGGCCAGGCGACCAAGCGGATCACGGTGACCGCCGCGGGCGGTGCGCACCCGCTCCAATGCTTCGCGCTGACGCCGGCGGGCAACTTCATCCGTCGAGAGGTCCAGCCGGAAGGTGGGGCTGTCACTCTCCGGCCACTGCTCAAGCGCGATTTGGATCGACTGGCGCTCCCGCTGGCTAACCACACCCCGCCAACCGGCACTCCCAGGTCCGTCAGGGCCCGGTTCACCTTCCTCGGAAAGCAAGACGGGCGTACCAACTTCAAGCCGGTTCCAGGGCAGCGACTCGGTTTGGTTACGTTTGGCCAGGGTCAGCAGAATACGCCCGCCCAGCCCTCCCTGGGTATCCGTCACAACGAGGCGGGTTAAAGTCTGACCGCTCCGTTCGGGGTCGGCGGCGGCACGCTGAATTTGGGCCAGCCGTTGAGCTTTTTCGGCCTCGGCTTCCAGCTCGAGTAGCTGGTCGAGCCGCTGAAAATGATCGTCGGTCCTAAGCATGGGGTTCCGTACGGGTTTTGAATCGCCAAGCTGGAAAATGGACAGACGGCAAAATCAAAAGTTGAGTCTTTATCACTCAATCTTCCAGCCTTTTAGGTTGTTGAATTGTGTTTAAGAATTGATTGCCCTTAGGCTTCAGGCTCAAGCTGACTGTAGGACCACTTGACGGCAGCCATGATGACCGTAATAAGGATAAAAGCGGTCAAAGCCATAGCCGGGATAGTGATGAAGCCAAAATAGTTGACATAGCGAGCGCTGCAAGAGACAATCGTGCAGCCGGTATCTGGCAGCAGCCCCAACTGAAGGGAGTAGTGGTAACCCGACATCAATAAGCCAATAACCGACATCGGCAAGACGTAAAGAGGCAAATATTCATCGCGTTTAAGGATACCGACGATAATAATGAAGTTTAGCGGATACATTAAAACACGCTGGTACCAGCACAAGGTACACGGGATAAAGCCCACAATCTCACTATAGTAAAGGCTACCAAGCATCGCCGTCAAAGCTACAACCAGAGCCAAATAGGGTCCGTAATTTTGCGTCAATTCGGCCAGCGTGCCGGAAGTTCGAGGCACGGTTACAGATTTAGTTGCTGTCTTCATAAGCTATTTTCTTAATAAGGTAATTTGTCGATATCATACTGCATTTAGGCCGAGTTACAAACTCTTGTCCTTAATTTTAGTGCTCCGCGGAGGCTAGACAATCAATTTGACAGGGCCGAAGATCCATGATAATTTTCCAACGTAGTTAGCAGGTGGCCATGATCATTGAGGATTTGGCAAAAAAGTGGCAGAATCTACAGTGATAATGCACCTCTAGCGAAGTTAATTTTATCTTGTCCGCATTAGTAAAGGAGGTGCGTCATTATGGACGAGCGGCAAGTCGGCACGGTGAAGTGGTTTAATGCAACGAAAGGATATGGTTTCATCGAGTACAGTGGTGGCAAAGATGTGTTTGTGCATTACTCGGCCATCAATGGTGCCGGATATCGGTCCCTCCAAGAGGGGCAACGGGTTGAATTTACGCTGGTTCAAGGCGATAAAGGCCCGCAAGCAAAAGATGTTGTGGCGCTGTAAGCACTAAATCAAACTCGTGTATTACAAGTGTGCCGGGGCAGGTTTGACCGGCACACTTTTTTGTTAATTGAGTCATTAAGGATTAATTATGCTTGAAGTGGTTTCTAATGTGGAAATAAGGGAGCAGGCCCAAGCCTTGCACGAAAAGATCCGCGAGTGGCGGCGAGAGATCCACCGCCATCCGGAGTTGGGTTTTACCGAGATCCAAACGGCGGGTCTGGTTAGTAAGACTCTGCGTGATTCGGGGATCGAGGTTGAGACTGGGGTCGCCAAGACCGGAGTTGTGGGGACGATCAGAGGCGGGGAAGGTCCAACCGTGGCCTTGCGGGCCGATATGGATGCCTTACCCATCGAGGAACAAAACGGCACTGACTTTGACAGCGCTCGGCCCGGGCTGATGCATGCTTGTGGCCACGATGCCCACACGGCTATGCTGCTGGGCGCGGCCATCTTGCTCAAGGGCTTGGCCGATCAAGGAAGATTGCCGGGCACGATTCGCCTCCTCTTCCAACCGAGCGAAGAAGGTCAGGATGCCAGGGGTAAATCCGGCGGAATGCGCATGGTGGAGAAGGGCGTTCTAGAGGGCGTGAGTGCCGTTTTTGGACTGCATGTTGATCCTATGCAGAAAGTGGGGGATATCGCCACCCGGCCCGGGCCGATGATGGCCAGCTCCGATAAGTTCTACCTGACCTTGCGAGGCCAGGCTGCCCATGCTGCCCGGCCGCATCAGGGCCTCGATACGATCGCGCTGGCGGCCCACGTCATCCAGGCGATTCATCAGATCGTCAGCCGGCGCCTCAATCCGGTGGATGAGGGAGTGATCACGATCGGGACGATTAAAGGCGGGACCAAGGAAAACATTATTGCCGACTCGGTCCAGATGTCCGGTACCATTCGTAGCTTCACTGCGGAGAACCGTAAGTTTTTGCATACGGAGCTGCGCCGGGCCTGCAGCATCATCGAGCCCTTGGGCGGTAAGTTTGACCTTAGGGTTGTCTGGGGCTATCCGCCGCTGGTCAATAACGAAGAAGCCACCGCTCTGGCTATGGCGGCGACTCGGGCTCTGTTGGGAGAGGAGCATACTCTCATCACCGAAAAAATGATGGCGGCCGAGGATTTTGCGATTATGGCCGGGGTCGTGCCGGGCTGCTTTTTGCGATTGGGAGTCCATAATCCGGCTTGGGAGCGCATTTATCCGGTCCATACGCCTACCTTCCGCATTGACGAGGATGCGCTACCCGTCGGCGCGGCTGCGCTGGTGGCGGTCTCCTTAGCCTGGCTGGAGCGAGCCGGTTAAGCGAGTGTTTCGCGCCAGTGCTGGAGGCAGGCTTGGCCGAACTGCTCCGGCTGTTCCAAGTGGGTGTTGTGCCCAGCTTCAGGGATAATCTTGACCGCTACCCGGGAGATCTGCTGAGCCATTCGGTTGGTCACTGTGACATAGGGAGGGTCTAACTCGCCGGCGATCAACAGCACCGGCAGCGAAAGCTCCCCCAGGCGAGACCAGAGCGAGGGCTGCCGGCCCGGACTTAGCTCGCTGATGATTTTGGCCGCCCAGCGCGGCTCGTTGGCGCTGCGTTTGGACTTGATAGTGTTGAGCAGGTGAGGATAGCGCTGAAGGGTGTGGAACAGCGGCAAGCCGTACCAGGCCTCGACAAAAGCCGCCATCCCCCCTGCCAGAATCTGTTCAGCCCGCCGAGCGTCCACCGCCGCCCGTTCTTCGCGTTCGGACTCGTCCGTCAAACCGGGGTTGGCGCTTTCCAAAATAAGCGAGGCGAACTTTGCCGGGTGCTTGAGGGCCGTATACAGCGCCAGGCGCCCACCCAATGAATACCCCAGCAGCCCCACCTGAGCCAAGTTCAAGCTTTCTCCAAACTTGGCCAACTCATCAGCTAATCGATCAAAGGTCAAAGGCTCCGCCAGAGAGCGAGAAAGATGCCGCCCGTGACCGGGCAGATCGGGCAGAAGGCAATAGAATCGATCAGCCCACGGCTTTACAAGGGGAAGCCAATCCGCTCCGTTGCCCATAAAACCGTGCAGGCAGATGATGGCCGGCTGGTGAGGCTGACCGATCGCTTGGTAAGGCCAAAGGTGAGGCATAGCGTTTTCCTGAAATTAAGCCCAAATCAAAAACGGCCAGCGCTTAGGCTGGCCGTTTTGAATTTCTCATTATGGGTGAGTTATTGCAGTTGAGACGGCGCAAACTGCTGAGTGGCGATGTCACGCTGCGGAACCGCGTCGGTGAGTGGCAGGTATTCAACCTGCTCCGTGTTGACGACCGGCTCGGCCGCATCAACCGACACCGACTGCATATCGCTCATTACTAAAGCCATCGCAGTCATCACAAAAACTAAGGTTAGAGTTAACAAACCGCTGGCGACTAGGGATTTTATCTTGGTCATTTTTCCGTACCTCGCTCTACTTGAAGATAGTTTTAGTATAGCAAAGTCAAGGCCAACTGTGATCAGCCGCCCGGCTGATCTTATGTACGCCTAAAGACGGCATTTTCAAAATAAGCCATGTGGCGTAATGTCGTAGGCAGAGTCCTGGCCAGGCCACAAGAATTGGCTCAAATTTGCGATTATTGAAGGATTTCGGTACGCTGATCTGGAAAAGGAGCAGACCTTATGGCTAAATTTTATTCGGAATTAACGCAGCAACTTCAAAAGTTTATTGTCGAACAGAAGATGTTCTTTATCGCTACGGCTCCCAACCGGGGACGGATTAACTTGTCTCCAAAGGGGCTGGACACCTTCCGCATTTTGGATGATCGGACGGTAGGCTATCTTGATCTGACCGGCAGCGGCAACGAGACAGCAGCCCATATTGAAGAAAATGGCCGGGTGACGATGATGTTCTGTAGCTTCAGCCAGAGCCCGATGATCTTACGGCTGTACGGTCACGGCCGGGTGATCCGGCCGCGAGACAGTGGCTGGCAAACGTACGCCTCGCATTTTGAGGGCTTGCCCGGACAGCGGCAACTCATTTTGCTGGAGATCGAGTCCGTGCAGACCTCGTGCGGCTTTGGGGTCCCCCTCTACGAATTTGTCACGGAGCGTGATACTTTGCTTCGTTCCGCCGAGAAGTCAGGTGAGGACGGCATTTATCAGTATCAGCTTAAGAAAAATCAGGTTAGCATTGACGGCTTGCCGACCAAACTGTGGCAAGATTAAGGCAAAGAGATGAAACTCCTCGGTTTGGATCACGTGCAGTTGGCCATGCCGGCTGGTCAGGAGAGCAAAGCCCGCCAGTTTTACGGAGGCCTATTGGGGTTACGTGAAATCGCCAAACCCGAAGCACTGGCCATTCGGGGTGGCTGCTGGTTTGAAGGACCGGGTATCCAGCTTCACTTGGGGGTTCAAGACAAGGATTTTGTGCCGGCGAAAAAAGCGCATCCGGCTTTGCTTGTCGATGACCTGGAAGATTGTCGGTCCAGGCTGATCGCGGCAGGGGTGCCGGTGGTGCCCGATGACTCCGTTCCTGGACTACGTCGGTTTTATGCCGGCGACCCGTTTGGCAATCGCCTGGAATTTATCCAGGATGGTGACGGCTTTAGCCAACAAGCCTAGTGGTCTCATCAAAGCGACCCAGATTGGCTCTATCGCCGCGTCTCAATTCCCGGTACACTAAAACCATTTCACCATGGAGCCATAGCTTATGTCAGCTTTGTTTGCCGGCCGGATGCAAAATACTCAGAAGTCGTTCATTCGAGAGATCCTCAAAGTGACCGAAGATCCCGAGGTCATTTCTTTTGCCGGAGGGTTGCCCAATCCCAACTTTTTCCCGGTCGAGGCCTTGGCCGAGGTCTCAGCTAAGGTGCTGGCTCAGGATGGCCGTCGCGTCCTGCAGTACAGCACGACCGCCGGCTACCAGCCCCTGCGCGAGTTGATCGCCCAGCGCTACGCTAACCAAGGGCTGGTCATCGATCCGGACGAGATCTTGATCATCAACGGTTCGCAGCAGGGCCTAGACCTGGTCGGCAAGCTGTTTCTCGAGGCCGGCGACCGGGTTATTTTGGAGCGTCCCGGTTACTTGGGGGCAATCCAGGCTTTCTCGCTGTATGAGCCGGAATTTGTCCCGGTTTCGCTGGAGGTGGATGGTCCGCACTTGGCTGAACTTGAAGCCGCGCTGAGCCAGTCACGGCTCAAACTGTTCTATACCGTCCCGAACTTTCAAAATCCTTCCGGCCTCACCTATACGGAGGCAAAGCGCCGCGCCGTCGCCGAGTTGGTGCGCCAGCGGGACCTGATTGTCGTGGAGGATAATCCCTACGGCGAGTTGCGCTTCACCGGTGAAGATGCCCCCTCGCTGAAAAGCTTCCTGGGCGAGCAGACGGTTTTGCTGGGGTCATTCTCCAAAGTAGTGGCTCCGGGCCTGCGGCTGGGCTGGATTTGCGCGTCGCCGGCGATCATGGATAAACTGATTGTGGCTAAGCAAGCGGTCGATCTACATTCCAATTACTTTTCCCAGCGGGTCGTGGCCCAGTTTCTCCTCGATCATGATCTTGAGGCCCACCTGGAGCAGATTAGAGCGCTCTATCGCCGGCAGTGCGAGCTGATGGTCTCGTTGATGGATGAGCTTTTTCCACCGGAAGTCACTTTTACCCGCCCGGAAGGGGGTATGTTTATCTGGGTGACGCTGCCGGAGGGTATCTCCAGCATGGATCTGTTTGAGCGAGCCGCTCAGCGCAAAGTGGTCTTTGTCCCCGGCTCGCCGTTTTATGTTGATGGCGGCGGGCACAACACCCTGCGGCTCAATTTTTCCAATGCTGACGAAGCGAGGATCGAAACGGGGATGATCCGGCTGGTCGAGGCGATGAAGGAGGTTTTGGCCCAACCGCGACCGGTGGTTTAAAACGAAAAAGTCGGGGTGACCAAGCCCGACTTTTCCAAAAGGAGGAGAAGAGGTTACATTTGAGGTATGTAACACTTTCGATTATAAAGGTACTTCTGTCTCTCTACTTGACCGATTTTCGATGGCAACTATACGCTAACCCTACGCTAGTCTGGGAATGGAGCGATAAGCAATGGATGTAGGGGAAACTGTTTTTTGGACCTTGATGGCTATTCTTACGCCGCTCAGTTTTGTTTCATTTGGGCTGGTGGCCTGGTGGATGGTTCGCCAGCGCGGCAGCGATAGTGACACTGACCGCATTGAGGCGATCTGGCAAAAACGCGCGCTCTGGAGCGAGGACGTCTGTCGCCAATTGATTGACCGTAAAATCGCGGCCGGGATGGGGCCGGAGATGGTCGAGCTGGCTTGGGGTAAGCCGCGGACGGTGCAGCCCGTCACCGCTGGAGAACAATGGTCTTACAGTGATGCTTCTCTAGGCCAGGCCGACAATTACGTGGTTTTCAAAAACAGGCAGGTGGTTGAAGTGGCGGGCCAGCCGCCGCAGCCCCGGTCGCGTTGGGGGCCCTGGTCGGTGATTGTGATCTCGCTGGGTATTTCGTTGCTGGTGACGGTGATTGCTTTGGTGGTAGTCTACCTCATGCGGTAAGCCGGGGCGGAATGATCTTTATGGTTGGAGCGTTACGTAGTCGCTTCCTTTATAAGACCATCTCGATAGGCCTTGAGCAGCAGTTGTAACTCCTCGATGCTTTGCTGAATGTTTTTGCCCAGATCGGTATCCTTGATGCGAATGCGGGCCCGATTGTGCTCCAAAATGCGCATTTCAGAGTGAATGTCCATCTCTTGCTCAATAGCGGTTTGAGTCGAGACAAAAGGCTCGTGGGAGGCCAGCAGCAGGCCGTAAGAGTTAAAGACCAGGGTGTAACCGGCGATGCCGGTTTCTTTTTGGTAGGCCTTGGAAAAACCGCCATCGATGACCAGGAGTTTGCCACCTGCTTTGATCGGGCTTTCCCCTTTTTTGACTTTGACCGGCACGTGGCCATTAAGAATGTGAGCCGTGGCCGGATCGAGGCCAAACTCTTCCAGAATACGACAGGCGGTTTCTTCTTGATCGCGGAAGATGTAGTAAGCGTTCTTTTCCTCTTTGTGGGTCTCCTTATCATTAATGAAGTAACGCTCAAACGTAGCCATTTTGCTTTTGGCAAACAGCGGTGATTTTGGCCCGCACCACAAGTACCACATCATATCCAGTCCATTCTGCTGCTGCTCTGGATCGTCGGTGGCAAAATAGGCCTGCCGGGCCAGCCGATCGATCATGTCCAGGGTTTGGCGCGTTTTGTAGGTTTCCCCCTGATACTTGAAGGTGGCAAATGAGCCATCTTCATTCATAACGATACAGCCGTGGTAAAGTAAGTTGTTGTTATAAATCAGATACATGCTGCCCTTGGAGTAGAGAAAGCGGACGTGAGCTTGCAGCCGGTCACTGTTGCTGAAAGACAGCTTCAGTTTTTCGACCACGTCACGCTCATCCGGCGAGAGGGCAAAAGGATGGTCCGGATCGAGCGTGGGAAAGTTCTTGTCATTTAACGGGTATTCCCGGCCATTAAGGCAGATCTTGCCCGGCTCGAGCTTGATCTTATCGAGCAAGAGGCGATCCTGCATCTGGTACTCCGGCTGGCGGAGGATGATCTGGCTCTCCAGCTTGAACTGGATCAGGCTGATGGCTTTGTGCATCTTGGCCATCAGGTTTAACTCATACTCGGTGTACTCTTTCTCATCGGATTTCTTAGGGCGAAACTGAGTGCAGGGATCGTCCGCGTAGACGTTCATGGCAAAGGTCGCCAGCGGCATCATGCTGATGGCATAACCATCTTCCAACGTAGTCATATTGGAGTAACGCAGACAAATCCGAATCACGTTGGCGATGCAAGCCTCGCTGCCGGCGGCCGCGCCCATCCAGACGATGTCGTGGTTGCCCCATTGAAAATCAAGCGAGTGATACTCGGTCAGCCGGTCCATAATGATATGGGCGCCCGGCCCCCGGTCATACACGTCGCCGATGATATGGAGGTGGTCGATAGCCAGCCGCTGGATCACTCTTGAGAGCGCGATAATGAACGCGTGGGCTCGGCCGGTGGAGATGATGGTGTTAATAACGCTGCGGTAATAATCCTGTTTGTTTTCCAGGCTCTCCTGTTCGTGCAGCAGTTCCTCGATGATGTAGGCAAAATCTTTGGGCAGCGCTTTCCTGACCTTGGAGCGGGTATATTTGGATGAGACGACCCGGCAAACCTTGACCAGTCGAAAGAGTGTAATCCGATACCACTCGTGTTCATCATCAACGTCCCGCAGGAGGAGCGGCAGCTTGCGCTCCGGGTAGTAGATAAGGGTAGCCAGGGTGCGTTTGGTTCGCTCCGGCAGGGTATCGGTGAAGATGTCGTCGATCTTACGCTTGATCGAGCCGGAGCCGTTTCTGAGGACGTGCAGAAAGGCTTCATACTCGCCGTGAACATCGGAGATGAAATGCTCGGTCCCTTTGGGTAAATTGAGGATAGCGTTGAGGTTTATAATCTCCGTCGAAGCGGCCTGGATAGAGGAGTACTGCTTGGCCAGCAGTTGGAGGTAATGCAAATTTTTTTCGACTTGTTCCATAAGATGCTCCTTTGCATAGATAAGTGTGTTTACAGTATAGCGGAAAGCGTTGCTATGACAAAGGAAATTCCTGGGTATTTAGCGGTGATGCCTGAGTGCCACACAACATTGACTCGAGGGAGAAGGGCGAATGGTGGGGACTATCCAAAAACCAAAAACACCCCGCAGGATTCCCGGGGGTGTTTTGGGAGGGTGTGAAATTTGTAGAATTAGATGACGGTTGGCCCGGCGACCTTTTCCCGATAAGCCGGAGCGGATCGGTTGACACCTGGCTTAGGTCGGCGAAGCATCTGCTCATGCCAGCGCTGAAGCAGTGACTCGACGGCGTTGGCCGCGGCTTGTTCGACGCGAAAAGCATGGATTTGGGCTTGTTGGCCGTTGCTGGCTTCAGCGTAGATTTCAACCAGGTTCGCCGCCTCAATCAGGCGCTCATCAGTCCAGCCGGCCTTAACCAACAGATTTTTCTTACCAGAACTAAGTTGCAAAGCATTATTAAATAAGACTCGCCACCGCACAATAGTCTCTGCTGTGGTTAGGTCATAGGAAGCCTGTTTGACAAATACGCCAGCCTTCCGGCGTGGGCGGATCCCCAACGAAGCCAGTAAAATCGGCTCATCGTTAAAGAGGGTGTACACCGTTTCGCGCAGGCTAGTTACCTCTTTCAACAGAGTTTCGCGCAACCCGGCTTCAGCTTCACTCATCTTTTGCTGAGCAGCCAACAAGGCTTGGGCCCGGTAGATATGCATTCGCCAGGCTTCAAGCATGACCTGTCCGGCTTTCAAAACAGCATCATCACGGTCATCTTCAGAGTCGAGCAAGGGTTCTTCAGGTAGATTGTTTTGGCCAAGCAAGATCTCAATCTGCTGGGACAAAGGGCGAGATACACTCAACATAAAAAAGTCCTCCAACCTCTAATTGTAATCGGCACTTAACATTTTTAATCGCAGTATAGCGTAGGGCATGTCAAAAAAATAGAGCCAAAGGTACTTAGTTTTAAGGGCCAAAAGTCACTTTTTTTAAGGTACTTTAGTACTTTTTGTCCACAAGATGTTGTAAGTTATCCCCACTTTGTCCCTAAAATAAAGGCTGAGTCGTTATGGACAATTGGCTTAGCCCGTTTATAATAGCCCTGCTTGGAGAAAGTTAGAGTGAACTCTGGGCTGGCTTCGGTGGGCCAGTTCAGGTTTTGAAGCTACCTTGCTAAACTGGAAAGGATCGACCCCTATGGTTAACACAAACCAGAGTCAAACTTTGCAAACTGAACGCTTAACCTTGCGGCCACTGGTTTTGGAAGACGCTGATAAGCTATTTCCAATATTCAGCGATCCACAGATGATGCGCTTTATGCCGATGCCGCCGCATGAGAGTGTGACCGAAACCCGGCATCATTTGACCGTCCAGTTAAGGCGCCAGGGGGCGGTGGCCTGGGCGATCTGTTGGCGCGACAGCGGTGAGCTGATCGGGCAGATCGATTACTTGGGGGAGACTAGTTTACCGGGGATGGGCTATCTGATTAAGCGAGAGCTTTGGGGCCAAGGCCTGGCCCCGGAAGCATGCCAGGCGGCCTTGGCTTACGGCTTTAATCAGCTTGGCTTTGATCGGGTGGAGTTGTGGATCAATGAAGAGAACGTCGCTTCGCAGCGGGTGGCGCAAAAGCTGAACTTTCGTTTGCGGGGACAACTGGCCCAAAAGTATGCTCACCGTTCTCAGCATCATCTGATGCTAGTCTTTGGCTTGCGGGCGCACGAATGGCGCGGCGAGACGGCAACCACCGAGCCAACCCGTTTTCTGCATATCTGGCCGGTGTTAATGGTCCACAACCTGGCGGAGACGGTGGCTTTTTATCGAGACAAGTTGGGCTTCAAAGTCGACTTTACTTACGGCGATCCGCCAGAGCATGCCGGGGTCTCCCGCGGCGACTGGAGCGGCGGCCTGGTTTCCTTGCAACTGGCCCAAGTCCCGGCTGAGCGGGAGATCAGACCAGCCGGCTATCTCTATATCATCGTGGATACCACGCTCGACCACCTATATGAAACCTATCGCGCCAACGGCGTCGAAATTGTGGCCGAGCCGGAGTCTTATCCCTGGGGCATGCGGGAGTTTGGCATCCGGGATCTTAATGGCCACATCTTTCGTTTTGGCACCCATCTCTAAGGTGGTTTAGCCGGCCGTTAACTCGCCGCGTAGATTTGTTTGCATCAGGCGCTTAACGTCCGCCACCGGCAAATCCTGGCTGAACAGATAAAACATTTTGGTCAAGGCGGCTTCGGCAGTCATATCGAAGCCGCTGATCACGCCGGCCTGAGCCAACGCCGAGCCGGTGGCGTAGCCGCCCAAGTTAACCGTACCGATCAAACACTGCGTACAATCAACGATGACCACACCCCGCCGGGTCGCTTCTGCCAGCGTCTCTAAGAAGGCGCGATCGTCACTCGGCCCGTTGCCGACCCCGAACGCTTCCAGAACCAAACCCTTGAGCGGTGGCTGTAGAGCGTGACGCACAAACTCGGCCGAGATGCCGGGAAAAAGGCGCAGCGCACCGACCAGGGGGGGATCGATGATTTGCACCCGGATCGGCTCAACCTTGTTGGGCGGCGGCTGTACCAGCGTCCAATTCGGGTCAATGTCGATGCCGACGGTCGCTAATGGCGGGTAGTTGGGGGAGGCAAAGGCCTCAAAGCCATCGGCACTGACTTTCGTTGTCCGGCAGCCGCGCATCAGTTTATTGCCAAAGTAGAGACAAACTTCGGGAATAGCGTAGTTGGCGGCGATGAGCATCGCCGTAATCAGATTTTCGCGAGCGTCATTGCGCGCCTCGCACAGCGGAATTTGGGAGCCGGTCAGGACAACGGGCTTAGCCAAGTGGTGCAGCATAAAGCTCAAAGCCGAGGCCGTGTAGGCCATCGTGTCGGTGCCGTGCAGGACGATAAAGCCATCATAGTCGTCGTGGTGATCGGCGATGTCTTGAGCAATTTTGACCCAATCCGCCGGCGTCATATTCGCCGAGTCGAGCAGCGGCTCGTACTCGTGGATGGTGTAGGCCGGCAGCTCGGCCCGATGGAGTTCCGGCATAGCGGCCAGCAGCTCGGCCAGGTAGCCGGGAACGGGCCGGTAGCCCTCGGTGGTTTTCTCCATCCCGATGGTGCCGCCGGTGTAGGCCAGATAGATGCGTTTTTTCATAGCAGCAATCACGGCTCGAGACGCAACATTCCAGGGATTTTATCAAAGTTTGTATCGTAACTGTAAAGCTCTCCAATTCTTTGGTGTTCCATGTGAGCCGCGATGAAAGCATCTTCAAAATCTAGTGAATAGGCCGCATAAAGGTCTAAAGCGCGTAAGTAAACGTCACGCTCTGCTAACTGTAAGCCCCTTACCGATAGTAAGGGATACAAACGTGTCCTTATTTCGCCGCGCTCTAGACTATACAGCTTTTTCGAGGCAAGAACATAGACGACCTCAGCTATTACGGCTTCCGAGGTGTATAGAGTTATTTGGCTGGCTGCCGCTTTTTGGAATAGCTTGAAGCAAGCCATCGCCTTGGTGGGATCGTCTTTGGTAAGAAAACGAATAAAGACATTGGTATCTACAAAATACATGGCCGATCATTTGTTACTGGTCGTTTTTTTTAAGTGTTCCTCGATCGCCACGTCGCGCAGTTGTTTGAAGTCTTCCGGTTTGTTAATAGGGGTAATGGAACCAAAAGCTTCTTCAAGGCTCAGCGGTGGCGGTAGGTTTTCAATAATCGCCGGCGAAACTGTTGACTGACTTAACTGCTCATATTCCTGGTATGACAGGATGACGGCAACTGGAAACCCGTCACGTTCTACGACAAGATGTTCATTTGAGTTGTAAACGCGCTTTAGGAGTTTCCCAAAAGATCGGTGACCCTCCGAGGCTTTCACAATAACTTGGCGTGCCATATCACTAGCCTTACTATTTTTGTAACAGTATGTACTGATACATATTATAACCTATCTTCTGCAAAACCAAAAGGCAGTCGAGCTATTACTTCAACTCTCCCTCCCATAATCTCTGCATCTCATCCGATCTGACCAACAAATCCTCCAGCTTCCCTTCCGCTTCCACTCGCCCCTCCTTCAACACAATAATATGATCCGCTCGCCGTAGGGCCGCCCGCCGGTGCGAGACCACCAGGCAGGTCGGCGTCTCGGCGCGGGCGAAAAGGCGTTCCCACAAGATTCGCTCGGTTTCGACATCCAGGGCACTGGACAGATCGTCAAAGACAAACAGTTCCGGCTGGCGGACGAACATCCGGGCGGCAGCGGAGCGCTGAATTTGGCCGCCGGAGAGCTTGACTCCTTTCGGTCCAACCCGTGTGTCGAGCTCGCGTTCCAGGTCAGCCACATCGGAGTCGAGCACGGCAGCCTCGATCGCGGCGACCAGATCAACTTTGTCTTCCGGCAGACCAAGCAGCAGATTCTCGCGCAGGGTATCGCTGAAGAGGCGCGGCACCTGGCCAGTGTAGGCACTGCGCGGTGGCACAAAGAAGGGCGCCGGATCAGCAACCAACTGGTCGTTCCAGTAAATCTCGCCTTGGTCTTTGGGCAGCAGGCCGAGTAGAGTCCGCAGCAGCGTGGTCTTACCCGCGCCGATGCGACCGGTGACGACCACGAAGTCGCCACGCTTGAGGGTTAGGTTGATCCGGTCTAAACCGCGTCCCGAGCCAGGATAGTGAAAGCTCAAGCCGCGCACGGTCAAGACCTCAAGCCGGTCGGTGGGGGTTTTAGGAACGAAGGGGATCTCGGGTAAATGACCATCGAGGTAAACCGGGCCGGGTTCGACCAGTTTTTCCGGCGGCGCGCCCTGCATCAGTCGCTGCATGCGGCTGACTGCCACCCCGGCCTGCTTGTAGCGGGCCCACAGGAAACCGATGAAGCTGACCAGGCTGGTCACAAATTGGAGGTAATAGACAAAGAGGGCGAAATCTCCCACTGTAAAGGAGCCCGCTTGCAGCGATTGCGCCGCCAGCAGCAGCACGATACTGATGCCCAGGTTGCCCGAGTTGAGAAAAATCGAGTCAAGCAGTTCGCTGAACAGGCGATCTTTGAGCGCGGCCCGGCGGCGATTTTCGTTGAGGGTGTTGAAATGATCGATGACCCGATCTTCGGCCCGGGCGACCTGGATAGCCTGGACGGCCCCAAAAGACTCGGCGATGAAGCCGGTCACAGCAGCGCTGGCTCGGCGGGTGGCTTGCCGATAAGCTTGAATGCGGCCGGTGGCGCTGTTGGCCGCAATGACAATGAGGATCAAGGGGGCAAAAGAGAGCAGGGTGATCTGCGGATTGATGCTGAGCATCACGGCCACCGCCACCGCGGTCATCACGATGCTGCTAAATAGGTCGTTCAACCCGAGGGCAAACATAGGCAGCTCGTTGACATCGCCACCAAAGCGGCTAATCGCTTCCCCGGGCGACTCCGGCAGGGCGCGGGCTCCGGGCCGCTGAAGGATACGGCTCATCATGTTCTTGTGGAGTAGGGTGTGAGTATGATACATAAACGGCCGATTCATCCGAGTCATGCCAAAGAAGCCACCCATCCGGATCAACGCGCTGACGATTAAGAAGGCGATGAGGGTAGCCAAATTGAAGCCGGCCCCGACATCGCCGGTCAGCAAACCGAAGAATTCGTGGATGATGAGGCCGATCATCACCCAGCCTAAATCGCGGGCGACCGAGGCCAGATTGTTGAACAAAAAGTACCAGGGCCGAAAGCGAATGGCACCCCAGATGAAGCGCCAGGTGGGCAGGCCGGTGGCTAGGGTATCTTTGCTAGAGTCCATTAAACCAACACCTCCGCCAGCCCTGTCCGTCGCAAGCGATAAAAGCGCGAGGCCGGATCCTTAACCAAGGCTTGATAAGCGCCGCTCTCCTGAATCTGGCCGTGATCCAGGATCATAATTTGGTCGGCCCGCTCGACGGTGGCCAGCCGGTGGGCGATGATAATGCCGGTTCGATTCTGGAGCAGCTTGTCGACCGCGCGTTCGATGAGCTGCTCGGTGGCCGGATCAAGCCGGGAGGAGGCTTCGTCCAGGATGACCAGGCCGGGATCTTTCAAAAAGACGCGGGTAAAGGCCAGCAGTTGGGCTTCGCCGGCGGAGAGATTGCTGCCTTCGGTTTGCAGCTCGGTATCGAGGCCTGCGGGCAGTGAAGCCAACCAGCCTGCCAATCCCAACGTCTCGATGGCGTCCAGAAGCTGCCGGTCCGAGATCGACTTGTCGAAAAAGGTGAGATTGTCGCGCACCGTCGCTCGGAAAAGTTGAACATCCTGGGTCACCATACCCACGCGCTGTCGTAGATCCAGCAGGGTGGTTTCCTGCAGAGCAAAGGCTTGCCCGTTCTGGCCCAGCCGGACCTGGCCGCTACCAGGATCATAGAGCCGGAAGAGCAGGCGAGTCAGCGTGGTCTTGCCGCTGCCGGTGCGCCCCAACAAGCCCAGCACCTGGCCCGCCTCCAGCCTAAACGAGATCTCCCGCAGCACCGGCTCGCCGGGGGTGTAGCTGAAGCTGACCTTCTCAAACTCTACCGCCAGCGGACCATCGGGTAAGCGTGATTGCCCCTGGGCTCGATCCCGGATTTTACTCTCCAGCCGGTAAAGTTGCTCCACCCGTTCGATGCTGGCGGCGGCCTTTTGCAGATTCTGAATCTGCTGGGTAATTTCGCGGAGCGGCCGGAAAATGAGGGTCGTGTAAAAAAAGACGAGGTAGACGGTGCCGATAGTTAGTGTCCCTTGCCGGTAAAGGAAATAGCCGCTCAGGAGGGCGATAATCTGGCCGACGGTGAAGAGACCAATCCAGGTCATCACCAAGAAAATGGTCATGGTCGCGCCCTTGAGTTCGGTATCCAACCGGACTTTGTTAAACTTAAACAGGTTGCGCATCACATAAGCCACAGCCCCGCTGGAACGCGTATCCTCTGTGCCGGCCAGATGCTCCTCCAGAAAGCCGAATAAATCGGCGCTGGCCTGGCGGGCGGCCTTCCAATGGGGGACGGCAATTCGTCGCAGATAGGCCACCCCGGCCAGCGAAACGAAAGTGAAACCTGTCAAGACCAGACTAAGCCGGCCATCAACGAAAATCAGCGCGATGAGGATGCCGACCAGCAGTAGCAGATTGCCCAGAATTTGAATCACAAATTGGGAAAAGAAGATGGCAATGTCGGCTACGTCGCTGTCGATGCGTTCGATCATCTCGCCGGGGGTATGGTCGTTGTGGAAGGACATATCCAGCTTCAGGCAATGGCGCGCCAGGTCGGCCCGGAGTTGGTTGGTGGTTAGCCAGCCGATATCCTCGCTCACGTAGGTCGCCGCCACGCCGATAAACTGAAGCAGCAAGGAAGCGATCAAGAACGTGGCCGCGGCTAGATAAAGCGGACCGGTTTCGGTCGTGGCGCTTGCTGTGTCGATGAAGTAACGGATGATCTGGGGGTTGACCAACTGCAAACCGATGTTGGTGAAGATGAGAGCCGCCAGTACGATTACCTTACCCCGCAGCGGGGTCAGGTACTGGGCCAAGAGATCCCAATAACGTCTCAGCGATAACTCCATCAGCAACTCCGAAGCTAGACTAAAAAATGAGAGGAAGTGGCAGACGTTAAACACACGAACCGTCATCTTACCAAATTTACGAAGGAGAATCAAGGCTATTTCCTGACGATTTAGCCCACGGCAGAAAGGTGACGCTACTGTCGGAGAAATGTTGGCGGTAAATGTAGCAGGCCGGCCCGTTTTGCGGTATGGTAATTAAAAACAATCTAAGGTAACCCGAGATGAGACGCTTTGTTATTCTACTTTTTATCGCCTTGGTTAGCGCTTGCACCCCCAATTTGCCTCCTCCTCCCACCCCCACCTTGACCCCAACGTTAGAGCCTACCCCTATGGCAACGCCGGTCAATTATGGGGAGGAGTTTCCGTTAGAAGAAGGCAACGTTTGGGTTTATGAAGGCACCGTCCGCTGGCAACATGGCGCGGATGTAAAAGAGGAGACCGTGACTTGGACCATGGCCGTAGTGGAGATCATCGAGCGCGGACCGGTGCGGGGCATTCGGCTTAAAGGGCACCCAGCCGATTTAACCTGGTACGAACCGGGCCAGCAACCCCGCGATCACTTCATTATTCAGGTAAATAATAAATTCTATGAGGGCTTTGAAGAAACGTGGCAGCGGCTGCAAGATCCCGAAGATTTTCTCATCGATTTAGTGAGCGAGGGCATGCTGATGCTCGATCTTCCGCTTTGGTCCGGCAAATCTTTTGGGGAAGCGGCCCAACTTACCCGGCCTGACGGCTTCTATCACTGGCTGGTCACTGAAGAAGAGATCGCTACTTTGGACAAAGTGACGGGAATTTCAAACGATGAGCCGCTGACTCGGTACACGGTGGCGTTTCGGACCAACCCGGATCACCAAATCGTCGATTTTGTGCCGGGCGTGGGGATCACGCACTATATCTACAGCCATCACGGCACGGTCTCGGATGTTGATGTCGTGTTGACTGAGTTTCAGACTGAAAAATAAGCAGGTAAGGTCAGCCGCCGGGTTTTTACTCTGGTTCGGGCGAAACATACAACCAGCGACCATTCAGCCGCCGGAACAGACTGCGCTCCAAGGTCGAGATATTTTTTTTGCCCTGAAACATCGTCGCCTGGAACGTCACCCAGCCCACATCGTTAGCTTCATCGACCTCGCTGCCTAAGACCTCGAGTTTTTCAAAATCGGTCATTTTGCAGAAAATCTCAAGTTGAGCGGCCCATTCGGCGGCATCACTTTTGCTGAAAGGGCTGTGCGGATGGGTTGTCTGTATAATATATCTGACATTTCCTAAGACATAAGCCGTATAGCGAGAGCGCATCAGGTCTTCCAGGCTGACCGGCGACTGGCCTCGATGCAAAGCACCGCAGCATTTTTTGTACTTCAACCCCCGGCCGCAGGGACAAAAGGCGTTGGGGGAAAGTTTCATAGCTCCACCTTCATCTTCATCCACGGCGCGGAGTTATGGAAATTGGCCACGGCGCTGCCGGGGGGGACGATCTCGTCGCAGGCTGCCCGAATTGACTCATCGAGCGACATCTCCAGCACCGGCAGCAGGTGCTCTAACTGGGCCACCGTGCGCGGGCCGATAATCGGCGCGGTGAGGCCCGGTTGATCTTTGGCCCACAGAATGGCCAGTTGAGCCGGCTCAAAACCGGCTGCCCGGGCCAGTTTGACGAAGCGATTGCCGGCCTGGACGGCTCGAAGCGTGACTCGCTCGGCGTAGATGCCGCCCCGCTGGCTGGCCCGCGAGCCTGCCGGTCGGATGTCATCATCAGCATAGCGACCGGCCAGCATCCCCATCGCCAAGGGTGACCAGCAGATAATGCCCAGCCCGTAAGTCTGGCACAGCGGCACCAACTCGTTCTCGATGCGGCGGTCAAGCAGGTTGTAAGGCGGCTGCTCCGAGACAAAGCGGACGTAGCCCTTCAACTCGCTGGTCAGAATGCCCTCCATCACTTTCCAGGCCGGCGCGGTCGAACTGCCGATGTAGCGGACCTTGCCCTGCCAAACGAGTTGGCTCAAGGCACTCAAGGTTTCATCGATTGGAATCTCAAAGTCGGGGCGATGAAGTTGGTAGAGATCGATGCAATCGGTTTGCAGCCGCCGCAGCGACTCTTCACAGGCGCGTAAGATATGCAGCCGCGAGTTCCCCCGATCATTTGGGCCGGGGCCGGTGGGGTAGTACACCTTGGTGGCGATAAGAGCTTCATGCCGGCGGCCGCTCTCTTTCAGCGCCTGCCCGATAATTCGCTCGGCTTCGCCCTGCCGGTAGCTGTTGCTGGTATCGATCAGGTTGATGCCTGCGTCCAGCGCCCGGTAGATGAGCCGCCTCGACTCGTCTTCCGGCGTGGGATTGAGAAAATTGTCCGTGCCTAAACACAGCGGGGCTACTTTAACGCCGGTGCGGCCTAAGGACCGATATTCCATAATCTGCTCCTCATAAAACTAGCCAAATGGTTACAACCACGCACAGGACCATAGTGACCATTACCACGGAGTAGTAGATCGGTGTTTTTCGCTGCTGGAGGTTCCCTTTGAGTTTGCCTTGCCAGGCTGGGGGGTAGGGCGACTCCGGCCCGTAATACCCTGTCTCGAAAAGATGGAGAAGTTGCTGAATCGAGTCCACCACTCCGGCATTGTGCGTGGCCTGTTGCGAGAGCCGAAAAATCCAAAAGACTGAAAAGAGCACTGGAAACAGGATCATCAATGATGCTAGAATTTTTATTGTCATCGCGGTTGGGGCGGCTGAAACATTTCCGGCCAGGGCAATAATCGCGCCAAACACGCCCAGCAATAAACTGGTCGACCACTGAAAGATCTGCTGTTCCCGGTCCTGGCGACGTTGGATCTCCTTAAGCTGAAAATCTAGCAAATTCAGTAGGACGGTGATCTTGTCGGCGGTGAGACTCTCATGTTTCTGCATCTCAAAACTTCAACCTCATCGCGCCGTATAACCTGCATCTACGGTCACCAGCGAGCCGGTCATATAACTGGCCGCGTCGGAGGCCAGGAAGAGGACAACGCGGGCAATCTCGATCGGTTCGGCCAGGCGACCCATGGGCACGGTGTCGGCCAGGCGCTGCATCAGCTCCGGCGTGACCGGCTCTTGGCGCTCGGATTGGAGCATGGGGGTGTTAACCTCACCGGGGCAGACGGCATTGATGCGGATGCCTTCCTGCGCGTGATCGAGGGCCATCGCTTTGGTCAGCAGATGCACGCCCCCTTTAGTGGCGCAGTAGGCAGCTACCCCCGCGGCGCCGACGTCGCCCCAGATCGAGCCGAAATTGACGATCGCGCCTTTCCCTTGGCGCTTCATCACGGCGATGGCCGCCCGGCTCATAAAAAAGACGCCGCTCAAATTGACGCCGAGAATGCGCTGCCACTGCTCGTCGCTGGTCTCCGCCCCACTGGCCCGAACGATAATTCCGGCGGCGTTGACCAGCACATCAAGCCGGCCGTGGCGCTCGTGGGTCAGTTCAACCGCCCGATTGCAGAAGGCCGGGTCGCTGACGTCACCCACCACCGGCGGACTCGCTTTAAGGTCTAAGGCCACCTGGTTGGCTCGTGCTTCATTACAATCGACGATGACGACCTGACCACCGGCGGCGGCAAATTCGCGGGCCGTGGCTTCGCCCATCCCCGAGGCGGCGCCGGTGATTAAAGCGACTTGTCCGGTAAAATTCATAAACTTTGTTCTCCAACACTTCAGTCCAAAATAAAAAGTCCACGGATGGACACAGATTTTCACAGATATGTTTATCTGCGTCTATCTAGGGCAACCTTTATGTTGCCTCCATCTGTGGACGAGACACAGCCGTCTCATTATAGCGGCAATCGATGGGTTGTCAACGCTGCTTTAGAACTGCCAGCGCTCGCGCCATTGCCGGTGGGCGGAAAGCAAGCGTTCGCGGAAGATGAGCAGCAGCAGCCCGCCGCCAAATAGGGTCGTCCCAATCAAGCCGATTTGGATAAAGCGTGGCATCTCAATAAAGGCCGCGCCGAATTGAACCAAGGCATCGGCGAAGAGAGCCAGCAGAGCCAGTTCGACCAGACCGCGCGAGCGCAAGGCGATGCCGCCGCCCAGCACCAGGATACTTTCGACCATAAGCAGCAAAGCATAGCTCCAGCTTTGGAACGACTGGAGAAAGGCCGAACCCAGCAGCAGGGCCAGACCACTCAGCATCAGCAACAGGTAGGGTATCCGCAGGCCGCGATAGTGTTCGATCAGGCTGAGACTAACCAGCCACAGACCGGCCGGAATGATGTAGGCCTGGGCTTCGGTTACAGCGAAGTAGCCAAGAACGTACCACAGCGCGCCAACAAAAGCGCCGCTGCCCAGGTAGGCTTGATAAATCCACCGCCGCGCCAGGCCATCGAGGCTCAAACTCAGGCCGATGATGACCAGGCTGGCTGCCCCGGCCAGCTTTAGCTCTACCCCGCTTAGGCCGACCAGAGGGATCAAGTTTAACCCCAAGCCCGACCAGTGCAGTGGCTCGCCATAGAGTCGGCGAATGGTTTCGTTGCTGCGGCAGGCCCAACTAGCCAGGAGGTACAGGCCGCACAGAATGGCGCTGCTCGCCACCCAGATGTTAGCCGTTGAAGGATCGAGAATATCGTTGAGCAAATACAAATGACCGATGAAGATGAGTAGCAATCCGGCGTAGCTCGTCGGCGCCGTGGGTAATTTGATGCTTTGCAGCATCAGGTCGCGTTCCAACCAGCTCAACGTCAGAACAACCGCGGCCAGGCCAAACGAATAGGCCCACGCCAGCGGGGCATCGGCTATCAGGCTCAAGCCGTAGCCACCTACCAGGTCGATGGCCGCAAACAGGTAGACCGGCCAGGCCCAATGGTTGAGGTGGGACACGACTGTCGTGGACGTTTCGAGTGAAGAACTTATGTCGCTTTGAGAATTTCTTTCTCGAGTCCATTCTAATTGCCGTAGCCCAACGGCTAGACCGGTCAACAGCAGTCCGAGGAAGCCGTAGCTCACGGAAAACCGGCCGGCCGTGAGTTCAAACTCAGTGGCATTCCAGCCAGTGATGATAGCCAAATTGATCGCTGCCAAAGTAGCGAACAGCAGCCATGGCCAGCGTAGCCATACGGCCATCGCCAGGTAGAGGCCGGCGATGAAAATAAGCATCCCTGTCACTAACGCTGCTTCCTCGAGGGTCAGCAGCACGACCAGGCCGCTCAGGACCGCTGCTGCCGTGAGGAAGGGCCAGCGCAACCCAGCGCGTAGTTGAGCCAGACCCACAGCCCCCCCGACATAGATGAGCATCAGTCCGGCCAAAACCAGGCCGACGTGCGTGGCCCCAGGCCAAAAAACCTGCGTGTAGCTAGCGACCGGGGCGATGAAGAGCCAGACCGCGCCGTACAGCCAGATCAGGTGACGGTGGATAAAGGTGGAGGCCAGCAGCATCAGGACGTCCAGTAGCAGAACCAGGCTGAGATTTTGGAGCGATGTTTCATCGATGAGCCAGGCCACCGCCACGGTCATCATCACCAAAGCGGCTAAAGCGTAACCGGCCAAGTAGAGAGGCCAGCCGGCACGAGCGCTTTCGACCAGGCGGGTAACCTGCCAGCCAAGGATAAGGTAGATCAAGGCCAAGCCGGTTAGTAAAGCGGTCGTGGCGTAAAAAGAAAGGTCTAGCTCAATGACCATGAATGAAGTGGTCAGAGCGAACATCGCTGAAGCAGCCCAGCGCGCCCAACCGTGACGATAGACAAAGGAGTCGGCCAGATAGAAGCCTGCACCGATCAACATGGCCATCAATGCCAGGACAGACTCAAAGCGACTTTCGGCCAGACCCCAATTGGCGGCGTTGAGCAAGAACATCAAAGGCGTCAGCAGATGAGCCGTAATCAGGAGTGGCCAGTAAACAAAATCCAGTCCAGGCCGCGAGCGGAGTAGGATCGCACTGCCGTAAAAAGCTCCGGCTAGCAGGGCGAGCGCTAACCAGGCCAGGGTAGGCAGCCAGCTAAGCTGAGTCCACGAGTCAAGCAGACCGAATAAGGCTAAGACGGTGCTGACAACTGTCAGGGCGCTGAAATAGGTGAAGAGTTGGGTGCGAGTCCAAAAAGTGGTAACCAGGTAGAAAAATAGACAAACGAACGAGGCCAACAGCCAGGTCAAATTGACATTGATTCCCAGGTCTCTGAGCAAGTAGACGTGCAGAACCACAAAGTTAAGCGGCGCAAACCCGCCTGCCACGGCCAGCAGGGCGACTCCCCCGATCCGAAGCCGCTGCGAGCGGAAGAGGAGGGCCCCGGCTCCGTACATCACGCCGGTGAAAGCACCGGTTATACTTAACTTTAGCAGGCCGGGCATGATCGACCAGGTGGCGCCAATGAAAATCAATCCGGCCAACACCAGGAGAAAGCCGCCGGAATAGAGAGCCAATTTGATCAGCCCTTCGCTGAAAAGCCACTGGCCAAATGAGGCGGCCGTGTTGGCAATCGTCTGCCCGACCGGTTTTGCCGCTGGCTCCAAAGTCGGGAGTATTGGCGCTGCTGCAGGTTTCTGGGTTTGACTAGCCGGTTCGGTAGAAACTGGCGGAAGTGGTTGGTCAAGAGTGGACTGAGACGGTAAAAACTTGGCTCGAAGCGAGGTCAACTCTTGCGCATAGCCAGAGCGTTGGGTCTCGACACCGGGCCAGGACTCGGTCGCGTCGAGTAAGAATTCAAGTTGGCGCAGATGCAGTAGGTCCTGATCGGTGTAAGTGAAATGGCAGGTGGAGCAGGTATGTGCCTGCGCCGGTTGGGGAGCGTGACAATGAGGACAGTTCATAGTTGCCTCCTATTTATAAAGTCTAGTATCATTATTCCACGGAACGAAATTTAGGTCACCTGTCAATGGTCGGGTTGGCCGTATCGAACGAGCGGTAGCAGGCTGCTCGCGAAGCAGACCGAGATGTGGAACTTTCTTAGGAAATTGTTTAAACCGACCGAAATCGCTCAGACACCGACTCAGCCGGAGCCAATTTGGCCTGACCAGTTCCTTATTCCCGTGCTGGTTGTTTCTTACTTTCCGGTCAAGAACGACCGGATCGATCGGGCTGTCACCGGCGATGTCGAGGCCTCGCTGGGGCAGATGCGCGGCCATGTCGAGCGCACCAACCGGCGTGTGGTCGAGGCCTTAGAACAAGGCAGTATTTACCACGGCTACAAAGATCCAACCGCCAGGCCAAGTCTGCGTTATCAAATCGTGGAGACACTGGAGTTCTTCGAGCCGCTGCCGACTTGGTCCAAACGGGGGCATCGCGTGCCGATGACCGACTACAACGAAATCATGCACCGGGTTGGTATCCGCCGCTGGGTTGAAGACCGCGGCATCAAAGAGGTCTGGCTGTGGGGCTACCACGGCGGCGTGATCGACCTTTGGGAGTCGAACATGGCCGGTCCCTACGGCGACATCAGCAACAGCGACCGCGATCCGCATGATTTGCCGGTGCTGGATCGAACCTATACCGTTTACCACTATAACTACCAGCGCGGCCCGTCCGAGGCGGTTGAGGATCACATGCACCAGATCGAGGCGGTGCTGCGCCAGATCGATCCGCATCTTTTTTGGGACAAATTCGTGGGCCGGCCAGGTGAAGGGCGCTGCGGTTGGGCTCACTACCCGCCCAACGGTGAGCGCGATTATGATTGGGCTAATCCCGCTTACGTCTGGACCGACATCGAAGATTGGCGGCCCGACGGCAGCGGCGAAAAGAAAAGGCTCAATTGCCGACGTTGGAACAGCGACAGCCTGACCTGGTTTATCTATTGGATGCAGAATCTACCGGGCGCGCATAACGGCTTGAGTTACCGGGGCCGGCGCCTGACGAATTGGTGGCACTTCATTGGGGATTTTGATGGAGCGATGGAGAGAAAGATGGGGTTGGTGGAGTGAGGGAAGATTGGGATCTGGAAAGTTTTAACTAATTCCAGAGAAATGAATGTGGTTTACTTCTTGTTCAATAGCGAAGGGTAACTCATCCCAAGTACGTCCTTTTAAGAGGCGGCCGCTTTTCTTTTTATTTGGGCCGCCCCATTGCTTGAAAAAGAAGGGTATGCTGGCCCTTAGACATTGGTCATGAATTTCAAGGATCCATTCCTCGCGAATTGGTCTAGCCTTTGGGCCAGACTCACCGCCGACGATGACCCAGTCAATTTTTTGTAAATTAAGGTTAGCTAAGGGGCCAAGTAGCGGTTCCAAGGAGAGAAATTTTATCTTTGCTTGTGTTTGTCTCAATTGGTCAATTCGAAAAGTATAGTCAGCATTTTCCACGCTAACACCCATCCAGACATTTGCTGGCCACTCGATGGACGGGCTTACGTCAAGAAGACGTTTCGCACGTTTAGTCAGGATTTGAAACTGATGCCAGTACGCTTTACGCATTACTTCAAAGACACGCTGAATGAATTGTTCTGGTACGTCCTTGTGAAAAAGATCGCTCATTGAATTCACAAAAATAATCTGAGGTTTTTTCCACTTCAGGGGTAGTTCAAGCATATGTTCCTGGAGAGTCAAGCTAAATCCATTAGCGTAGTTAGGCTGGCCCATCGCTTGTAGCCGATTTGCCATCCGCTCTGCGTAGCAGTGTTTGCAGCCAGGACTGATTTTGTCGCAACCTGTGACAGGATTCCAGGTGGCTTCGGTCCACTCAATGCTTGATTGAGCCATAAGTTTACCTTTTCAAAATGTCTTGCGCGATTTTTATCGCGACTTTTGCCCCCTTAGGGTTCCCTGCTGAAAACACAAGAGATATAAAGGATTCCTCCGAGAATTGTACAGTGGTAAAGGATTTTCGGCCACACCTGCAAACACAGTTTTGAGACGTTCAACAAAGTATTGGCTGACGGTATCAAAATCACTGGTCTTTTGCGGAGACACTGGCTCACCAAAAAGGTTGACCACTTTCGGAGTCTCATAGAATGCGTTAAACCAATCTGTAGTACCAAACATGCGATCCAGGCGACTTCGCCAGGCTGGGCTGATGTTTGCATCTTTGCGCAGCAACCGGTTTATAGCCACACCCAATGGAAATAGTATCCACAAATCAATGGCCTTTGTTTCTGCAATTGCTTCGATAGTTTCCCATTCAACTTGCATACCAAACGGATCCAGAAACAAAACCGCACGATTATTCTTCCAAATATAATTTCGACATCGATCCTGTAAATACGAATTTGAGTCAGCATTCACCAGAATAATGTCATCACCCAATTCCGGAAATTCAACCTATAGTTTTTTCAACTCTTCAAATCGACTCTCGTCTTTCTCAATGAAAATATATTTGCTAAACCTAGGTCGAACTTGAAGTGCAATCCGAGCAGAGCCGTCGAGAAAATCTTGAGAGTCTTGTTCTGCAAATTCGGGAAACATTAACTCACTTTTGTTTTCTTCTAGTTCCAAAGTTCGATACCCCGTTCCGGCAAAGGCATCAATGTATGCGAACTTGTAAGATAGCTTGCTCATAATTTTGGTGTAGGCAACGAGGTATTTACGAACTCGTGTTAATTTGTCTTCAGTCCATGCACTGCCAAATTGTTGTAGTTGTGGTGGCATATTCCCTCTCAAACAACGTCTCTGTTTCAGTGAGACTTTAACAAGTCTATCACAATTAGAAATTCTTGGCGAACTAATGTTCTGAGTTTGCCATAATTTCCTGTAAGGACAAAATCACCCGGGTGTATTCCCCAGCCACACTCTCAACGATCAACTCTCCCCCCACAATGGCCAACATTGTCGAGTGGAGGGCCAGGCCCTGGCCGCTGCCTGAGGAGGCGTAGGCCCCGTCAAGACCGACTCCATCGTCTTCGATGGCGATGGCTAGGCCATTGTTTAAGCCAATAGTGATCGTCAGGCCAAGCGGTTGGCTCGACTCCTTCGCGCGCCCGTGGCGGGCGGCGTTGCGCAGTGCTTCGCGGGCCGCGTAGAAGACTACTTCCGCGGTCAGGGGTGGGAGTTGGCGCGTGGCTACTTCGGCCTCCGGCCCGACCTGCCAGGTGACCGAGTCAAACGCGTAAGGTAGTTCGTCGAGGAGCAGTTGTCGCAGCGCTCCAATGAGGCCCAACCGGTCGAGCGTCGGCAAGGTTGATTTCGGCATATCTCGCAGCAGGTTTGAAATTTGGCGGTGCGCGGCGGTGAGCTGTTCAATGGCCTGCGCTGTGGCTCCGTTAGAGCCGGCTTGAGCGCTGAGGCTTAACAGCGCCGTGTGCAACTGGGGCAGGATATCGTCATGCAGCACGCGGCGAGTTTGGCGATCAAGCAGTTGGCTTTGGGCCAGGCGCTGGCGTTGCAAAGTCATCAGCCGGCGGGCGATCTCGACGCTGGCCTGGGTATCGATCAGCCGCTCGCCGCTGGCCCGGGCAATTTCGATCTCTTCTTGGGTATAGAGGCTGCCGCCTCGCTTGGGGCCGAGCAGGAGAGCGCCAACCAAGCCCCGCTCACTCCACAGCGGAATCGCCCAGTGAGTGCCGTGCGACCGGGCCGGTTCGAGCCGGAGGCAGATGGTTTCCAGCCGAAACTGAGCGATGATCTCGGGAGTGACAACGGCCGGCGGGGCAGTGCCGGGCGGGTAGGCCAAGGGGCGCATCAACGGCGCCAGCGAGCCAAGCGGGATCAAAAAGGCGCGCTCGGCATTGAGGATATCGGTGCAGAGGGCCCGGAAGGGGGTCAGGCTATCGACCTCCGGCGGGCTGGGTGAAGTGTGGGCCGGAGATAGAAGATGTTCGTACAGGCGTTGGCTGGTCACAAAGGGACGCAACTGGCGAAGATAGTGATCACGCCACCTGAACGAACGCCAGATGAGCAGGGCGAAGAAGAGCGTCATTAGCAAGGTGGTTAGCAGCAAGGTATGAATGGGGCTAGTATGCCGGGCGTAGCTCCAGCCGACAACGGCACCAAAGCCGGTGGCCAGCACGACCGTATTGAACCATTGCCGTTGAAGCTCCCCTCGGGGTAAGGCCTTGCCGGTAAAGATCTCGTAGGCGACCACGGCTTGCCCCAGCAGGATCACGGCTATGGCAATCAGACCGGCAATAACCATATCGAACCAGGCTACGGCATAGCTCAGGCTGGTCAGGTTAACGCCCACACGGCCCGGCGGCGGAAACAAAAAGACCCACACGATCACAGCCGACACCAGTAGACAGACGAGGAGCAGCATCACCGAGGTGGCCTGCAGCCATGGGATGGCCCGGCGCCGGGCCTCGTCGCCCATCCATCGCTCTGAGCCAGCCGGATGGCGCAAGGCGCGGATCGAGTGGCCGATGCAAAAGATGATGTAGAACGGAAAGAGGAGCAAAAAGAGGGGGATGCCGCCCAGGAGGGGGGCGGTGGTGAAACGGAACAAGGCCAAATCGGTGAATGAGGGCAGCGGCTTGGCCAGGAGGAACCAGCCGGCTAAACCGACAAAAGCCAAGATCGCGCCGAGAAAGGCTCCGCGCTGGGAGGAAGGCAGCCAGCTCGAGGCAGGAACGCCGGTCGAGTCGTTCCAGTAGCCGGCGTACCAGAGCATAATCACGTACCAAACCAGGGGCAGGGCCAGCACCGGCAGCCAGCCGATCTGCCACCACAGGTTGAGCGAGGTGCTGAAGAGATCCGGGCCGTAGCCCAGGATCGCCGAGTGGCTAACAAAAAAAGCTGCGCCTAGCAGCAAGCCCGCGCTGGAGAGCCAAACTCCCCAGGTGCGGCGCTCCGCGTTGAGGAGGATGGTCAGGCCCAGCCAGAGCTGCATGACCACGTTGGCCAGCGAAACGGCCATAGTGGCCCAATCAAGAAAGAGGTTGCCGGTCATTGTTGTTAATCAAGCCACGCGATCCACTGCCCCTGCTCATTCTGAATGCGCGGCATGCCCTCGTCATCCCAGGCAATGAGCCGGCCGGTGCGGACAATCAGCGCGGCCCGGAGTCGAGCGACTTTTTCATCGGTGGCGGAGTCGGTGAGGCCCCAGGTGGCATAGATTTGGCCATTGACCCGGCTGATGGTGCGCTTATCGCGGAAGCCAAGCCGGGCGGCGATTTGCTCGTTGGTCAGGCCCTGCATCAGCATTTTGGCCACCACCTGCTCATTCGGTTCCAGCAGAGCCATGGGGTCGTGGTCGTCTTTGTGGCGCACTTCATGGACTCGAGCTTCGATCTCGGGATCGATGAAGCCGCGGCCCGAGACGGCTTCTTGCAGCAAGGGCAAGATCATCTGCGGCAGCAGATAGTTGGATTTACGGACGTAGGCATAGTGACTTAAGATGCCCGAGCGGCGGAAGGCGCGATAGTAGTCGTCATCATCCTGAATGGAATAAAAAACAACAGGCAGGCGCGGAAACTCGCGCCGGATGGCTACGGCGGTTTCGATGCCGTTTAGCTCACCGGCCAACTGGACATCCATCAAAATGACCTGCGGCGGCGACTCCAAACAAAAGGCCAGGGCCGCCTCGCCGCTGTCGCAATCAAAGCAGACATGGACTTGGCCGGTGTTAACCAGCCCGCTCTTGAGGGCGAGGCGCAAGTTGGGATTGTCTTCGACGATGAGTAGGTTGAGCATAGGAATATTATTTAGGCAAAAGGGCTAGATCGTCAAGCACCCGGGTGCATTTAAAAGGGCACAGCCTCCATCTGGGCCAATGGAGGCTGTGCACGGCGAAAAAGATGATGGTGCGGGATTACTACTGCCAATCGCTGTAGTAATCCTTATCGATCGTCTGGCCTTCGGCCAGGTCGAACACGCCTTTAGTGGGCTCAAGCCCTTTACCGCCGGGGGTATGGGTCAAATAGATATAGGAGCCTGCCGGTAGATAAAAATCGTGCTGACCACCGCGCGGCACAACGGCCGAGGTGATATGGGTACCGGTGACATCCACGACTAGATCGGAGCCGGTGGGGTTGGTGAACTTAAACAAGCCCTGGCCTGCCGGGATCGACGACACCTCCGGCGTTGGTAAGGGAAGAGGGGTAGCGGTCGGTATGAGGCGAACCGCCGTCGGGCTCACGGTCGGGGTCAGGGTAGCGGTCACGCGCAGGGTTACGACCGAGGATCGGTGCAGCGGCGGCAGGAGCGGGTCGTTCAAAAAATTGACAGTATCTCCCTGGACAGGGCTGTCAAGGCGGTCACTCTGGCTGGACAGGGTCACGCCCACCGCGCCGAGTGTAGCCGGATCGAGGGCGGGCGTGGCTAAGGTCACCGAGTCGGCGGTCTCACTCAGTGAGGCGAATTCCTCGCGGTCGATCTGGCGGAGGAAATCGGCAGTTGGGGTTGGCGTGGGGATGGTTGAGTCGATAATCACCGCCTCGGTTTGGGCCGGAGCGGGGGCCACCTGCTTCAGGGCTAACTCGTAGCCGGTCCAGGCTGAGAGGGCGGCGATCAGTAGGACGACAATCAGACCGCTAAAGAGGTAAAACAGGCTCTTGAAGCTGACCGCTTGCTTACGCCGTTCTCGCTCCTCGATTGGCGTAAACATATCAAACTGGCGGGAGGGCGTAGTGGTGATCCGCGCCGCGCCCAAGGCTCGGGCAAACTCGGCGGCGGTGTTGTAGCGGACATCGACGCTTTTGGACAGCATCCGGCCGACAACCTCGCTGACCGGGATGGTGACGCCGGGGTTGACTTCATAGAGCGGCCGAGCCTGGCGAAAAGCATGGGCATGATAGACGCTCGAGGCCGGGCCGGAGAAAGGCGACTGTTTGGCCAGGAGTTGGTAGGCAATGACGCCAAGGGAATAGAGATCGGCGGGCCGGCTTGGTCCTTCACCGCGGACCCGTTCTGGAGCCATGACTTCCGGCGAACCAAAAGCATAGCTTTGCTGGCCAACGCTATTGCCCAACACCAGTTGGCTTTGACCAAAACCGGTGACGTAAATATGATCATTTTTATCGAGGAAAATATGGTGGCCTGATAGATCGCCGTGAAGCAGACCGCTGTAGTGAATGTAGTCCAAAACCGAGGCGATCTGGCCGATGATAGTTTGAGCTCGTTTAACGGACAGCGGAGCTTCTTGCTGGATCACCTCTGTCAGTGGCCGCGCCTCAACAAAGGCCTCGACCCAACACAACCGCTCGCCTTCTTCTTCAACACTATAGGTTTGGACCAGATTGGGATGTTCTAGCTCGCTTAGTTGCTGGGCCAGCAGTTTTAGCCGCCGGCGAAAAAACTCGTCTTTCGCTAGAATCGGCGTAATGATCTTGATCAGGACCGGCAAACCATCTTCGCGTTGGCCCCGGTACACAGAAAACCAATCATTTTGGCTGAGTTCAGCTTCCGACGTATACTTTTCTAATTGAAGGTTAATCGTGGCCATAGCGTCCTCTTGTTCGGCAGCATAAGAATTCTAAGATTCGCATTGGAAAGGGCGACGTAAAGTAGGCCCGTCCGCTTATAGCGGCGTGCTCCATGAAAACTATTGAAACTTCAGCGTCGTTGAATTTTAACTTGGCAACAGAAGCTTGGTGCGGGGTTCTGCGCCAATCTAACCTCGGAAGTCGGCTAAAGTATAACTAGCCTTCATTATACTATAGCCTGAGCTGTGGAGGATCCAAAAAAGCTCGCTGAGGCTTTCACTAATTTATACGAAAATTCCAAAAATTCCTTCAAACATAACCTTAAAAAGTGTATTTGTATCCAGCAGGTGAAAATAGATGATCCAAACGTTAGCGGCGACCCGCTACATTACCCCACTGCGCGAGGGCGGTTCGCTGCCGGCGGTGGTTGAAGCGGCTGATGGCCAACTATATGTGATGAAATTTGCCGGCGCCGGACAAGGCCCCAAGGCCCTCATTGCCGAGCTGATTGCCGGCGAGATTGCCCGATCTCTGGGGTTACGCGTGCCGGAACTTGTTTTCTTGACCTTGGATGCGACCCTGGCCCGCTCCGAGCCGCATCAGGAGATCCAGGATCTACTGCTGGCTAGTGCAGGCCGCTTAAATTTAGGGCTGCGTTACTTGCCCAACGCGCTCGATTTCAATCTGTTGCTGAAGCCACCGCCCGAGCCAGGCCTGGCCTCGGCCATCGTCTGGTTTGATGCCTACGTTACGAACGTTGATCGCACGCCCCGCAACGTCAATCTGTTGATCTGGCGAGAGAGCTTATGGTTGATCGACCACGGCGCCGCGCTCTACTTTCACCACGGCTGGGATAACTACCTGGCCCGCAGCCAGAGTCCCTTTCCGCTGATCAAGGACCACACCCTGATCGCTTTCGCCAGCGCGCTGCCCGAAGCCGACATTGTGCTCCGCCCGCTGCTGACCGAGCCGCTCATCCGGAGCATTGTAGAGTTGGTGCCGGAAGAGTGGCTCGAGGGTGAAACGGCATTTAGCTCTCCCGCCGAGCATCGTCAGGCCTACGCCACTTATCTGCTCAAGCGGCTTGAAAGTTCAGCCTTTCTGGAGGAGGCGATCCGTGTCCACGAGCACGTTTGATTACGCGCTTATTCGGCTGGTGCCTCACGTTGAGCGCGGCGAGTTCATCAACGTCGGAGTTATTCTCTTCTGCCGCACCCGGCGCTTTCTGGCCGCTCAAGTCGAGCTGGACCGCGATCGGGTCACCGCGCTGGCGCCTCACTTCGATCTGGTCTGCGCCGAGAAGCATCTAGCGCTGTTTCCGCGGATTGCCACCGGCGGCGAAGGGCCGATCGGCCAACTCAGCCAGGCCGAGCGGTTCCACTGGCTGACCCATCCCCGCAGCACCAGTATCCAGGTCTCGGAGATCCACACCGGCCTGTGTCAAGACCCTGCCTCGACGCTGGAGCACTTGATGGCGACCATGGTGCGAGTCAACTAACCCTTCAGGCTGATCTTTCAGCCTGCGACGCTGGCTGCCCGGAGTATCGGAACAAATTATCCCAAACGTCGTCAATGAGTTGTTTTGACTGGTCCAGGGACAGCAAATGCAAAGTGCCGGCCTGGTCTCGCCGGAGGAGCAGGGTTGGCTGGTCGTTTTGTGCCTGGCCAACCAATTGCTCCAGATTTCTCAGCGGTCCGTTGATATCAAAGTCGATTTTAGTGCCAAATACCTTTTCCATCCAGCCTTCAATTTGATCATCGAGTTCGGCCGGAGTCAACGGTCGAGGCTGGGTCAAGAGGTGGTAGTAAACTAAGATTATCTCTTTCGTTTCTTCTTCTTCCGCCGAGTCGATCAGGGCCTTAAACACGCCGGCGTTGCTGTCGAGCAGGCGGAAGAATAAGGTGTCGGTAATCGACTTTTGAAACTTGATTTGCTTGCTCTGATAACTGGTCCACTGTTTAACCGCAACGCCGCCCAGAGCCACGACCAGGGCCAGGGTCGCCGTTAAAATCGGCATAATGTTAGTGACTTGCCCTTCGTTGACGCCGACTTGTTGGATCGCCTCAGGCCCATAAATCAAAAACAACAAGGCCCCAATGATCAGCAACAAGTTGGGCAGCGTCCGGACAAGAGTCGCGATCGCTGCCCCGGCGGCAGGGATACCAAAGAGGAGTTGATCTTTTAAGGTCATGCTGACCCGAACGTTTGGAAACAGAAGTTCAAGGTCATAGCGCGGAATATTTTTGTAGAGATACAGATACATTTTGCCCGGTTCAAAATCTAAGTTCTCAAGCTTTTGCCCTTTGGCTGTGAAGTGAGCGGCCGCTTTAAACTTGAGAAGCAAGACGACTCGCTCAAACGTATTAATCTGGCGTTCCTCTTGCCAAAAATAGAAACGTTTGAGGGTAACGGTCCGCAAAGTGTCACCCCGGTAGTAGCACACGAGCTGTTCAAAGTCGTCAAAGTCGACCTTGGTGTTAAGCGGAATCAAAGCTTTTTCCTTAAAGACTTCGGCTAAGTCAGGCTGGCTCATCGCCTGAAAGTTGGCTCTTTCCAACACCGCCTTAAAAGCGTCGATCAGTTGGGTCTGCATCTGGGCGGTGGCTTCCGGACCGGGCTGAGTGCGGGTGATGGTATCCGCGTCCGGATCAAACGGCGCAAAGTTGGTTTTGAGCGTTTCAAGGCTGCGATGAAACTCAAAGTGGTAATAAGCGCTTAGTATCTCGCAGAACTCTCGAAACTTAGGAATCTCTTCTTCAGCCAGCTGACCGTCCTCGATACACATCTCAATTAAGTCAGCCCGACGATAAGGAATAAAAGCCTCTCGATCGTTGTAATCAGCCATTAACTTTACCTGTCGATAGATTTGGGGCAATTGTAAAGAGGATGAACACGGCCAACAAATCCGGGACTATTCCAAAAATAAGATTGAGCTGGAAGCTAACTCAGATTTGACGCTTGTCTGTCAACATCCAAATGTGAGCTCTATTCATTTTACAAGACATTGAAAATTAGGTTAAACTCTCTGAGGGCTTATGTTATATGAGGAGGCAAGAATGGAAAAAGTTTTTGTCTATGGCACGCTGCGCCCGCCGCAGGCAGATACGCCGGACGCGGATAGTCGCTACTACTTTGAAGTCAGGTCTCACATCGAGTCGACCCAACCGGCCTGGATGCACCGGGCTGATCTGTATAACATTGGCGCGTATCCGGCCGCCCGGCCTGGTCAGGCCACGATCTATGGAGATTTGTTAACCCTGGCGCCCCACGCCCTGGCCATCACCGACCGGATCGAAGGCCATCCCCGGTTCTTCTTCCGGGAGCGGGTAGAGGTTCAGACCGCCACCGGCTTGAGCCGGGCCTGGATTTATTGGGCGCCGCGGAGTTTGACCATTGGGATGCGCCGTATTCCGTGTGGGGACTGGTTTAAGCGGGACAAGCAGGAATGCCGACCGTTAGTGGATGAGCCGGCAGAGGTCGAGGCCCCGGCGGATGAAAATTTGCTGGCGGTGATCAAACATTTTGCCGAGGCTGAGTGCTGTTGGCTGAGTACGGTCCGTCCCACCGAGCAGGCTCACAGCGCGCCGGTGTGGCACGTCTGGCAGGGTGGCCGGATCTATGTGGTTACCCAACCCGGCTCGGTGAAGATGCGCAATATCTCGAGTAATCCCAGCGTGGTCGTCACCCATCCGGATCCGTTTAACCCAATCATCATTGAAGGCTGGGCTACGCTTGCCCCGGACCGGCTGACTGACTTACGCCCGCTGTTTCTGGCCAAGTACAGTTGGGATATTGCCACCGATCAGGCGTATTCTGCCATCATCGAGATTACGCCGACCAAGGTGTTGGCCTGGGGCAGCCATGGCGAAGGCCGCTGGTCCGGCGAAGCGGCGCTGCGGGTGCGGGCTATTCCTCCCCAACCGTAGGACTATCAACGGTAACTCTTACAAACGCAGGGACAATCTGAGCTTCGATGCCATCCGGAGCCACGACGTCCGGGGTAACGTTCATCATTCGACCGGATTGAAGGTTAGTGGCATCAATGACCACTTGGACCAGATCAGGGTTTTGTTGGATCTCGTTGAGCAAGGGCTGTGTCCCGGTCAGCAACAACTCGACGCGGCGGGGTTCCACGGCGCTAATGAGCTCTTGGTTAGCTCCCAGGAGTTGAATAGACCGGCTGAGTGTCAAGTTGCCGGCCCGAGGCGCGATCCCGATCGAGACCGTAACCGTGCGGATCGGCACTCCACTACTGTCCAACGCCTGAATATTTGACGGCAGATTGAGCGGCACCTGGACAATCATATCCCCGGTGGCCTCGCTGACATCAACCGGTAAGGTTTCAATGATATTATCTAACTCCCTTAACTGATCTACGCTGCCTTGCAAGGTAATATTGTCTGGCGTGACCCGTAAGGTACTGATTTGGTACCCCAAGGGCGGCGTACCGATGATGCGCGGTTGGACACTGCTAACCCGGGCGTTGAGCCGGGGCCGAATATTGGCGCTCACCCGCACTTGACTGGGTTGGACCTGCACCCCGTCGATCTCTCGACCTTGCTCATCCAACAAGCGCAAGGGGCGACTCTCTCGGATTGGGGTGGTGGCGTTGGCCAGCGAAATACTCGTCTCTACTTCTTCAATTCGCTCTACAATCGGTTCGGGACCCACAATTTCAACCTGGTTAGGGACCACCGTTGGCACGCCGACTAGTTCGTAAGCTGCCGGAATATTGGCCTGGTCGGGAATAACGACCTGAATGGGCAGTGTCCGGCTAATTACCGGCGCCAGTTCAAAGTCCAGAGAGGGGGGATCGACCCGAATGACGAGTACCTGACCCGAACTGGAGTTGACCTCCACCGGGAGACGGTAGAGACCGGGCGCCGTGTTTTCTAATTGGACTTCGGCTTGGAAACCGCTGGCACTCAACGTTGGCAGCAGGTCTTCGGTGGTTTGAACCACCGCTGTCACTTGCTCCGGTGGAGGGGGGATCATTTGAGTATTTGGCGGCACGTTCTCAATCCGAAGCGTGATCCCTTCCACCCGGGTCAGTTGAAAAGGATTAGTCTGTTCCAGGACAAAAGACCAGACAACCATCGTCAGCAGCGCGGCCACAATCAACAGTCCCAAGTTGGTAAAGATCTGCTGAAAGTTAGCCGGCGCGATTGCCAGCCAGATCTGCTTAATGATCCGGTTAAACAGTTGCCCGATGGAGGGTGTTTTGGAGGCCGTGACTGTCGACCCATAGAAGTCTAATAGGTGCTCGCGCAAATCCAAGAGAGTCAAGGGTCGGTGTAGTTCACCACCCGTGGCGATGCTGATTTGACCGGTCTCTTCACTAACAACAATGATCAGCGCATCGGTAACTTCACTGAGGCCTACCGCCGCGCGATGCCGGGTGCCTAAGCGCTTCTCGGCTGACAGAAACTGCTGAGTCAGGGGCAAGACACAACCGGCGGCGATGACATCGTCACCCCGGATGATCACCGCGCCATCATGCAGCGGCGTCCCCGAGTAAAAGAGGGACCCCAGCAGTTCGCTGGTCACCTCGCCACCGATCGAGACTCCGGTTTTAACCACCTCTTCGAGCAGGTCGTTTCCTTCTAAGACAATGAGAGCGCCGGTCCGGGTCGAGGCCATATTCTCAACCGCATGAGTTATTTCCGGGATGAGGTACTCGGTGGCGCTTTCCCGGACAGCGGCGGCCAACCCGGAGGTGCGGCTAACCCGTTCAAAGAAGCGGCGGAGTTGCGCCTGAAAGATAATCGGCATGGCTACCAGGATGGCCACCAAAACGCCGCGGACCAACCAGTCGAAGACGGGGAGCGGCAGCAGGGCGGTTAAAACAAACAACCCCAAACCTACCAACAGGATCTCGCGCATAAAGTAACCGGCCGGACTGCGCCGCACGAGCGTTAGCATAAAGTAAAAGGCCGTCGTCACCAACAGCAGGTCGATCAAACCAAACCAGGTTAAACTGGAGTAAAGAAAGATAGCTTGATTGTAAAGCGACTCAAACGGACTCACTCAGCTACATCTCCAAAAAGTAGTGGCAGACATTCAGTTGAATCGGGGGTCAAAAATAAGCCGCAGGGCCTGGGTTCAGGGTTTGAACTCTGCCGCTGCGGCCGGCCAAGCTGTATAGACATTATATCGGCAAATTAATATTTACGCTTAACTGGGGCCAACCCTTCAGTTGCCGGGCTAAAGCCATCTTCAGGTAAAGTCTTTTGGGACTGCGATGTTCTGACTTCATTAGGGCGAGTATAGAAGCGTTGAGTGGGGTATGCAAACTCAAGGTCTGGGTGTTGAGCAAAAACTTTGAGGATATCTTCCCAGATCGCCTGCTCGGTGGAGCGACGCTTCCGCGGGTCACACAAATACCGCAGGGTTAGCATAACGCCGGAGCGGTCCGCCCGCAAGTAGACAATCGGCGTCAAATGGGGGTAATAGATTACTAAACGGCGGGCAGCTTCGCGCACCCGCTCGGCAGCATCGGGACTCAGATGAGCCGCATCTTTGGCGGCAATGTCTTGCAAGATACTCTTAGCTTTTTCCCAGTTGCTTTCAAAGGTGATGAAAACTTCAATCTCATGCCAAATGTAGCCTAAGCCGCGGTTGTAGTTGGCTAGCGGTTGGTTGAAGATAGCGCGATTGGGGACATGCAGAACGCGTCCCGTACTTTGATCGGCATGAACCCAGTTTCCGATTTCTAGCAAGCTGAATTGAAAAAGCCGGATATCGACCACGTCACCGGCGTGCTGGCCAATCTCAATCCGATCGCCGATGGCAAAGGGCCGGCGAGTCAAGATCAACAGCCAGCCGGCTATATCCGTCAACGGACCTTGCAAGGCAATGGCGATTCCGGCGGACAGCAACCCCAAAAACGTGGCCAGCGCCTGAAGGTTGCTAACCCAGAGACGGCCCAACAAGACCAGACAAATAAACGCCGTAAAGTACGAAGAGACTTTGCGCCAGGAGTGGAGGATGCGCACATCATTGGTTCGCTGTTCCACCACTTTGATAACGAGCCAGCGCAGCAGGCTCAAACTTACCACAATCAACAGCGACTCAACAAGTTTGGTTTGTAGATTCGAGTTTAGATAATATTCGAGGAGTATTTCGATGCCGCTAAATAGTTCCGCCAAGATTCTATGTTATTCCTGTTGCAGCACTCGCCTCACGACTTGAGCCAACTGTTCCAAGGTAAGGGGTTTGCGCAGCCACTCTATAAAACCTGCCTTGCCAATATTGCCGGCCTTCAGATTGAGGGGGTAGCCGGTCAACGCTATAATTTTAATCGATTTATCCCTGGTGTGTAAAGTTTCGGCCAAGGTCACGCCGTCCATCTCCGGCATCGAGATGTCGGTCAAGACTAGATCGACCTCACCTTGGTGTTGCTGGAAGAGATCCAAGGCCTCTTGACCATTGGTCGCAATCAGGACGCGGTAGCCTAAATACTCCAACATGGAGCGGTTAACCGTAAGCACCGTGGGGCTGTCTTCCACCAACAGAATAAGTTGGCCCTGCCCGGTATAAGATGTTGATTTAGGCGACGAGTTAGGTTCAACTGGCGGCGTGATCAGCGGCAGATAGAGGCTGACGGTTGTGCCAACTCCCGGTTGACTCGCCACTTTTATCTGGCCGCTATGCTGCTCAACGATGCCATAGACTTGAGACAGCCCCAATCCGGTACCCTGACCAACCTCTCGCGTGGTGAAGAAAGGCTCAAACAGGTGAGGCAAGTGTTCCGGCTCGATGCCGTGGCCCGTATCACTCACCGTTAAGGTTACCCACTGCCCGGGCGGCAAGGCCGTTTCCAGAGTGGTTTCGGAGGTAACGTTTAGTCTGGATAAAGCCAGGGTTAGTCGGCCACCGTCGGGCATAGCGTCCTGAGCATTCAGCACTAGATTTGAGAGAGCCTGCTGAAGTTGGACCGCATCCGCGTTGACGGTGTAGGGCAGATCATCAATCTCGGTAGTAAGCGTTACCCGAATGTTGTCCGGCAGGGTGCGTTCAAACAGCCGGGCCGCCTCGTTGATAAAAGCCATTAAATCGACGGGTTGTTTATCGGCGATGCTTTGCCGGCTAAAATCAAGGATTTGCCGGACCAACTTGGCTGCCCGCTGACTCTGTTCGATGACCCGCTGTAAATCTTGCGCGGCGGTCTGTGACACACTTGGATCAACCAGGGTCAACTCTGTATAACCAATGATGCTCGTCAAAATGTTGTTAAAATCGTGGGCGATACCGGCCGCTAACTGGCCTACAACGGCCAATCGATCTTGTTGTTTGGCGCGCAATTGAGTCTCGCGTTCATGGGTAACGTCTCGAATGAGCACCACCCAGCCCCCCGATTCGGCCTGACCGGTCACAGGCCGGGCCGAGACCTCAAATACGCCTTGCGGGAGATCCACCAACGTTACATCCGCGCCGGTCTCGGGCGAAATGATCGTTCGGAGATCTCCGCTCCCTAGCTGTTCCAATCTGTTACCCGGTGCGGGTCCCCCTAGCCGGGCCAGATATTCTTCGGCAACGGGATTAGTAAGCTGGATGCGATGGTCAGAGTCTAACAACAGAATGCCTTCCGGGACCGCTTCTAGGATATGTTGAAATTGGGTCTCTTGGATCTGCGCTTGTTGGCGCAAAGTGGCATATTGAATGATTAAGGCCATCTGATTGGCGATGACCTGGCAGAGTTTGATCTTGGCGGCGGTGAAGGGGGGCTCTAGCTTTTTGTCATAGAGTTCAACCAGGCCTGTAACTTGACCCGCCACGATCATGGGCAGCAGTAGCAAGCGGTTATCGCCGGAGGCATGCATGGATTTGACTTCAGCCAGATCAGAGTTGGTCTGATTGGTCTGAATGAGGGCTGGTTGGCCGTTTTCCAACACGGCTTGAGTAGTGGGATACTGATTGAGCGGGTAAGCGATACCGGGGTTATCAACCTTAGTCCGGTCAGTGGTTGTCCAATCTAGCCAGGTTACAATTTTGTTGTCTACCTGATCCCACCGAGACAAAGTGCAGCCCTCAACGCCACAAAGCTCAGTCAGTTGCTGGGCCACCATTTCCAGCACCGCTTCCAACGCTAGATCCGAAGCAACGGCTTGACCCACGTCGATCAGGGTTGAAAGCGCTTGATGTGGCTCTTTCGCCGCTTCGACGTCTGCTAAAGATTGTTGAATGCGACTCTGTAACTGTTCATTTTGTTGTCGCAGCGCCCTAATCTCGACAATGAGCTGAGCTTTGGTTTTTCTTGAGTCTGTCATGATGACCCGGTGAGTGGCAGCTTACACCTGGTTTCCAGGTGATGTTTTCAACCAAGAGAATATCGCCGTGGAATAAAGGATGCCACGGGATAAGTGAGCCCTATTTTTCTGGTGGAAAGGGGGGAAACCAGCCCGGTGGTACCTATTATCTCTATCCAAATTTCTTCTGTCAAACTAAGGATCGTGGATTAATCAACTTGCCTATTCGATCACCTGCCGGACCTTTGAAGGGGGGAAGTTATTTAATCCTTAGTTCTAAGCTTCTCCTCTTGTCTCTTTCTCATCCTGATGAGGACAAAGCAAAAAGTCGAGCGTGGAGCTCGACTTTTTAGAGAGAGAAAGAGAGAGGAGAGAAAAATTAGTGGGCCAAACGATTGACCAAGGTGACAAGACGATCAATCGCTATCGGTTTGACCAGGAAGACATCGACGCCCATCTTTTGACAGATCAATTCGTACTGAATGTGGCTCGACATCACGATGGTTTTAATGTTTTTCGCGGCGAACAGCGTCAACTGCTCCAGCAGGAGACCCACCCCCAGGTCTCGATTGTTGAAATGTGTATCGCTCAGAAAAACGTTAAACTCATGGTCGCCCAATAGCCGGCGGGCTTCTTGGATAGTTGTTGCGGCGTGGACTTCGTATCCGGCCCGCTCTAACGCCTGGACATACAGATGGCGTAAGTTTGGATTACTATCAACGACGAGCACGCGCCGCGCTAGCTCAACTTTGGAGTTGTCGATCGCTAAGCCCATGCCCGTCTGTAATCCCTCGCAAAATTTCGTCTTGACCTTCGTCTCTTCGCTTGAGGCTAGTATAGCGCCGGATAAGCTCTCAGTGAAGCGTGCAAAATCCGTAATTTTAGACGGGTATATTACCGCAATGACCGGCTCTATACGTATGAAGTACGGGGCCCCAATGGATTAATGCCTTCCGCTCCTACCGTCCGGCGCCTTCAGCCTTTCTTGGCCCCCATCGCTCGCTCATTCGCCCCTCACCAAGCGCTCAATCGCCAAGAAATAGTCTCGCCAGCCCACCATCATCAGGTCATTATGGCCGGCGTCAGGAATCAAGACTAGACGTTTAGCCGCAGCGGCGCTCTGTTCATACAACCTTAGCCCTTCCGAAGCCGGGATCAAATAGTCCAGTTCGCCGTGGATGATTAAGGTCGGGATGGTGACGCGCTGCATCTTGGCCGCATTGCCAAAACCGAGTTGGGCCTCGTCACCGGCGGCGACCGGCCCCCCCAACAGATCAATTAAAGCCAGGGTGTCGGCAAAGCCGCTCTCGATGATGAGGCCGGCCAGCCGCTCGCCGGCGTGAGCGGCCACTTCAATAGCCGAGGCGCTGCCCAACGAGCGCCCCATCACGTAGAGGCGGTCCGGCTGCAGGTCGTGCTGTTTAAAGACGCCGTCCAATTGCTCGAAAATAGTGACCGCATCCCTCAATTGGTTACTGCCGCTGGGCCGGCCCCCACTTTGCCCGTAGCCCCGATAATCGACGACCAGAAAGGTGAGCCCCAGCCCGGTGTAGGCTTGAGCAATGTCGCCGTAGTCATCGGCAATCTCGCCGTTGCCGTGAAAGAAGAGCAGCACCGGGGCCCGTTGGCCGGCGGCGTGCAGATAACCGCTGATCGAAACGCCCGGCTCGACCTCAATCATGACCGGCGCTGCCTCAACCGAATAGCCACCGCCGGACCTGGGATAATACAAAACCCGCACGACGCCCGGCTGATCAATCCATTTATCGTTCATCCGATCTCCCCTCTTGTTTGCGAGAATTTTCACGTCGGCATAAAATACGCCTATGATGCAAACATTACAAGTTGGTAACGCAAAACTTTCTTATATGAATCACGGCCGGGGCGAACCGCTGCTTTTTATTCACGGCATTTATGCGTCACAGCGGCAATGGTATCGCCAAATCGATCACTTTTCCCCCGACTACCAGGTGATTACGGTCGATTTACGCGGTCACGGTGAGTCATCGGCCACCCCAGAGACCTACTCCGTCCGTCTGTTTGCTGCCGATCTGGTGGCTTTGCTGGATCATCTGGGCCTAGAGCGAGCGGTCTGCTGCGGTCACTCTTTTGGCGGCCTGGTGGCTCAAGAGCTGGCCCTCAGTTATCCGGATCGCGTCCGCGGCTTGATCCTGGCCGAAACGCTGTACGGCATGATCTCGACGCCGTGGGAAGCCATGACCGCTTACTGTCTTAATTATTTGGGGCCGCAGCTTTATGGCGTTAAAGGCTATGTCCAGTTGATGGCCCAATACTTTGGTTTGTTTACCCCCGGCGGCACGGAGTTTATTCTCCGTGAAGCGGGGCGCCATCTCAATGATACGGCTAACCAGCAAAACATTCTCAATGCTTCCCTCACCTTCGACAGCCGCTGGCGTTTGCACCGAATCAACTGCCCCACCACGCTCGTTGTGGCTCAGTATCCGCACATCCCTATGGTTTATCTTCACAATTGGGAGATGTACTGGCGTATCCCCGACGCTAAGTTAAAGTTTATTCCCGGCGCCGGTCACCTCTTGTTCTGGGATAATCCGGCCGACTTTAACCAGACTGTGGCAGACTTTATGCGGGAGTTGCCGCCCGTTTAGCTTGTGGGGTGGCTGGCCTAGGTGGAACGTGGAACGTGGAATGTGAAGAACGATTTTCACGTCCCACGTCCTACGTTCCACGCGTTAAACTGTATTTCACCTCAAAAAACACAATCAACAAGGGAGTGCGACAGTCCCTATTGGGACGACACCGAGCAATAAAAATGGAGTGCAGAGCTTGCTCTGCTAGCAAACCAAGGTTTGCACTCCTCTTTACAAGGGAGGCGATGATGCCAAGCGATGATCTACTGAGCAAGCGAGCTTATCTGACCCCGGACCGCGAAGCGCTGGTCTTTATCGGTCATGGCCCGGCCCAGCGGTTGACCTACGCCGAATTGAACCATCGCACCAACCGGCTGGCCAACTGGCTGCGGGACGAGTTGGGGCTGCAAAAAGGCGACCGGGTTTCGATCCTGGCCCACAACAGCCTGGCTTACCTGGATCTGTTCTACGGCCTGGCCAAGCTCGGCCTCATCTTCGCCCCGCTCAACTGGCGGCTGGCGGCGCGCGAGCTGGCTTACATTCTCAACGATTGCCAACCCAAAGTCTTGATCGTCGGTCCGGAGTTTACGGCCGTGGCGGCCGAACTGCGCGGCCTGGTCCAGATCGATCACTATGTCAGCCTCGAAGGCGCTGCTCTCGACGACGCGCTTAGCTACGAAGCGGCGCTAAATGCGGCTTCGGCCGCCGAACCGGAGCGTCCGCCCCTGAGCGACGAGGATACTCACTCGATCCTCTACACCTCCGGGACCACCGGCCGGCCTAAAGGAGCGATGATCCCCCATCGCCAGATCGTGTGGAACTGCATCAACACCGTGGTCAGTTGGGGCCTAACCGAGCACGATGTCTCGCCGGTCTACACCCCGCTCTTCCACGCCGGCGGCCTGTTCGCCTTTTTGACTCCCCTCTTGTACGTCGGTGGGCGGATTGTGTTGACCCGCGCCTTTGACCTGGAAGCGACGCTCAAGATCATCGACGACGAGCGCTGCACCGTCATTCTCGGCGTGCCGACCATCTTTCAGATGTGGCTCAACTCGCCCGGCTTTGCCGCCGCCCGCTTTGACAGCGTCCGCTTCTTCATCAGTGGCGGCGCGCCCTTGCCGGTGCCCTTAATCGAGCAGTGGCTGGCGGCCAAGGGGGGCATCTTCCGCCAGGGCTACGGCCTGACCGAGGTTGGGGCCAACTGTTTCAGTATGACCGATGCCGACTCGGTCCACAAGCGCGGCTCGGTCGGCAAACCGATCTTTCACAGCCGCATGCGCCTGGTCGATGAGGCGGGTAATGAAGTGCCGCCCGGCGAGGTGGGCGAACTGTGCATCAGCGGCCCGCACGTTTGTACCGGCTACTGGCGCAACCCCGAGGCCACGGCCCAGGCTCTCCGCGCTGGCTGGTTCCACACCGGGGATATGGCCCGGCTGGATGAGGATGGCTTCTTTTATATTATCGGTCGTTTCAAGGATATGATCATCAGCGGCGGTGAGAATGTCTACGCCGCCGAAGTGGAAGCCGTCTTTCGCGACCATCCGGCCGTGCTTGAAGCGGCCTTAATCGGCAAGCCGGACGAGAAGTGGGGCGAGGTCGGCCTGATGGTGGTTGTCCTGGAAAAAGGCCACAGCGCCACCCCCGAGGAGCTACAAGCCTTCTGCGCCGAGCATCTGGCTCGCTACAAAGTGCCCAAGGAGATCGTCTTTGTCGACGCGCTGCCCTACTCGGTGTATGGCAAGGTTGAAAAGAGGAGCTTGCGCGAGCAGTATGTGGGGGCGTAGGGAGGGAACGTGGGACGTGGGACGTGGGACGTGGCTTCCCTCTCAGTTACGCCAACTATCAAATCGCCACTCAATCATAGCCTTTTGTAAACGAGAGGGGGCGACTCGATAATCGATCCTCACCTGTCACTGACGTAAGCACCCGATCAAAATTAATTTCGACCCTTGTCACTGACGCAAGCACCCGATCAAAAAGATTCCGACCCCTGTTACTGACGCAAGTACCCGATCAAAAAAGATTCCGACCTCTGTCACTGACGCAAGCACCCGATCAAAAAAGATTCCGACCTCTGTCACTGACGCAAGCCCTCGATCAAAA
>CALMIS010000239.1 GCA_937864185.1 uncultured Chloroflexota bacterium
CCGGCCTGCTCAGCCGCTTCCTCGACGGCTTGCTCAGCTTGTTCCGCAGCGCCTTCCGCCGCTTCTTGGGCTTGCTGAACGGCTTCCTGGGCGGTACCGCCGCAGCCGGCCACCAACAGCGTCATCACTGTTAACAGAGTCAACAGCCAGAACAATCGTTTACTCATTATCAGTCTCCTCCATACCTTATCTTGAGTAAAAAAATAATTAAACAACTTGACTTGATATAGATAACAAGGTTGGCCCTATCCATCACCTCCTTTCAAACCACACTTTTTGCCAAGAACCCATACCATACTACACCGGACGAGGCTATCTGGTTTGGGTGTGTTCTAGATTTTAGATAGACCTCATCGGTTTTCAAAACCCAGGTCTATCTTTCTGCATTTGGAGGCGGCTATCTAAACGAGACGTGCCAGGGCATCGCCAGTCGTTCGGCTAGCAAAATGAGCAGATATAGGACAATACCCAGGAGGCAGGCCACAATGATCGCGGCCCAGGCTGAGGCAAAGCGAAACAGCGCCGCTTCTTGAGTGATATAGACGCCCAGGGCAATGCGCGGCCCGCCGAAATATTCACCCACCACCGCGCCGATCATGCTTAGAGCCGCCGCGACCTTGAGGCCGTTGAAGACGTACGGCAGCGCGGTGGGGATGCGCAGCTTGATCAGGGTTTCTAATTCACTTGAGGCGTAAGAACGCATCAACTCCAGCGAGCGAGAGTCAACCGAGGTCAGGCCGCGGACAGTATTGATCATTACCGGAAAAAAGACCAGAATGGCGACGACCGCCATCTTGGAGAATGGATTATCGATGCCAAACCAGTTGTTGGCAATCGGGGCAAAAGCGATGATCGGCATGGAGTTAGCGGCGATGGCAAAGGGCAGCAGGGCTTCCCGCATCAGCGTAAAGCGCACGGTGAACAGGGCCACAAACAGGGCCGCCCCGCTGCCCAGCGCCAGGCCGCCCAAAGCTTCTTTGAGGGTAAACCAGGCTGATTGCACAATCGGGCTCAGGTTGCGTCCCTGCAAAAGCAGCAGTTTTGAACCAAACCAGGGCAGGCGGACGATGGCGGTGGCCTCCAGCGCTGCGGCGAGTGGGGGCGAATCTTCGGCAGCGATGGAGATAAAGAGCCGGCTGCCTTTAAGATTGGACTCGATGTCAGCGAGGGTTTCGCCCCGGCGGCCGGGCTCGAGGCTGACCCCCTGAAACAGATTCGACAGGATAGCGGTCGGGCGAGGCAGCAGAAACTGCTGAATATCGAAGGCCGCGACCAAACCTTCCCATAAGATCAGAATGACCACCAGGATAATCACCGGGGCGCTGTATTTTTTCAGCAAGTTATTCATTGTCCCAGCCGTTCACTTTCGCGCAACGCCTCGCGCACCTGATTTTCCAATTCAAAAAAACGAACGCTCTCACGGGTGCCGTTGTTACGCGGCTGGGGCAAGTCAATGGTGATATCTTGGGTAATCCGGCCGGGTCGAGCCGACATCACAATCACGCGGGTCGATAGGAAGACAGCTTCGGTGATGCTGTGGGTCACGAAAATGACGGTGGTCTTGGTTTTTTCCCAGATGCTGAGCAGCTCCATGTTAAGGCGCTCGCGGGTCATTTCATCGAGTGCGCCAAACGGCTCATCCATTAGTAAGATCGAAGGCTCAAAGGCCAGGGCCCGGGCAATGGCCACGCGCTGCTGCATCCCGCCGGACAGTTGCCAGGGATAATGGTGGTGAAAGGCGCTCAACTCCACCAACTCCAGCATCTCTCGGGTGCGAGCTTCTTTTTTGTCTTTGGGATACTTCATCAACTCGAGCGGCAACTGCACGTTCTTGGCCACGGTCCGCCAATCGTACAGGGTAGCGGCCTGAAAGACCATCCCGTAATCCCGATCGAGCCGAGCCTGATGCGCGCTTTTATCATTGACCTTGATCGTACCGCTGCTGGGCTGAACCAGGTCACCGATGACCCGCAGCAGAGTCGATTTACCGCAGCCGGAGGGGCCAATCAAGGAGATGAACTCATTCGGCTGAATCGTGAGGTCAATATCCTTGAGCGCATGCACGGCATTAGGCGTGCCTTTACCAAAGATCTGATTAACATTTTGAATCAAAACAACAGGATGCGTCATGAGATGTTCGTTATCGCCTTCTTTAAGGAGTCGGAACGAACGCGGCGGCTCATCTAGATAGAGTCGACAGTTTGGTAAACGAAAACGCTAATCCGCGCCTTGGAACGGACCAACAGCCCATTTGATTATTGGATTTTTCAGGGAGTTAATATAGGACAGCTTGGTCAAGCCGGGCAGGCACTTGGTCACAGCCTGCCCTGATGGTCAACGCCCATGTTGGCACGTCAACGCCGACGCAGAGGTAGTTTCTGATGATGGGCCATATTCTAGCATAACCCTTGGCCTGAGGCAATTGTTAGCGGAGGTGGGTGGGTTCAGGCTTGGGCAGACCTCATCGGTTTTCAAAACCGATGAGGTCTATCTTGGCTTTGTTAGGAAACGGGCGTTCTTTCCCCTAGAATCGTTTTTAGGAATGTGCCCGTGTGGCTACCCTCAATTTGAGCCACCTGCTCCGGCGTCCCGGTGGCGATAATCCGGCCGCCATCATCGCCGCCTTCCGGCCCCAAATCCACAATCCAATCCGTGCTGCGAATCACGTCCAGGTTATGCTCGATGACGATGACGGTGTTGCCGGCATCGGTCAGCCGGTGCAGGACGTCGAGCAGCTTCTGGATGTCGGCAAAATGGAGGCCGGTGGTCGGTTCATCGAGAATGTAGACCGTGTCGCCGGTGGCCACCCGGGACAACTCTTTGGCCAGTTTGACCCGCTGAGCCTCACCGCCGGAGAGGGTGGTAGCGCTCTGGCCCAGCTTGATGTAATCCAGGCCGACCTCGTGCAGGGTGGTCAGAATGCGCTTGACCCGGGGAATGTTTTCAAAGAACTCCAGCGCCTCGGCCACGTCCATATCGAGTACATCGGCGATAGTCTTGCCTTTGTACTTCACTTGCAGCGTTTCGCGATTAAAGCGCAGCCCTTTGCAGACATCGCACGTAATCCAGACATCCGGCAGAAAGTGCATTTCGACCAGCTTTTGACCGTGGCCCTGGCAGTTCTCGCAGCGCCCGCCCTTGACGTTGAAGCTGAAACGGCCGGGCTTGTAGCCGCGCGCTTTGGCCTCGACGGTCTGCGCGAACAGGGCCCGGATGTCGTCCCAGACTTTGACGTAGGTGGCCGGATTGCTGCGCGGCGTCCGGCCGATCGGGTCTTGGGTGATGTGGATGACCTTATTGACCTGATCGAGTCCTTCCAGCCGCTCGTAATGGCCGGGTCGTTCTTGGGAACGATGCAGCTCGCGGGCCAGGGCCGGGTAGAGCGTTTCGGTGATCAGGCTGCTTTTGCCGCTGCCGCTGACGCCGGTAACGCAACTGAAGCAGCCCAACGGAAAACCGGCGTCGACCTCTTTGAGATTATGGTGGGTCACCCCGTGCAAGGTTAGCCACCGCCCGTTCGGATCGCGCCGGCCCTGGCCCGAGACCACTTCGAGCTGGCCCGAGAGGTACTGCCCGGTCAGCGATGTCTTGGCCTGTTGAATCTGCGCCGGCGTGCCCTCGAACACGACCTCGCCGCCGCGGGTGCCGGCGCCCGGCCCAAAATCGATGATCCAGTCGGCGGCGGCCATGGTTTCTTCATCGTGTTCGACCACCAGGACCGTGTTGCCCAAGTCCCGCAGCCGCAGCAGCGAGTCGAGCAGGCGGCGGTTGTCGCGTTGGTGCAAGCCGATCGAGGGTTCGTCCAGGATATACATCACCCCCACCAGCCCGGAGCCAATCTGCGAGGCCAGCCGGATGCGCTGCCCTTCCCCGCCCGACAGCGAGGGCGCCGGTCGATCCAGGGTTAAATAGTACAGCCCCACATCCAGCATAAACTTCAGCCGCTCCCGGATCTCCTTGAGCAGCTCGTAGCCGACCTCAAGCTCCTGAGTGGTCAGTTTTGGACTGTGGCTGGCGGCCGGCGGTATGGAGAGCGCCGAGGCTGGGAACTCGGGTTCCGAACCGTTACCCGGCGCCGCGCTAACTTGATAGGCCGCCGGCATTTCTCTAATTTGCTCCACGCCCTGACTTCGCTCCCCTCCATTTTCACCGCCTGGCGTCCCAACGTCCAGCCTTCCAACCTTCCATTCTTCCAATCTTCCTTCCTCTGGTCCCATCAAGCCGGTAATAAAATTATAGGCCCCGGCAATCGTCATGGTGGTCACTTCCGGCAGGGTCAGGCCGCCGATGGTCACCGCCCGGGCTTCGGGCCGCAGCCGAACGCCGCCGCAGGTGGCACAGGGCTGCTCGCTGAGGTATTGGCTGTAGTAGTCGCGCATATTTTGAGACGAGGTTTCCCGGAAGCGGCGCTTGATCGACTGGATCACGCCTTCATACGGCCACGAGCCGCTGAAGTTCTCGCTGACGTACTCAAACTTGATGCTTTGATCGCCGAAAAGAATCAGGTGGCGGATCTTTTCCGGCAGCTCGTGCCAGGGCGTGTCGAGATTAATCTCAAAGCGGCGGGCAATCTGCTTGGCAATTTGGGAGGCCCAGCTATTCTTTTTAGCGAGCTCGCCCCAGGGCAGCACGGCGCCCTCATTGATCGATTTGTTGGGATTGATGAACAGCTCGGGATCGAACTGCTGCTGCACGCCGAGGCCGTTGCAGTCCGGGCAGGCCCCGAGCGGCGAGTTGAAGCTGAACATCTGGGGCGTCATTTCCGGGAAGCTGATGCCGCAAGTGGGACAGGCGTTATTCTCGGAGAGGATGATCTCCTCTCCGTCGACGACATCGACGATCAGCATGCCTTCGCCCCAGCGCAGGGCCGTCTCCACCGAGTCGCCCAGCCGGGTGGCGAAGTCATCCTCCGGCTCGGCCGGGATGACCAGGCGATCGACCACCAGCTCGATGTCGTGTTTTTTGTTCTTGGCCAATTTAAGCCGTTGGTCCAGCTCGGTTGTCACCCCATCGACCCGGGCCCGGCTGAAACCATCGGCCCGGGCTTGAGCGAAGACGTCCTCGAAGGTGCCTTTGCGCCCTTTGGCCACCGGCGCCAGCAGTTGGAAGCGAGTCCCGGCCGGCAGGGTGGCCACCTGCTCGATGATCTGCTGGCTGCTCTGCTGTTTCACCGCTCGGCCGCAGTTGTAGCAGTGTGGGGTGCCGACCCGGGCGTAAAGTACCCGCAGATAGTCGTAGACCTCGGTCACGGTCCCGACCGTGCTGCGCGGATTTTTGCTGACTACCTTCTGCTCGATGGCGATGGCCGGACTCAACCCGCCGATGTAGTCGACCTTGGGCTTTTCCATTTGCCCCAGAAACTGCCGGGCGTAGGAAGAGAGGCTCTCGACGTAGCGACGTTGCCCTTCGGCATAGAGCGTATCGAACGCCAGCGACGACTTGCCGCTGCCGCTAACCCCGGAAAATACGACCATTTTGTTGCGCGGGATCTCCACATCGACGGCCTTGAGGTTGTGCTCGCGCGCCCCCCGGACGATGATTTTGTTACTTTCGGTCATGTCCTCTCCTTGAGGAGACAAAACAAACGGTCACGACAAATAACAACGCAGCAGAAGCGAATCGGCTGCGTCGCAACTTGACATATATAGAACAAAAATTCTATCAGAAGGGAAATTGTAGCACAAGGGGCGATTTGGGACAAAAATCCGAGGAGCTAGAGTAAGTTGTGAGACTTAATTAATGGGAATGCTCCCTAATCCTTTAATCCGTCTACGGTCTTGGTAAACGAGGAGTCACGAAAATCTCTGAGTGCAACCGGGTCTCAAGTTCTGCTGCAGAAGCGACTTCCAAAAACAGCTCGATCGCCTCGGTAAGATTGTGTCGCGCTTCTTCGACGGTATCGCCCTGACTGGCGATGTCCAACTCTGGACAAAGCGCTACGAAGCCGTCATCTTCCCGTTCAATAATTGCGGTAAATTGTCGTAGCTGTTTCATCGGACTTGTCTCCCTGGCGTTTCGCCTTTGCCAATTATTGTAAGCGGGCCAGGCAGGCTTGTCCAATTTTGAAAGGATTTGGCTCCCTAAAGCCCAAAGAGTTTTGAGATCATCTCGAACGAAACATCATACCGGAACTGCGTCTGCCGGTGACCGCCGTCGAACTCCTCGTAGTGGTGGGGGATATTCAGCTCATTCAGCCGGTGGGTAAAGAGGCGTGCCCCCAGGTGCAGCGCGTACTCGTCCCGATTGCCACAATCGAGATAGAGCAGTTTTAGGTCCCGCAGAGCCTCGGCATACGCCGGCGTGTCGAGCATCGTGATCGGATCGTTGGCCAGCCAGCGCTGCCAGACGGCGGGCCGGAGCCGGCCGGTGTACCAGTCGAAGGGCAGATCAAAGCCGCAAGCCGAGCCGGGATTGGGCGAATAACAGGCCGACATCGCGGCCAGGTGCAGCACATCGAAAAAAGCCGGCGGTTTGGGTTCCATTTTAGGCTGGAAGTGGGTCAAGAAGTCCGCCAGGGTTTCATCAGACTCGATCTTGTTCCGGGCGGCCGCATTGATGAATTTGACGAAGTCCGGCCTGTAGCAGTAGTCAAAGGCCATATCGCCGCTGTGGCAGGCCACCAGGCCAAAAAGATCGGGCCGGCGCATGGCCAGCCGCAGTGCTCCATACCCGCCGGACGACTTGCCGGCGATGGCCCGGTAATCCGGCTCGGCTTTGGTCCGAAAGGTCCGATCGACGAACGGCACAATCTCATCGACCAGATGATCCTCGTAGCGACCCACCGCGCCGGAGTTCAAATACTGGCTGCCGCCGTAACGGGTGAAGCCATCGACCAGGACGGCGATGAAGGGTTGGCTGATCCCCGCCGCCAACAGGCGATCCAAACGCTCCTGGATCGGCTCGTCAAAAGCGGAGTCGTTGAGCATGAAGTAGCCGCGCCCGGTGAAGCCCGGCAGCAGGTAAACCGTGGGATAGCGGACCCCGCTCTGGTCATAGTCCGGCGGCAGGTAGACCGCCAACCGGCGCGTGGCCGGATCGCCCAGCGGATTGCCGAGCAGCACCTGGCTATCGATCAGATGAGTTACAACTTGGCTGGCCGTTGGCATCGATAGAAATCCCCCTGGCTAGTCTTCATGATTTTGTTGACCTCTACAGATCTGACCCGATTGACCCGATTTTGTCAGACCCAATCCAAGAAATCTTGTTAATCTTGTAAATCGTGTCTAGTCCCGGTTTAACCTGATCTCCCCGCTGTCCTCAGGCGGGGCAAATCGATTTATTTCGCCCAAATGCCCGCTTTGTGGTAAGATGGAGCTTCCATCTTTTTGGTCGAGGACAAGCCTTGGACGTTAGCGTCATCATACCGACTTATAATGAAAAAGATAACATCGTTGACCTGGTTACCCAAATTTTGGCTTTGCCGCTCAAGATTCAAGTCATCGTTGTCGATGACAATTCGCCGGATGGCACCGGTCACCTGGCGGACCGGCTAGCCGGCCAGACCGAGCGCGTGAGCGTCATCCACCGCGCCGGTAAACTGGGTTTGGGCACAGCTTATATCGCCGGTTTCAAACGGGGCTTGGCCCAAGGCGCGGACCGGCTAATCACGATGGATGCCGATTTCTCGCACAACCCGTCGTACATTCCTCACCTGGTCGATCTGGCCCACTACTATCACATCACCATCGGCTCGCGTTACATCCCGCAAGGCGGTGTGGTCAACTGGGAAATTCAGCGTCGCTTTTTAAGCTGGGCGGCTAATGCTTTTGCCCGTACCGCCTTAGGCTTGCAAGCCAAAGATTGCACCGCCGGTTTTCGCTGCTATCATCGGGAAGTGCTGCAGCACATCGACCTGGATCGCATTTTTTCCAACGGTTACTCCTTCCTGGTCGAAATGATCTTCAAATGCCAGCGGTTGGGCTACACCGTCGGCGAGATTCCGATCATCTTTTCCAACCGCGAGCGCGGCGACTCAAAGATCTCACAGCGAGAGATCTACAAAGCCATGTATACCGTGGCGCGCTTAGCCGCGAGCCGGCTGCTGCGTCCGAGCCCGCATATTCAGATCTCATCCTTGCCCCCGGCTCCCTCTCCCTCACCCGACGACTCCAACCGGTTCGTCACTCCCCAGCCTTAAATCCCTAGCCTCGACAGACTCGTGGCCTCGACAAGCTCGTGGCCTCGACAAGCTCGACCAGCGGGGTGCTGCCTGAGCATGCCGCTCGGGTTGCCATCCCACCGCCTAAATTTCGGTACTTTCGTCACTTAAAAAAATGACTTTCGGCCCCTCAAACAAAGTACTTTTGTCTCTACTGATCGAGTCGATTCTAGTGTATAGTTAATATTGTTGTGAAAGCGGTTCAACGTGCGGCGGCAAACCGGACGATGGACGTGAGACTGGAGACAAAGTGAGCGCCTATGACCACGCCAAACCGAGACAGCTCGTCAGTAGCGCTTGATTTCTCGCTCATCCTGGTGCTGTTTTTGACCAGCCGGCTGATGCTGCTCCTGGCCCTGCCGCTGGAAGAGGTGATCGTCTACGGCGATTACCGGCACTACTTCAATGTCGCCAGCCTCAGCAGCGCCGAGGTTTGCGCCCAAATTACCGGAGTCCAGCAAGGTTGCCTTCCTTATATAGACTACTGGTACGAATTCCCCCCGCTTTTTGCCTACCTGAATATTGCTCTTTACCACCTGACCGGCCAGCAGTTTAAAAACTACAGTGTCGTGCTGGCTCTGGTCCTCCTCTTGTTTGAGGCCGGCAATCTTTATCTGTTGTACCGCTTGGCCTTCACCGTGTATGGCCGCGCTCGGGCGATCGCCACGGTCTGGATCTACACCGCCTTGTTTGTCCCCTTGTTCTTCTGGCTGGGCAACTTCGATGCCATAACCACCTTTTTTATCTTGCTTGGTCTCTACGCCCTGGTAGAGAAGAGAAACAATCTTTTGGCCGTAGCCCTGGGGCTAGGTACTATGGTCAAGTTTTTGCCGGCCATGCTGCTGGTTACGGTCTGGCGGGTGCGCGGCTGGCGCGCCCTGGTGGAGCCGGTGGCGGCCACCGTCTTTATCAGTTTGATCATCTTCGGTCCCTTTTTCCTCCTCAATCCGACCCAGAGTTGGGCCTCGCTGCGAGCCCAGGCCGGCAAATCGTCTTATCAAACCGTGTGGGCCATGATCGACGGAAACGATACCACCGGCAACTTCGGCCCCCTGTCCGATCATTTCGATCCAGCCAAAGCGGCCGAACCGCTCAACCGGCCGCCCCGCGTGCCCACCTGGCTAACACTCCTCCCCTTTGGCCTGCTGGGGCTGTTCATTTTTACCCGGCCGCCGGTTCTCAGTAACGCTCACCAGGATGCCGTCGTTTTTACCACCATCACCCTGGTTATCTTTTTTCTCTGGTCGCAGGGCTGGAGCCCGCAGTGGCAGACCTACCTGATTCCCCTGCTGCTGCTCAGTTTTCCGGAGAAGCGCGCAATTTTGTTTATCATCGTGCTGGGCTTCATCAATTTTCTGGAATGGCCCGTCATTTTGTCGCGAGGGTTGAACCAGTTGCTGCCGATCACCATCATCGCCCGGACGCTGGTGTTCGTTCTGCTGGCGGTGGAACTGTTTAATATTTTGGGCCGGACCCGGTCTAAGCAGCCGGTCTATCCGGCCTCCAGGATCGCCGAGTCATGACCAATCAGCCAACCTCTTTCCTAGCCATCAAGCGTCGGTCATATCCCGTGAGCCTTCACGCCATGACCTTCATTTTGTGGCTGGCGTTTAGTTTAAGACTTACCTATGTCAAACAAGTGAGTCCTTTTGTCGATGAATATATCTCTATGTTGGCCATTGAGTCGATTTTAGAGCAGGGTCTCCCTGTCTTACCTTCAGGTTTTTTCTATGGTCCCAAGGCCTTGCTCCATAGCTATCTGGGTGCCATCGCCGTTAAACTGTTCGGGCCCTTGGAGTTCGGGGGACGCTATCTTAGCGTCGTCGCCGGTGTCCTGACGGTGGCGCTGCTCTATAGGATTGGCCGGCGCTGGTTTTCGCCGAATGTTGGGGTACTGGCCGCCGCAGCCCTGGCGACTCTGCCTTCAGCCGTCGAATGGAGCGGCCGGGTACGCATGTATGGACTGGTGCAACTGTTGGCCTTGGCCGGAGTGTTTTTTTTGCTAGAAGGCTCTCTCAAATCAAACTACTATCAAGGACGGATGCTCGGCCTGGTCTTGCTTACCGCCGCTCTTTTTACGCACACCGTGGCTTTTACCGTAATTGCCGGTCTGATAATCGTCATTGGTTCTATTTTATTAGCTCGTTTCCTAAAGACAAAGCACCTTCAAAAATTGTGGCCTCGAGAGTATCTGGCGCTAGGCGTTCTTTTAGCCGCGGTTGTTATCTTTAATCCACTCAACAATATGGCCTGGGGGCCTCAAGTTCAATTGAGTGATTTAACGCAAGGCTCGATCAACCTCCCGGACAGGGCCAGTTATCTCATCGCCTTTACCCATCAGTTCGTGAGCTGGCCCTTGTGGCCTCTTTCTATTTTCTACGGTGTCGGTTTTGTAAATCTGGTCTTAAGATTTCTGAAGAGACAGCCATTGCCCGAAGATGCGGTAAGTCTCAGTCTGTACTCGTTAGTTTTATCGATCTGGTTATTTACCTCCCTCTCCGTAAAATTCCACCACGACAAGTACTTGTTTGTGGTTATCCCATTTTTTTTGTTGCTCGCCCTGCGAGAGATTAGTTCGTTATTTGATTTGGTTCTTGGTTCGTTCCAGAAGCAGACAGCGTTTCGGGCCTCTGGGGTCGCCTATAGTCTGGTTTTACCTTCGATCTGTGGGGCCGCTCTAGTGATGCCCAGCACTCTCCACCTTTTTGGGCAGGATCAGTATGGCTTCGACGCTGCTTTTGCCTATGTTCAAGAGCAGTGGCAAGCCGGAGATGTGGTCGGGACTTGCTCTCCCGCTTCCAGCCATCTTCTCTTGGGCCAGGCAGACTACTACATCATCCAGCACGGTGCGGAAAGCTTACAACAGCGAGATGTCTGGACCGGGGCACCGCTTCTGGATAAGCCTGAGAAATTCATGACTGTGCTCCAGAAACATCCTCGCCTCTGGTTTGTAGTTGAAGAGTTCTGTTTTGAACGCCATTTTGATCCTGAATTTCGCAGGCTGGTATCTAACACGATGCGCCTCGAACATGACCAAAGTGGTGTCCTGGTTTTCTTGTCCACCTCAAAGTAGGTTTAACTGATGTTGAATACAACCACACGACAACTCACAACGACAAATCTTCTGGTCTTGATCATCTTCATTGCGATTTTTACCATGGCCGTCCGCGTGCCCGCCGATACCGATACCTGGTGGCATCTCGCTTCCGGCCGGTACATCGTCGAGAATCTAACTATCCCTACCACCGATCCCTTCTCCCACCCCAAAGGCGGCCAGCCCTGGATCGATCACGGTTGGTTGGCCCAGATTTTCTGGTACGGGCTGTACGCCTGGGGCGGTTGGGCTTTGGTGGCCCTGGCGCTGGCCGGATTGGTGACGGTCGCCTTCTGGTTCATCTGGCAGCAAATTGAAGCCAATGTCTTTGTGGCCGCGGTCTCGATGATTTTGGGCGCGATCGTCTCCTCGGTGGTCTGGGCCGCCCGCCCGCAGATGGTCACCTTTGTCCTGGTGGCGATCACGGCCTACCTGCTGCACCGCTACAAGCGGCAGGAGGGGCGCCTCCTGCCCTGGCTGCCGTTAATTATGATTTTCTGGGTTAACATTCACGGCGGCTACGCCATCGGCTTTATGCTGATGGCGGCCTATCTCCTTGGCGAGGCGGTCAACAACCTGACCGGCCACCGCGAGGATCCGGTCGTCAGTTGGGGCCGGCTGAAACATCTGCTGCTGGCGGTGCTGCTCAGCCTGGCTGTGCTCGTCATCAATCCTCACACCTGGCGGATGTGGCTCTACCCTTTTCAAACGGTTGGCATCGGCGCCCTGCGCGATTTTATCCAGGAGTGGCAAAGCCCCGATTTCCATTTGCCGTACGTCCAGCCTTTTGCGGTCATGCTGCTGCTGATCTTGGCGGCGATGGCCCGCGCCGGCCGCCGGGCCGACTGGACCGATCTGGCCTTGGTCGGGATGTGGGCTATGTGGGGGCTGTTCGCGGCCCGCAACATCGCCATCTTCGGCCTGGTGACGACGCCCGTTCTGGCTCGCTACGCTGACCTGGCCTGGACCCTCCAGTGGCGCGACTGGGGCCAGAGCCGCGTCCCATTCAGCGCGCCGGTGTCACTGGGCCGGGCCGGGCAGCGGCCGCGCCTGGCCCTCAACTCGGTGCTGCTGGGATTGATCATTTTGGCGGCGCTGATCAAAATTTCCCTGCCGCTCACGCCCGGCGCCAACCTCAAAGCCGAGCAGGCCGCCCTGCCTTACGAGGCCGTCGAGTTCATCCGGCGCGAGCGCCCGCCTGGCCCGATTTTTAACAGCTACAACTGGGGCGGCTACTTTATCTTTAAACTATGGCCCGATTATGAGGTCTACATCGACGGCCGGACCGACCTGTATGACGATGCCTTCATTCGGCGCTACCTGAGCGTGATGGTGGCGGATGAAAACTGGCGGCAAATTTTAGACGAAGACCGGATCAAGACCGTGGTCATCGAAGACGGGAGTGTTCTGGCCAAGTTCTTGCGGCTCGAAGCAGGCTGGGAGGAGGTGTACAGCGATGATCTGGCGGCCATCTTTGTACGAACCGGTAGCCCGCCCTAACCCGCTTGCGCTAACGGTGGGACGCCGGGAGTGGTGGTGGGCCGGCTTCTGGACTCTGGGGATCGCTCTGCTCACGAGCTGGCCCTATGCCTGGGGCATGGCCCTGTCGACCGCCGATCAGCACTTTGCCGGCTCTATTTTGGGCGTGGAGGATGGCAACGCCTATTTGGCGGTCATGCAGCAGGGCCGGCAGGGCGACTGGCTCTTTACCATTGCCTATACGCCTGAGCCGCACCGGGCCGAATTTTTCTTCATCTTCTACCTGCTACTGGGCCGGTTAGCCGCTCTGCTGCAGCTCGATTTGCTGGCGGTGATGAACGCTGCCCGGCTGGCGGCGACCGCTTTTGGTCTCCTTAGTTTTTATAGCTTCGCCGCCTACTTTTCAGCCTCGCTCCAGGTGCGCCGACTGGCTCTGCTCCTGTACGGTTTCACGGCCGGCCTGGGCTGGCTTTGGCTGGCGGTCGGCTTACCGGCCGACCTCAACGCCATGCCGGTTGATCTGTGGGTGCCGGATGCTTCATTTTTTCTCTCGGCCTTGACCTATCCCCACTTGACCCTGGCCCAGGGCCTGCTGTTGTGGGTAGTCATTGCCGCCCTGCGATACTTTGAGTCCGGTCAAGGGCGCTGGTGGGCGGTCGGGGTGACAGCCGGCCTGCTGGCGAGCCTGATCCATCCCTACAAATTGGTCGTCTTGAGCGTCATTATCGGGGCCTATCTGGTTTGGATCAGTTACCGGCGCGGGGCCGTGGCCTGGTCGGAGGGCCGGCGGTGGGCGCTGCTGGTGGCTCCGTCCCTGCCTTATCTGGCCTACGCGGCCTGGGTCTTTGAGACCAACTTTGCGTTTAAAGCCTGGCGCGACCAGAATCTCCTCTGGTCGCCCGCGCCGCAGTATTACCTGCTGGGCTTCGGGCTGGCCCTGCCCCTGGCCGCATTGGGCTGGTGGCACCATCGCCGATCCGATCGGTTTAGCTTTCTTATCGTCTGGAGCCTGGTCGTTCCGCTGCTGCTTTATTTCCCTAGCGTAATGCAGCGCCGTTTTTTGGATGGTTATCAAGCCGTCCTGGCCCTCCTGGCGGCGGCTGGCCTCGTGTGGTTGGCCGGGCGTTGGGGCCGACCGGCGCTCACCTCCGGGCTGCTGTTCATCCCGCTGAGTCTAACCAATCTCCTGCTGCTGTTGGGCAGCCTGGTGACCCTGACCGGTCGCCCTCCGGCACTCTTCCACCCTGCCGATCAACGATCTGCGTTTCAATGGTTGGCCGAGCACGCGGCCAGGCAGGAGGTCGTCTTGGCCGCCTATGAGACCGGCAATGCCCTGCCGGCCTATGCGCCGGTCAAGGTTTTTGCCGGCCATGGACCGGAAACCTATCGCTCCGACGAGAAACGGCAATTAGTCCGCCAATTTTTTGCCGCCGAAACCGGCGAGGGGTGGCAAAGCGCCCTGTTGGCTGAGTACGGCGTTGATTACGTCTATTTCGGTCCGGCCGAGCGCCGCTTAGGGCCAGCCGGCCTGACCGCTTTCCCGGAGTTGGCACTCAGCTACGCTAACGACACGGTTGAAATCTATCGGGTCCGTCGCGGCTCTGAGGAGGCCCTGTCTCCGTGAAAAGTCTGCCGGTGTGCCTTTTCAAAATGGGCGGGGTGGCCCTCGCTCTGTGGGCCGTCGAGTCGCTATTGATCGGCTTGGCGCCAGTCCCTTGGCTGCTGGGCCACGTGAACGCCGACGACTTCTATTACTATCTGGTCCTGGCTCAAAATACCGCGGCCGGGCTCGGCCCCTCGTTCGATGGCCAGGAATTGACCAACGGCTTCCATCCGCTCTACCTGATCTTGGTCACCCTCCTGGCCAAATTACCGGTGGACCAGCCGCACTTTCTGATCAAAGCCAGCCTGAGCCTGCTGCTGCTCTTCCACAACGGGATTGCCGTCAGCCTGGCTGCCGTCTTCGAGCGGCGCGGCCGGGCGGAGATCGGCACCCTGGCGGCGCTGCTCTGGCTGCTCAATCCCTGGGCTTTGGCAGTGACCCTGCACGGCGTCGAAGTGGCCCTGGCCACTTTCTTGTGGGCGCTGGTGATCGGTTACTGGTTGTTGCTTGGCTCGGAAGGACTAACCCTCAAGTCGATCCCAGTTCTGGGGCTGCTGGTCGGCCTGGCGATTCTGGCTCGAACCGACGGCTTGATCTGGCTGGGCGCGCTGTGGTTGACTGAACTGTTCCGGATTTGGCGCCACCCGGAGGAATGGCGCCGCCACCTGCTGAATATTGTCGCTCTGGCCGGAGCCGTCCTGGTGGTGACGCTGCCCTGGTGGTGGTGGAACTGGACGCGCTTTGAGATGATCATGCAGGTCAGCGGCTCGGCCATTCGGCTGTGGACCCACGGTTTCTCCTGGCTGGCCGAACCGGATCGGATTTTTCGCTACACCACGGCGATTGGTCTGGTTTATGTGAGCAAACTGCTGCTGTACACGGCTCTGCCGCTGGCCTTGACCCTGCTGGCCTTGGTGCGACGCCGTGTGCCTCAAGGCCAGCAGGATTTCGCCACCTCAGCGGCCAAGCCCGTCAAGTCGTTGGCCCAGCCTGTCGAGACCAAACCGCCGGCCGAGCCCACCGAGTCGTTGGCCGAGCCTGTCGAGGCCAAACCGTCGGCCGAGCTTGTCGAGGCCAGCCCCTTCAACCGCGTCTTCCACCAGCTCAATTTCGCCTGGCTGGCCGTCTTGGGGCTGCTGATCTGGTACGTGGGCTGGCAGTGGAACGCTCAGAATTGGTACCTCCATTCAACCATTTTGGTTTTTACGGTCGGCGCGGCCCTGGCCTGGGAACAAGCGATCGACCGGACAGCGCCGCTCGACTTGAGGCCGACCTATCTCTTTGTGGGTCTCTTAGCCGCCCTGATCTTTTTTAGCGGCTTTCAAGTTCTTGGTTTTGGCTATCCTCGCCAGGCCCGGGGTTACTATTTGGCCCAGTGGCTCAACCACAATACCGAGCCTGAGGCTCGAGTCGGGGCCTGGAACAGCGGCATCATCGCTTACTTCACCGATCGACAGGTTATCAATTTGGATGGCGTCGTCAACAACAGTCTCTACGATCATATGAAGAGCCGCCGCTCCACCAGCCCGCTCGATCTGCGTGATTATGTAGTTAGCCGCAACATCGCTTACATCACCGACTACGAGTATTTTCATCTGGATGCTTTTAAAGAAGAGGTCGATCTGCAGCTCGTTTACGAGTCGCCGGAGTACGGTTTTAGAGTCTACCGGCTCAAACCGTTGTTCCGGGAGGCGGTTCAATCAAATTGAATTTTTGATCTTTCGGCGCCACGCCGAGCCAGGCGTAGAGGTACTTCCGGGCAAAGAAGCAGGGACTTTTGGTCGTCCAAACAAAGTACCTTGGTCCCTATTCAAGTCCACCGTTTTACCGTATAGTAGTAGATAGTAGCGTTTAAGTGAGTTGCTCATGATGTTTCCCTCGTTATCCGTAATTATTCCGGTTTACAATGAGGCCGCCACCCTGGCCGAAATCTTGAGTCGGGTCAGAGCCACCCGTCTAGCCCAGCAGATTATCGTCGTCGATGATGGCTCCGCCGATGGGTCTGATGAGATTCTGCGCCGGCTGCAGTCCAGCGACACGCCGTCGCTGACCCTGCTTCGCCACCCCAGAAATCTAGGCAAGGGCGCAGCTATGCGCACCGGTTTGGCCGCCGTCACCGGTGAACTGGTCCTGGTCCAGGATGCCGACCTCGAGTACGACCCGGCCGACTATCCGGCCCTCTTGGCCCCGTTTGCCGATCCGGCGGTTGAGGTAGTTTACGGTTCCCGGAACTTGCAGCGGAATGCGCGCTCTTCTTTTTCCTTTTACTGGGGCGGGCGGGCCTTAAGCTGGTTAACCAATCTGCTGTACGGCGCCCACATCACTGATGAAGCTACCGGCTACAAAATCATCAAAACATATCTGCTCCGGGAAATCGGCTTGGAAACCGACGGCTTTGAATTTTGCCCGGAAGTTACGGCCAAACTTTTCCAACGCGGCGTCACTATCCGCGAGGTGCCGATTTCATACAACCCTCGCTCGTGGGCCGAAGGCAAGAAGATTCGGTGGCAGGACGGTTTTGTGGCCGTGTGGGTCTTGGTTAAGTATCGCTTTTTGATCAAAAAGCCGGCGGCAATCGGTTTGAAATCGAGTCATGAATCATCTGTCTAAAATTCAGCCGGTCAGCGTCTTAGGCCGGCAGTCTATCGTGGTTGGTATGCTCGGGGTTATCTTGCTGGCCACCTTTTTGCGGCTGCTCGGCCTTGAGGCTCAAAGCATTGCCTTTGACGAAGGCTACAGTCTGGCTGTCGGCTCGGCGGATTGGCCTACCCTGTTCCAGGCCACTCTCAGCTCGGGGGTCCACCCACCGCTCTTCTATATCCTTTACAAACTGGTGCTGCCCCTCTGGGGCACGACCGAATATGGAGCGCGCTTTATAGCGGCTGCCTTTGGCATCTTGGCCGTGCCGTTGACCTACAAACTGGGCAGCCTACTCTTCGATCGCCGGGTGGCCTGGCTGGCGGCTGCCCTGCTGGCCCTTAATCCAGTGCACGTTTGGTTGTCACAAGAAGCCCGGATGTACGCGTTGCTAATTACCTTGACCCTGGCCGGGATGCTGTGCTTCTGGCAAGCGCTGCACACGAGAGGCCGGAGGTATTGGCTGGGCCTGATCGTCCTTCAGGCTTTAGTCTTTAACCTGCATTTCTTCGGCTTATGGCTGCCTCTGATCCAATTTGGGTTTATCCTGGCTAACTTTGGCCGCTATCACCGCCAATTCCGAGTCTGGACAGCCGCTCAGTTCAGCGCGGGCTTGACTCTCTTGCCCTGGTTGGTGGCTCTCTCGACCCGAGAGTTTCAAAGCTTCGGGATCGGCTTTCTCGACAAGCCGACTCTGATCGACCTGCCCCTGACTCTTTGGAACCTCAGCATGGGGTTGATCTTAAATCAGATTTGGCCGTTAAGCTTGGTTGCCTTTGCCATTGCCCTGTTGGCCTTGAGCAGTGGTTTGTATCGAACCAAACACAGCTTTGGTCGCAGTCAATTATTGTTGAGCATTTGGCTGTTTGCTCCTCTGCTCCTGGTCTGGATCATCTCGCAACGCCGGTCATTTTACGCCGACCGCTACCTTTCGTTCTTGCTGCCGACCCTGATCCTGCTGGTGGCCTTTGGCGTCCTCCGCCTCAAACAGCCCGCCTGGCAGTATTTACTCTTGGCCGGTTTAATCGCGAATAGTCTCTACGGCCTCATCGCCATCAAGTTTGAGCCTATCTTCCAGAAGGATCCCTGGCGCGATCTAGCCAGTTTCATTGAACAACGCGAGCGCCCTGGCGACGTCATTCTGCTCTACAGCACCCACCTTAGATTCCCGTTTGATTATTATTATCGCGGTCATTCACCTGAAAAGCCCATCAGCCTCAATCTGGAGCGCTATCCCCTCGAGTCCCTGGTCGCCGACCACCGGCGGGCCTGGGTGATCTATCCCTACACCCGCCGTCCGACCCACTATCCCATGCAACCGCTTCTGGCCGACGGTTACTGGGCTGACGACCCGGATCGGAATCCGTTACTGGTCAACTGGCTCGACACATACTCAAGCCACGTGGTTGATTACCGCCATTTTCTGGGCATCCAACTCTGGCTGGTTGACCTACCGGAAAGGCAAGAGGTAACCAACCGTGGCTAGCCAAATCTCATCCCCATCGAAGCATCCAGGGAAGCAGCTCCCCCTGGTCTGGCTGATCCTCGGGCTGCTCGTCATCCTCCTCATCGCCGTCGAGTCATTTGCTCTCTATACCGTTTTCACCAGCCAATTCCCCAGCGGCAACGACTTCTTTGTCCGCTGGCTGGGCGGGCGCGAGTATCTGCTCCACGGCACCAATCCCTACGACCGGACCGTGGCCGAGCAGGCCCAGATTTCGATGTTCGGACGGCTGGCCCAACCCGGCGACAAAGACGAGGCCTACTTCGCCTACCCGCTCTATACCCTCTTTTTCTTCTGGCCCTTGAGTCTCCTGCCCTACGCCTGGGCCCAGGCCGTCTGGATGGCCATCCTTCAGTTCATGCTGTTGGGCTTAACCATCCTGTCGATCCGCCTGGCCCGCTGGTCGCCGCCGAACTGGCTGTTCTGGTTCACCGTGTTTTGGGGCATCTTCTTTTATAACGGCGCCCGGGCCATTCTCCTGGGCCAGTTCTCGATCATGGTGGGGCTGGCCTTGCTGCTGGCCTTGTGGGCCATTGAAAAGCGGCGCGATACCCTGGCCGGGTTGTGCCTGGCGATCACGACCATCAAGCCGCAAATGGTCTTCTTGATCCTGGCTTTTCTCCTGCTATGGGCCGTGGTTCGAGGCCGCTGGCACATTGTACTGGGCTTTGGCCTCTCGATGCTGGGACTGGTTTTTGGCAGCATCTTGCTCATCCCCAGTTGGCCGGTCGATTTTGCCCGCAACGCTCTGGCCTACAGCGATTACGTCGCGTTCGGCACGCCGCTTGAGAATTTGCTCGATTTTCTTTTACCGCCGTCCCTGGCCGGACCGCTGACCTCGCTGCTGTCGGGCCTCTTTTTTCTGGCCCTGCTGCCCGGCTGGTGGCTTGCGTTCCGCGACCGGCCGGGGGCCTACACCTGGGCAGTGATGTCGACCCTCATTGTCGGCAGTCTGATCACCTTCCGCTCGGCGACCACCAACCAGGTTATTCTCTATCTGCCGCTTTTCTTTTTCTTCCAACGCTTGCCTGCTTCTAAAGCGACGCTGGTCGCGTTTCTGACTCAAATCGGCTTGCTGGTTTTGATGTGGAGCACCTTTGTCGTCTTGCTCGACGGCAATTGGGAGCACACCATGATGCATGGCCTGCTGCCCGCCTTAATGCTGCTCCTCTACGCCCTCGATTGGCGCAAGCTGCGCCGGGGCGCCGCCCGGGTGGAGCAGCTTCCCCTCCAACCTCAGTTAGGACGGTCCACGTGAGCCGCCAGGTCCGGCCCAGCCTGCTTCCGGTTTTCTTCGTCCTCTGGCTTTTCTTTGTGGTGGGCAGCTTCTTCACCGTGCAAAAGCCATTCGGGGCCGAGACCGCCCGGGCCATCGCCGCCGTCCTGCTCGATCTGCTGGCGGCCGGGTGGCTGGGGCTGGTGGCCTTGGGGCTCGGCGCCGGGCTGCTGGAGCGCCTCCTCCCCGGCCGGCTCGTCCTGGCCGAGACGCTGGTCTTCGGTGCCGGCCTGGGCCTCGGCCTGCTGGGCCTGGCGATCTTTGGCCTGGGTTTGGCCGGCCTGTTTCAACCGGCCGTCGCCTATGCCGCGACTGCGGCCCTCACCGCTCTGGTCGCCCGCCCGCTGTGGCGACTCGGCCGGCAAGTGTCCCGCTGGCGGCCCGCCAACCCGCCCTCTCGCTGGACAGTGCTCTACTTGGTGGCCCTGGCCTGCCTGACCCTGCCGGTCGCCCTCCTGCCCCCCACCGATTGGGATGGCCTTTTTTACCACTTGACCGGCCCCAAGTTGTACATTCAAACTGGCGGCCTTACCGGTGGGTTTGATCTGCCGCATCTCAGCTTTCCGTCGCTAATGGAAATGCTCTTTACCTGGCTGATGCTGCTGCGCGGCGACATCGCCGCCAAGCTGATCCACCTGGTCTTCGCCCTCCTGCTCACCGGCCTGGTCTACCTCACCGCCCGCCGCTTCCTCACCCGCCCCGCCGCCTGGCCCGCCGTCCTGATTCTCACCAGCATGCCCATGCTCGCCACCCTGGCCGGCTGGGCCTACAACGATATCGCCCTAGCCTTCTACCAACTCGCCAGCCTCTACGCCTTCCTTCGGCAATTAACAATCAACAATGAACAATTAACAATTAACAATGAGCAACCTTCATCCTTCCAATCTTCCAATCTTCCACCTTCCAACCCTCCAATCTTCCAATCTTCCAATCTTCCACCTTCCAATCCTCCAGCCTTCCAATCTTCCAATCTTCCCCTCTTTCTCCCCCTCTCCGCCCTCTTCGCCGGCCTGGCGATGGGTTTGAAATACACCAGCTTCGTTACCCCGGTGACGATCGGTTTGTTGATTTTGTGGAGCGCCGCCCGGCGAGGTCGCTACCGGGAGGCGGTGCTGAACTTCGCCCTCTTCTCGGCGGTGGCCCTGATCGTGGCCGCGCCCTGGTATCTGAAGAACTATTTGTTTACCGGAAATCCGGTCTATCCCTTTTTGTATGGCCTCTTCGGTGGCCAGTTCTGGGACGAGTTTCGGGCCGAGGCGTACGCCGCCGCCGGCAGCGGCATCGGCTTCAAGCCGACCACCTTGCTGGCCCTGCCCTGGCTGCTGACTTTGGGCGTGCGCGATGCCAACTACTGGGATGGCCGCACCGGCCCGCTGCTGCTGCTCTTTTTGCCGCTTGTCGTCGGTTTTGGCCTGGCCCGCCGCGCCGGGGATCGACCCCGGGCCCTTGATCCGCTGTTGATCTACGTCCTGGCCCATTTTGGCTTTTGGACGCTGGGCGTGATCTGGTCCCAGTCGTTGTGGCAGTCGCGGCTGCTCTTGCCGGGCTTGGCCGGCCTGGCCCCCTTGGCCGGCTGGGCCTGGACGCGGCTCGGCCGGTTTGATCTGCCGCAGTTCTCCGTGTCTCGATTTGTAAACGTGGCCGTTGCCTTAGCCCTCGGCTTGACCCTCGTCGATACCGGCCTCCTGACCCTCAGGATCGATCCGGGACCCTATTTGCTCGGGTTCGAGAGCCGGCCCGACTATTTGACCCGGCGGTTAGGCGCGCATTACGCTGCGATGCAAGATCTCAATGCGGAACTCCCCGCCGAGGCCCGGGTCGTTTTGCTGTGGGAGCCGCGCAGCTACTACTGCGATCGCCACTGCCAGCCGGATAGCATTCTGGACAAATTTCCGCACCTGGTGCATCGATACGGCTCGGCCGGGGAGATCGCCCGCGTCTGGCGCGAGGCCGGGATCACTCACATTCTGGTCCATCAGTTGGGCTTAAGCTTTGTGCGCCACACGGCATCCGATGTTACCCAGGAGGTATTAGCTACCTTGGCAGCAGACTATTTGCAGCCCGTCTCCAGCGTGGGCGACGCCTATCGTTTGTACCGGCTGCCCGCCGCCGCCGAGTCCTACGAATCCCGCCTACAGTAGCGGCCAAACTGGAAGCGATGAAATTAACCAAACGTGACCTGGGGCTGCTGGTGATCCTGATCTACTTCACCTTCATCGGCGGCACCTTCTACAGCCAAATCAACTTTTACTTGCGCGTGGCCAACCAACTCCTTGTCACCGGCCTGCTGACCGGCTGGCTCTGGCTCAAGCTGCGCCGGGGTGAAGGCCTCCCCCGGACCACGCTCGATGGCGCGCTGGCCCTTTATCTGGGCGTAAACGTCATCAGCGCTGCTTTCGGTCTCTCGCCCCGCTTTAGTTTGGAAATGCTCTGGTATACGGTCACTCATCTCCTGGCCTTTTACTGGCTGGTCGATCTCCTGCGCCGGGGCTGGAGCGCCAAACTGACCTGGGCCTTTTATATGACTTCGGCCGTGGTCTGCCTGCTGGGCCTGACCGAGTGGTTGGCCTGGTATTTCGGCACCCCGCTTTTCGGCCCGTTTGCTCAGGGTTGGTGGGACATCGGCGGCTGGCGCGATCCGCTGCCGCCGGAGTTCTATCGCCTCAACATCACCCTCAACGGCTCGACCCCGTTGGCTGCCTATCTGGCCTTGCTAACACCGCCGGCTGTCGGCCTGATTCTGACCCTTCCCCGTCGCAGCGAGAATCGCACGGCGCTGCTCATCTGGCTGGCCCTGGCTTTGCTCGTTCAAAGTTTGACCTTTTCGCGGGCCGGTGTACTGGCCCTGCTGGTCTCGCTGCCCTTGACGGCGTTCGGCTGGTTGGCGGCCCGCTCTTCCGACCGGCGCGTTAGTCTCTTCGCCCCCTGGCGACGTTTGAGCGTCGCTCAGCGGCTTGGCCTCGGGCTGGTGGTGACCCTGCTCGCCTTGGGCGGGCTGGTCTGGCTGCAAGGCAGCTTTACCGGCCGGGCCGGCAGCACCAACCATCGTTTCCTGCTCTGGGGTGCCGCCACCGAAACCTTCCAGGCCCACTGGCTGTTGGGGGCGGGACCGGCCAATTTCGGCCGAGCCTTGCTGCGTTTGAACGATCCCGACCTGCCGCGTTTCCAAATTGCCAGCGCCCACAGTCTCTACTTCAACACCGCCGCCGAGTTGGGCCTGCTGGGGCTGCTGGCCGGGGCGATCCTCTACCTGGTCGTAGCTCGGAGCTGGTGGCAGCGCTGGCAGCAACTCCCGGCCCCGGCCGACCGCATCAGGCTGGCGGCCTGCGGCGCGGCTCTAGTGGGTTACGCCGTTCAAACCGTTGTCGATTCCTATGCCGCCACGCCTAACATTTTGCCGCTGGCCGCCGGGGTCGCCTTTGTCGTCGCTGAGTTGCGCCCGGTGGCCCGACCCCGCCGCCAGCTCGCCGGAGCCAGTGTCGCTCTCTTGGTTATCGCCGGCTACCTGGCCGGCCTACTTTGGCTGGCCCGGGCCGATCTGTGGGAGCGCCGGAGTTTTCGGGCCGAAGCGGCCGGCGACCTGGCCGCCGCTCGAACCGCCGCCGCCCAAGCCTATCAGCTCGATCCTGGCCTGACCGGCCGGCTGTTCCGGCTGGCTCTGCTCGAGGCGCGCCTGGCCGCTCAGACGGACGATCCGGCCCTGCTCCGCTCAGCCGCCGAGCATTATCGCGCCGGCCTGGCCCGGGAGCCGATTTGGGGCCTCAACTCCGCCAACCTGGCCGGGGTACTGTGGGCCCAAGGCGCGCGCCTCGAGGCTGTTCAGGTTTTACAGCAAGCGATTGCAGCCGAGCCCAGTTCCCTCTATCTGGTCAACCTCGGCTACTTCTACGAGCAGCAGCAAGACTGGCCCCAAGCCGTCGCTGCCTATGGTCAGGCCCTCTTTCGAGACCCAACCCTGGCTGCCTCCGGCTTTTGGCAGGCGACACCCGATCGCGCCGGGCGCTGGCCGGCTCTGGTTGAGGCTGCCGTGGCCCAGATCGATCCGCCTCAGCCCCACGCCCAGCGGCTGCTGCGGCTCCAACTCGGCTTGGCCCGTCAAGATTATGAGCTGGCCGAGGCTCAAATCGGAGCGGCGGCCCAGCTCTCCGACGAAACTTTTAGAGTTCCGCTGGCCGGCCTCTATCTGGCCCGGGAGCAGTATGATCAGGCGGCTGAGTTGCTGGGGGCCTCACCCCGGACCGGCGCGGAGTACCATCTGCTCGGCCGGCTCGCTTTGGCCCGGCAGGCGTTCGAGGCAGCCGAGCGTTTACTCAAGACCGCCGCTTTTCTGCGCACCCCGGCCGCTTACACCGACCTGGGCCGGCTGTACGAACAGCAGGGTCGCTTAGAAGAGGCCCTTGCCGCCTACGGGCGTGGCTTCACGCCCCACGTCACCGCCGAAAATATCGAAATGACTATTTACGGCCGCTTCAGCGGCAACGACTTGGCCCCCCAACTGCTTCGTATCGGTGTCGGCCCGGTCCAGGCCGAGGCCTGGCTGGCCCTGGCCGGCTTGTATGAGCAGGAGGGTCAGTTCGAGCAGGCCGAGCAAATCTACACCATCCTCCTGGCCGAAGACCCATTTCTAAACGTGGCCCAGGAGCGGCTCGAGCAGCTTCTGGCCCGGGCCGCCTCGTCAAGGTAAGCCGGTCTATGCGACGATTATTCTCCCTTGAGTCGCCTCTGGTGATTACGGCCTTGCAGTTGGGGCTGCTGGTCCTGGTCATCTACTACACCTTTATCGGCGGCCAGACGGCCCAGGTGATTTACGATCACCACTGGCGGTTGCTGACCATCGGTTTGAGCGCTGCTTTAGTGGTCGCTTGGTTGCTCTGGCGCTTGTTGGGACCGGCCAAGATTCCACGCACACCCGTCGATGGCCCACTGCTGATCCTGCTGGCCGTCACCCTGGTTGCCACCTTTTTTTCAATTAACCCGATCTACAGCCAGGAAACTCTCGTCTTTTACCTCATCTACCTGGCCTTTTTCTATCTGGCGATTGATCTGGGCCGCCAAACCTGGTTCGTCGAGTTGACGCTGAACGCTCTGATTGGCGTCGCCGGGCTGGTCTGGCTGTTGGGCCTGCTTCAACTCTTCCGCTGGTTTGAGCAAACCGGCCCTCTGCCCGAGCTGCTGCGGCAGGCCGGGCTGGACTGGCGTCTGCCGCGTCTGTCGGTCCTGGGTAATCCCAACACCCTGGCCAGTTACATCGGCCTGATCTTTCCCCTGGTGCTGTACAAACTGACCACGGCCCGCCACTGGTTGACGCGCCTGCTGCTTTCGGTTTGGCTGCTGATGCTGTTCGGCGAGGCCTTCCTGAGCCAGTCACGCGGTGGCCTGCTGGCGGTGCTGGTGGCGACCGGCGCTTATCTCTTTTTCTTGACCTTGCAGCGCAGCGAGACCGGCAGCGAGCGTCTGCGCCGGCTCGCGCCTCGCCGCGGCTGGCTGTTGGGCTCGATGAGTCTGGCCGGGGTACTCTTCCTCATCTGGTTTACTACCAGCTTTCGCCGCTTTGACGAGGGCCTTGACATCCGCCAGCGAGTCATGAGCGGCGCCCTTCAAACCCTGCTGGAGCGACCGCTCACCGGAGCCGGTCCCGGCGCGCTCGGGGTGGATCTGGTCCGGCAGACCCCAGTCTATAGCTTTATCTGGCCCGATGCCCATAACCTGTTTCTGACCTTCATCGCCGAGACAGGTTGGCCGGGGCTGCTGGCCCTGGTCTGGCTCCTTGCCGCTTGTGGCCGTCTGGTTTGGACCATGTTGCGCCGCGGCGAACTAAACCGCTGGCCGCTGGCCAGTCTGGCTTGTCTGGCGGCGCTGGCCGGCTTTGTGGCCCACAATTTGGTTGATTCGCAGTTAAAGTACCCGCTGATTATGATGTTGGTGGCAATCTTGGCCGGTTTTTGGCTCGGCCCGCGCCGGCTCGAGCCGCCGGAGCCGGGCGCTTCCCCCATAAGTTGGGGCCGGCTGGCTCACGGCGCCGGGTTGCTGCTGGTGTTGTTCGGCGCCGGGCTGGGGCTGCGCCACGTCCGCCATCTTGAGGCCTACAACCAGGGTGTCAGCGCGGCTACGGCGGGTGATTGGACTGGCGCTGTCGCGGCCATGGAACGAGCGGTCGAGCTGGCTCCAGCGGATCCCTTTTACCAGCGCCAATTGGCCTTCGCCTTGGGCGCCCAGCCGGACCCCAGCCCGGCTGCGCTTGAGGAGGCTATCACCCGCTATCAAGCCGCGCTCGAGCAGGTGGGGACCTTACCCAACGACTATGCCAATTTAGCCTGCCTGCTCCACGAGGCCGGCCAGCCTGAACCGGCCCTGGCCGCGATGCGCCAGGCGGTAGCGCTCTACCCTCACCCCCTGTATCGCTTGAACCTGGGCCGCTATCTGGAAGCAGCCGGCCAAACCGAGGCGGCCGGGTTGGAGTACGCCCAGGTTATCGCCGCCCAGCCGGAACTGCTCCAGGCCGGCTTCTGGCGACAGACACCGGTCCGGGCAGCCGCCCTCCCGGCCCTCATCGATCAAGCCGAGCGGGCTCTGGTCGAAGCCCCGGCCCTTGATTTGTTCAAGCTGGTCGATCTTCGTCTGCAGGCGGGCCAAGCGGCCGCCGCCTGGCAAACCTACAACACCTACGCCCCCCGGACCGATCCCGCCACGCGGCACTGGGTCAAGGGCTATCTCCACTACCAAACCGGTGAGCTCAATCAAGCCCAAGAGGAATTGTTTCGGACCTTGATTTTGAATCCAAGCCACGCCGAGGCGTATCATTATTTAAGCCGGAGTGCCGCGGCTCAAGGCCGCTGGTCCGACGCGGCCGAGGCGATCGCCGCTGCCCTTCATCTGGCCCCAAGCCCGGCCGGTTTTCATCACCGGGGTCAGGTGGCCGAGGCTTTAAACCAGCCGGCCCAGGCTCTCGAGGCCTATGAGCAGGCTTTTCTGGGGCTGACCGGCGAGGCTACCGACTTGAGCCGCTACCCGACCGAAATCGCCCGGCGCCGGCCCTTGCCGGCCGAGCATCTGCCCTGTTTGGTCAGACTCTATCCCAGCCGGCTGCTCATCGATCTCACCGCCGCGGAAGGCCGGCTGTTGGCCCGCCTCGGGCAGACCGAGGCCGCTCGCCGCGTCTATGACCGGTTGCTGGTCCTCGAGCCCGCCGCGCTCGAAATGGCGCCGGAGCTGAAAATGCTCGGCCAAAGTCAGCCGGAGGCGCGGACTAAACCATGAGGACGAGCATGACGGCGCAAAACCGAACCCGGGCCAGCTATGACCGCGATCTTGTCCTGCTCTTGCTGCTCGCTCTGGCGGTTCGCTGCCTGGCGGCGCTGCCTCAACAGCAGCCCAGCTATTTCGACGCGATCTACTACTACGTCAACGGCGTCAATCTGGCCGAGGGGCGTGGGTTTGTCGAGGATTTTATTTGGAACTACCTCGATCAGCCGGACGGCCTACCCCAACCGAGCCATCGTTACTGGATGCCGCTGACCTCGATTTTGGTCGCGTTTGGTATGGCCGCCGGCGGGATTAATTTTGCCGCTGCTCAAATTCCGTTTATTCTGCTCTCAGCCCTGCTGGCCCCGCTGAGCTATGGCACGGCTATGCTCCTCTCGGGCCAGCGCCGGCACGGTTGGCTGGCCGGTCTGTTGGCCATCTTCAGCGGCTTCTATTTTCCTTACTGGACCGCCACCGACAACTTCACCCCCTTCGCCCTCACCGGGTCGCTGGCCTTGATTTTAGCTTGGTGGGCCAACTGGCGGACTTGTCCTGAGCAAAGCCCTAGACCGAGCGAATTGGAAGCGTGGGACCGGATCGCCTACATTCTCACCGCCGGGGTCTGCCTCGGCCTGGCTCATCTCGCCCGCGCCGATGGCTTACTGCTCTTGGTCGCCACCATCCTGGCCACCATCTTCTGGCATACAACCAACAAAATACGTTCCACGTTCCACGTCCCACGCCCCACGTCCCACATACTCAGCCTGACTCTCCTCCTCATCCTGGGCTATCTGTTGGTGATGGCCCCCTGGTTCATCCGCAATTGGCAGGCCACCGGCGCTCCGCTTGCCGCCGCGGGCACGCAAACCATCTGGCTGACCGATTATGACGACCTGTTTAGCTACGGTCAAGAACTATCGCCCCGCACCTTTTTCGCCCAGGATCCCGGATCGATTCTGCAAGGCCGCTGGTGGGCCTTGACTGCCAATCTCCAGACGGTCCTGGCCGTGTGGGGCATGATTTTTTTGACTCCGCTGGCTCTCATCGGCGGTTGGGTCTTGCGCCGGCACGGTTTGGTCCAGTTAGCCGGCCTGTATGGCTTGCTGCTCTTCGCGGCGATGACGATTCTATTCGCCTTTCCCGGGGCGCGGGGTGGGTTGTTTCATTCCGGCGCGGCCCTGCTACCCTTTATCTACGCCACGGCTCTGATTGGTCTCGATCATGCCGTCGATTGGGTCGCCGCTCGGCGCCGCCGGTGGCAGCCTCAGCAGGCCAAGCGAGTCTTTGGCGCCGGTCTGGTCGCGCTGGCCATTGCCCTCAGCCTCTTCATTTACTATAATCGGGTGCTCAAGAATAACGCCTGGAACAGCGCCGATGCCGCTTACCCCGCCATCGTCGCCTGGGTCGAGGGCCAGGACCCGGCCGCCACCGTCATGATCGGCAATCCGCCGGCTTACCGTTACCACGGCGGCGGCCTTAGTGTCGTTGTGCCCAACGAATCGCCCGCCACCATCTTGACCGTCGCCCGGCACTACCAGGTCGATTACCTGATCCTCGACCGCAACCACCCGCTACCCCTCAGCGACCTCTACCGCCAACCAACCGCTTACCCAGCTTTACAGTTGGTGCAAACCTTTGGCCAAAACCCCGGCCATAAAATCTATGTCTTCAAAATCCAGAACAATTAACAATGAGTAATGAACAATTAACAATGAGTAATGAACAATTAACAAATCCACCCCTCCATTCCTCCACCCCTCCACCCCTCCTCCACTCCTCCACTCCTCCCCTCCTCCACCCCTCCAATCCTCCACCCCTCCACCCCTCCACTCCTCCACCCCTCCATTCTTCTAACCCTCCTCCATTCCTCCACCCCTCCATTCCTCCACTCTTCCAACCTTCCAACCTTCCACTCTTCCAACCTTCCAACCTTCCAATCTTCCTCAGCCTCGCCCTCGCCATCGGCCTCTTCTATCTAGCCTTCGCCGGCTTGATCTTCGGCTACACCGGCTTCCCGCTGGACGATGCCTGGATTCACCAGACCTACGCCCGCAACCTGGCTCACAGTGGCCAGCTCGCCTTTACGCCGGGCGTGCCCAGCGCCGGCTCGACCTCGCCGCTCTGGTCGCTGCTGTTGGCCCTGGGGTATTTGCTGGGCCTGCCTTACCTGGTCTGGACTTACGGGCTCGGTTTGCTGCTGTTGGGCTTGACCGGCTGGACGGTGGCTCGCCTGGGGCAGCGCTTGTTTCCGCGGCAGCCTTGGGTCGGCTTCCTGGCCGGCCTCTTTTGCCTGTTCGAGTGGCATTTGGCCTGGGCCGCGGTCTCCGGCATGGAGACGATCCTCTTCGTCTGGCTGTCGCTGTTTCTGTTTGAGCGTTACTTAGCCATAACGTTAACCGGTAAAAAACTGGTTTACTGGGGCTGGGGTCTGTTGGGCGGTCTGCTGATTTTGACTCGGCCGGAAGGGTTGGGGCTGGTGGGCTTGATCGGCTTGGATGTAGCTCGCCAGTGGTGGCAGCAGGGCGCCAACCGCCGGCTAAGCGATCTAGCCTTTATCTGGTTTGCAATCGCGCTGGGCGTAAGCTTGATCGTCGGGCCTTACCTGCTGTTCCATCTGCGCTTGACCGGCCTGCCTTTTCCCAACACGCTTTACGCCAAGCAGGCCGAATATGGGGCTATTTTGAGCGGCTATTCGCTCTGGTGGCGGCTATTCGGTGGCTTTGGCCCCCCCGTCGACTCGGTCCAGGGCGTCTTTCGGGTCATCTTTATCGGGCCACAGCTTCTCTTACTGCCCGGCCTCCTCGCTGCCGCCTGGCTAACCCTCACCGAGCGCCGCCTCGAACTGCTGCCGGCCTGGGGCTGGTGGCTGAGTTACCTGCTCCTCTACGCCGTCCGCTTGCCGGTCACGTACCAACATGGTCGCTACCAGATTCCGGTCATTGCCTGGGTTATTTTGTTGGGGGTCTGGGGCACGGCTCGTTTGGTGAATCCGCAAAACTCGACTTTACGCCAGAACCTACTGGTTCGAGTGACCGGCAAAACCTTGGTGCTGTCGCTCGCTCTTTTGACTCCGGCCTTCACCTTTATCGGCGCCCGGGCCTACGCCACCGATGTCCGCATCATCGAGACCGAGATGGTCGCCGCCGCCAAGTGGCTCGATGCCAACGTGGCGGCCGGGGCATTGATCGCCGCCCACGACATCGGCGCGATCGGCTATTTCAGTCAGCGCCCGCTGATCGATCTGGCCGGCTTGATCACCCCGGAAGTGATCCCCATCATCCGTGACGAGACGGCCTTGCTCGATTTCGTCCGCGCTCGCCGGGCCGGCTATCTGGTCACCTTTCCTTCGTGGTACCCGGCCCTGGTTCAAGACCCGAGCCTGTCACCCCTTTACACCACCAACGCGCCCTGGAGTCCCCTGGCCGGTGGCGACAATATGGTGATCTACCGCCTCGGCGTTGAGTAATTTCCCGGTTTGGCACGATTTGGCAGTAATTTTCATAGACTCGGCAGGGGTTTGGCCGCTAAACTGAGGTCAAACCGAATATCTCTTGAGTGGCGGGAGACCGGCGGTCAATGGGCTTGGCGCCGGTCTCCCCACATCTAAAGGCAGAGCGCCTTAGTTGGGTAAACTTTAATCATTAATAAAAAAAGGAGAGTTTTAGTATGGCAACCCAAACCCTTAGCCAGCCGGTCGAGTCAAACCTCTTGCGCTTTTCCCTCCGTCTGGACAGCGCGGTCGTCGCCCTCAGCGGGGTGCTGTTCATCGCGGCGGCCCGCCCTATCGTCGATTTTCTAGGTGTCGGTGCCCCCTGGATGTTTATCAGCATGGGGTTCATTCACTTTGCGTATACGGTCTACCTCTGGTGGCTCTCAGCTCGCCAACCCATTAGCGACGTTTTAGCCTTGGGCGCCGTCCTGGTCAATGTGGTCTGGGTCTTGGCCAGCGCCGTGATCCTCTTCACCGGCTGGCTGCCGCTCACCAACGCCGGCTGGTGGGCCGTCGCCATCGTCGCCGACCTCGTCGGCCTGATCGCTGGTCTCCAGTTCTACGCCTGGTGGAAACAGCGGTAATTGGAGGGATGGAGGGTTGGAGGGTTGGAAAAGCTCCTGCCCCAGCCCTCCATCCTTCCAACCCTCCAAGCTTTCATTCTTACATTCTCCCGCCAAAGCAAGCTTTGACACTCCTCTTGCCTTCTCCCCCATTCCTCCAACCCTCCAAGCTTTCATTCTTACATTCTCCCGCCAAAGCAAGCTTTGACAC
>CALMIS010000240.1 GCA_937864185.1 uncultured Chloroflexota bacterium
TCAATTGTAATGGAAAACAGGCTGAAACACACCGGGAGTCAAAATAGTTCGGTGACTGGACGAAAGATGAGGGACAAGCCTATCGAGAAGAACAGGTCCGGCTTAACGCCGGTTTAAGCGAGGATTTAAGGCATCCTGCAAACCATCGCCCAAGAGATTAAAGCCAAGCACGACCAAGGCGATGGCGATACCGGGGATAAGGACTAAAAACGGAGCGGTAAAGATCTGATTGCGCTCGGCGCTGACCATCAGGCCCCACTCCGGGGTGGGGGGCTGCGCGCCCAAACCCAAGAACGAAAGCGCCGCCACTTCCACGATCGCCGTGCCAATACCCAAGGTACCCTGCACAATGACCGGCGTGATTGAGTTGGGCAGCACGTCTTTAAGTAGGATCCGGAGCGGTGGCACGCCCATGGACTCGTCGGCCAGAACGTAGTCTTGCTCTTTGACCGACAGCACGCTGGATCGAATGACCCGGGCGTAAGCCGGAATGGTGACGATGCTGATGGCAATCAAGGCGTTGAGCAAGCCCGGTCCCAGGACGGTGACAATGGCGATCGCCAGGATGAGAGCCGGAAAAGCCAGAAAAACATCCATCAACCGCATGATGACATTATCGATCCAGCCCCCGACAAAGCCGGCAATAGCGCCTAAGACCAGACCGATCACAATGGCAATGCTGACCGAAGCGAAGCCGACAACCAGAGACAACCGGGCGCCATAGAGAACGCGACTGAAGAAGTCTCTAAAGTTGGCATCGACCCCAAAGATGTGCTGGGGCTGGTCCGCCGGACAGCCGAACAGATGAATACAGGGTCCGGAGCGTTTCTTGATCCCATCTTCAATGCCGATCAACTGCTGCTCCGGGTCATAGGGGGCAATGACCGGGGCAAAGACGGCCACAAAGGTCAGCAGAAGCAAGATCACCAGTCCCAGAATCGCCGATCGCTTTTGCAACAGGTGGCGCAGGGCGTCCTGATAGAGACTGCTGGGTTTCTGTTGGACCCCGGCCAACATTTTAGGGGCGGCTTCTGCTTGAGCGGCCATAATTTACCTCACTAACTTAAGCGGATACGCGGGTCGAGAAAGGCGTACGAGATATCGACCAGAAGATTGATTAAAACAAAGCTGACCGCAATGATCAGGGTAAAGCCCTGGACAATGATATAGTCGCGGGCCGTAATGGCTTCAAACAAGGTGCGGCCCAGCCCTGCCAAGTTAAAGATCGTCTCGGTCAGCACGGCGCCGGCTAACAAAAAACCTAACTGCAGGCCGATGATGGTCACCACCGGCAGCAGGGCGTTACTCAACCCGTGCTTAAAAACCACCCCGCTCTCGGCCAGCCCCTTGGCCCGCGCCGTACGGATGTAGTCCAGGCCCAAGACCTCTAACATACTGGCCCGGGTGATGCGGGCGATGATGGCCAGCGGGATGGTGCCAACCGCCACGGCAGGCAAGATCATGTGCTTGATGGCATCGAGCAACGCTTCGCCGTTGCCCGTCAGCAAGGCATTGAAGATGTTGAGGTTGCCAATAAAGGCCAAGACATCATGGAGGCCGGTGCCTTCTTGAACCGCCAGCCCCCAAACCTCAAAGAAAGGCGGATTGGTGATCCCGGAGGTCAGCCGCCCCGAGGGGGGCAGTTGCAGAAAGGTGTCTTTCAAGAGCAGCGCAAACACATATTGAAGGATCAAGCCGAGGACAAAGACCGGCACCGACACCCCCAGATTAGCCCCAATCATCGTCACCACATCAATCGACGAGTTGTGCCAGTAGGCTGAAATGACGCCAAGGATTACCCCTAAAAAGGAGGCAAAGATCATGGCCGTTAGGGCCAGTTCAACCGTGACCGGCAGGCGCTCAACGATAATCTCACTGACGGGGCGGCCAAACCGGAACGACTCGCCCAGATCGCGCTCAATCAAGATTTGTTTGAGATAAATAACAAACTGGACCGGAATGGGTTCATTCAGGCCGTTCCGTTCCATAAAGGCATCACAAATTTTGTCGGTGGCCCGCTCGCCGAGAACGGCCCGGCAGGGATCGCCGGGAATGAGGCGAGCCAGGGCAAACGTTACAAACAGAATGCCAATGAGCACGGGAACGGCTAAGATAACTCTTTGAACAATATACTGGACCATAATCCGCCTATATTAAAAAAGGGCAGGGGGACCTTCAGAGACCTCTCATTCAGCCCACCCTGCCCCGGTTCATACGGCTACACGCTCGCCAACCAACGCGGCTGGACGTTACTCGGCATTCTTAAAGCCACCGAAGAGCGCGCTAAAGTAGGTAAAGTCTCCAACCCGGCCGGTGTGGAGCGGGCTGGCCGCGTCCCACTGAGCCTCGTAGCTGGTAATAACGTCCTGGGCATCCAGGTCGCTACCGTCGTGGAACTTAACGCCTTCGCGCAAGTTGAAGGTCCACTCGGTCAGATCTTCGTTAGGTTCGTAGCTCTCGGCCAGGGCGGGTACCACTTCCGTACCGCCCACTTCGTAGGCCAGCAAACTTTCGTTGACCTGTTCGCAGGCGCGCAAGCTCTCACCGTCGGTTTCGTCCGCGCAGTACAAGCCAATCGGCTCGGCGTTTTGCATCCAGACGATCGTATCCTGCTCGGGGATCTCCATCACGGCAAACTGCTCGTTGCTCAACGGAGAAGCGTGAGCACCTTCAACAGTCGCTTTGAAGACGGTCGCGGAACCACCGTGAGCGACCGGCACCATCGGCACGTGCTCGACCAACAGATCATTGGCTTGCCCGTACAGAGGATTGCGATCGGCTTGATCAGGCACGCTGCCGGCTTCGATCAAAAGTTCGTGGATGTCCTCAAAGCCCTCTCCAAACTGCGGGCTGGCTCCGGCGCCAAAGTGATAGTCGAGGAAGTTGGTCTGGTCCGGATAGTCGGCGCCCCAACCGAGCAGGTGGAAGCCCTCAATCTGGCCGGCATTGGCCGCATCGATAAAGGCGCCGCTCTCCATCACTTCGATTTCAGCGGTGATCCCCACATCGGCCAACTGGGCCTGCAAATCCTGAGCCACCACGCCGGGCTCCGGCAGATAACCCCGCACAACATCGCGGTAGGTAATGGTGGTCTCAAAGCCATCGGGGTAGCCAGCTTCGGCCAGCAGTTCTTTAGCTCTATCCGGATCGTAGCTGGGGAAAGGCGTACCTTCGCAGCCACCCGGAATAGCGCACGGCGTGAAGTAGTCCGCCACCGTCGACTCAGGCGGATAGAAGTTTTCGACGATCCGCTGCTTGTCGATGGCATAGGCGATGGCCTGGCGAACTTGCTCATTATCGAACGGCGCAAAGTCCCGGTTCATCCCCAAGTAGAAGACGTTTAAGCCTTCACGGGGATAGAGGGCTAGCGTATCATCGGCTTCGATGACTTCAAAGCCGTCGGGAGCCGGGTTGTCGATGCCATCGACAGCGCCGGATTGCAGTTCAAGCAAGCGTTGAGCCGCCTCCGAGCTCCAGCGGAAGATCAGGGTTTCGGTCTTGGCCGGCTCACCCCAATAGTCCTCAAAGCGGGTGAAGACGATGCTCTCGCCGCGATTCCAGGTATCGAGTACATAGGGCCCGGTACCAACCGGTTGATCCACCAGGTCGCCTGTACCGCCGGTCGACTCCAGATATTCAGAAGGATGAATCTGGAAGGCGCTAAACGCGACTTTAGACGGAAACGCCACGTCCGGCCGGCAGAGCGAAAACTTCACCGTCAGATCGTCCACGGCTTCGATGCTCTTCAGCACC
>CALMIS010000241.1 GCA_937864185.1 uncultured Chloroflexota bacterium
GGCTCGCCGCCGTCGATTAAGCGGCTGGATCGGACCATTAGGCTGCCAAAAATATACCCCAACTAAACCGCCAAAGCTGGTCATTAATCATTCTGCTGTGCTGTTTTTATCGGTTGCGCTTACCGCCTCATAAAATTCTATGTTACAATAAAGAAAGAATGGAAGTGATGACACCCAGTGATAGGGTAGCCCCGGTAGGATAGAAATATGGAACAAATCGTCGTTCAAGTCAAAGATAAAGAAAAAGCGAAAGTGCTGTTCCAGCTACTCACTGCCTTAGATTTTGTTGACTCGGTGAAAACCAATGAAATCGAAGAGATCGAAGTCAAGACAACAGGGGGAGAAGAGCCGGCAGATTTCTTCTCGTTAGCGGGTCTCTGGCAGGATAGAGAAATAACTTTAGAATCAATTCGCCAAAAAGCCTGGCCCGGACAGTACTGATGATTCTGTGCGACACCAATATTCTGATTGAATTCTACAAAAACAATCCCCAGATTGTGCAAGAGTTACGCCACATAGGGCCAAGCCAACTGGCAGTTAGTCCTATCACTCAACCCGAACTCTACTTTGGGGCGCTCAATTCTGGTACATACCTTGGAACTTTATACTCTGAACGCCAAAGATTCGGGTTCATACCTGATTTACAGTTATATCAGCCGGTCAGTTATTGAAAACTATGAAGACTCAATACTATACGGCGACAAGTCTCGACGGCTTCATCGCCACCGAAGCTGACTCTTTGGACTGGTTGTTCCCGCTGGGCGATGTGACCGACACCAGCTATCCGGCCTTCATCGCCGAGGTGGGAGCCCTGGCCATGGGCTCGGCCACCTACGAGTGGCTGTTGCGTCACGCTGACGAGGTAACCGCTGAAATGGGATCACCCTGGCCTTACACCCAGCCGGCCTGGATCTTTTCCAGCCGGGAGCTGCCCTTGCTTGAAGGGGCGAACACGCGCTTCGTCCAGGGGGATGTGCGGCCTGTGCATGCTGAAATGAGCCAGGCGGCGGGCTCGAAGAACATCTGGATTGTGGGCGGGGGAGACCTGGCCGGGCAATTCTACGACGCCGGTCTGCTAGACGAGATCATTGTCCAGATAGGCTCAGTCACGCTCGGGCAGGGCAAGCCTCTCTTCCCCCGCCGGGTCACAAGCCCGCCGCTGCGCCTGGTTTCGGTCCGGCAGATCGGCTCGGGCTTTGCCGAGTTGCATTACGAAGTCCCCCGAGGTGAGGCCGCCAGGCCCACCTAACCCCTCGCCGCCGACGATGTCTGTATCAAACGCGTCTGAGCTCGAACGTTCGGCCGGACCGTCAGTCTCACGGCAACTTTTGGACGCGGGTCAGCGCGGATTTTTAGAATTTTTGTTTTTTATCCGCGCTGACCCGCGCCAGTCCGCGTCCGGTTTTTGTTGAAAGCTTATTCGGGAAAAATTCTCCTATTCGTCGCTTATATTGAAAACATGTCCACCATTGTCGGCATCCTGTTGGCTTTCTATCAGGTGATTTGGTGCTAGACTGGATATAATCGAATAAATTCATCCGGTCGGCGTAGGCAAGGTATTTGATCCAGGGAGGATTGAGTATGCCAGACAAGACAATTTTCACCATTCGCCCAGATACAACTACGAAAACTTCAGCCGTGACAATCCAGAAATGGGGCGGCCTGGCCTCTTTCCTGATGGTCGTGGCTTTTATCGTTCCGCTCTTTATCTACCTTACCGGGAATTTGCAAGAGGCCAATGGGCCTTTGGCCTACGCCCTCGCCGATTTCCTGTCCGGGCCGGTGTGGGCCGCCAGCTTAGTCACCGCGGTTTATGCGCTTCGGGAGCGCATCGGCGAGCGGGCGCCACGCCGCATGACCCTGGCCTTGCTGATCGCTTTGCTGGCGGCTGCGGCGATGGTCAGCGTCGCTTGCATCCGGTCTGCCAACCGCCATTACCATCTGATTCATCCCGAGTTGCATCTGGAGGAGTCCACAATGGTTCTGGTGGTCTGGACCACCCTCGTGGCGGGCTTGACGGCGACGGGGTGGCACTTTCTGGGCTGGGCGTATGTACTGCTCGGATGGGCGGGGTGGACCTCCCGCCGCCTTCCCCGTGTCTTGAGCGGGCTGTATCTGGGGGGAGGGCTTGTGTCAATGTTCGTGTATGTGCTGCCGGACACCGAGGGGCTCGCCATGACGCTGGGGATGGTGGTCAGCATCTGGCAGGGAATCCTGCTCTGGAAAGCCGAGCCGGGAGAAAGGCAGGTGCCTGAGAAAATTGCCGGGGTTTGCTAGCAGAGCAAGCTCTGCCCTCCACTTTCATTGCTCGGTCGCGTCCCGCCAGGGACTCTGTCGCACTCCTTTGACAAAAGGAGTATAATGGAAGAAGAGGACGCTATCGCAAGACTACAGTTGGCTTGGTGCGTCGTCTTCGCTATCCGTGGTGGTTCTCGCTCAGTTTGTGGACTAAGAGCGAGACACTTTGCGTGGTAGGGTGGCCAATTCCTGGACAAGAATAACCTTTAGCTCTCATCAGACAAGGAGATCAAACCTATGGCAAAGATTGCAATTGTTGGGGCTGGTTTTGCCGGCCACACTGCTGCCCTCTATTTGGGTAGCAAATTGGGACGAGATCATGAAGTAACTATGATCAATATGTCCGACCGTTTTCTCTATGTGCCCTCACTGGTGTGGGTGGGGGTGGGGCATATGGATGTGGAGAAAACCCGCTTTCCCCTCAAATCCGTCTACGACAAAGTGAATGTTCGCTTTGTGCATGGCCAGGTTACGGACGTTTACCCCGATGACCAGTACTTGCTGGCCGACCGGCGCGATGCCGGCGGTCAGGTCCGGGTGGATTACGATTATCTGGTAATGGCCACCGGCCCCAAACTGAATTTTGAAGGAACACCGGGTTTAGGACCGGAAAAAGGCAATACCTACTCCATTTGCACGGCTGCCCATGCCGTACAAGCCCGAGGCAAATATCTGGAGACGGTGGAACGGCTGCGCCGGGGTGAAAAACAGCGGATCGTGGTCGGTACCGGCCATCCCGGGGCCACTTGTCAGGGCGCGGCCTTTGAATATATCTCCAATATTCATAAAGATTTGGTCAAAAGGGGCTTGCGCCACCAAGCCACAATCACCTATCTCTCTAACGAACGGGCGTTGGGCGATTTTGGGGTGCGCGGTTTGCACGTGCGCCAAAAGGGCCAAATGATGTCCAGCGAACAATTTTTGGGCGCCATCTTTAAGGATTATGATCTGAAGGTCGAGATTCAGAAAGGGGTCAAGGAAGTTCAGTCGGGTACAATCTATTGGGAAGATTTTAATGGTAATACGGGTGAAACCACCTATGATTACGCGATGCTGATCCCTCAATTTACCGGCATGCCCATCAAGTACACCGGCCGGGATGGCCAGGATGTGTCTGATAAAGTGGTTAACTCGGCCGGATTTGTCCTGGTGGACGGTATTTATGGCCTGCCCTACCAAGTTCTGGCCGAAACCCCTGAAGCCTGGCCTGCGGCCTATCAAAACCGTAACTACCGCAATATTTTTGCCGCGGGCATCGCCTTTGCCCCTCCCGGCCCTATCTCCATCCCGCACACCACCCCCAATAATCTCTCAATTACGGCGGCGCCGCCTCGCACGGGAATGGTTTCCGGCATTATTGGCCGGATTGTGGCTCTGAATATTGTTGATCTGGTCAAACACGGGCGGATGACCCACCATGAACGCATGTCAGAGATGGCGGCGGCCTGTATTGCGTCGCTGGGTGACTCGTTGTGGGATGGGGCGGCAGCCACCATTGTCATGTATCCAGTGGTGCCGGATTTTCACCGCTACCCCAATGAGGAAGGGCGCGATTTGTTTGTATCACATATGGAAATGGGGTTGGCCGGCGCCTGGATGAAACGCATGATCCACACCACGTTCATGCACAAATTACAAGGCCGAATCGGCTGGCAATTAATTCCTGAATAGAAAGCAGAGGCTATCGCTGTGCAAATCACCGATAAAGATCGTTTCTGGATGAACTTCAAACTGTTTCAACTATGGCGATTTATTGTGCTAAATCTCAAAATTCTCAAAGCGGTGGATCATAGTAAAAGATCCTGAGTTTGAAAACTTTTCCAATGTTGCTCAGGACAACGACATGACTCAACAAATTGCTTTAGTGACCGGAGCCAATCGCGGCCTGGGCTTTGAGGTCTGCCGCCAGTTAGGGCAGCAAGGTTTAACCGTTGTCCTGACCAGCCGGGATGAGGCTAAAGGTCAAGCCGCGGCGGAGACGCTGCAAAACGAAGGGTTGGATATCCATTACCGGCCACTCGACGTGGCCGACTTCGACAGTATTGCGGCGATCCCGGCTTACCTGCAAACGACTTTTGGCCGGCTCGATGTGCTGGTCAACAACGCCGCTATTTTGTACGACACCTGGCAGCGGGCCATTGACGTGGATTTGGCGGTGGTGCAGCAGGTGCTCGATACCAACACGCTGGGGGCCTGGCGGCTGGCCCAAGTTTGTATTCCCTTGATGCGGGCGAATGGTTACGGGCGGATCGTCAATGTCTCAAGCGAATCCGGTTCGTTGGCGAGTATGGGCGGCGGCACGCCGGCCTACAGCCTCTCGAAGGCGGGGCTCAATGCGGTCACTCGGCTGCTGGCCGGCGAACTGCGGGGCAGCGGTATCTTAGTCAACAGCGTTTGCCCCGGCTGGGTCGCTACAGACATGGGCGGCGGCGGCCGGCCCATCCCCGAGGGTGCTCGCGGCATCGTTTGGGCCGCGATCCTTCCGGATGACGGCCCGACGGGTGGTTTCTTTCGGGACGGGAAGCCGTTGGCGTGGTAACGCGCTGCTAGCTGACTCGGTTGAGGCCATTCAGCGCGGCTACACGGTAAGCCTCGGCCATGGTCGGGTAGTTAAACGTGGTGTTGATGAAGTACATCAAGGTGTTAGCTTCCCCTTTTTGAGCGAAGATGGCCTGGCCAATGTGGATAATCTCGGACGCCTGGGAGCCGAAGCAGTGGACGCCCAAGATTTCCAGAGTTTCTCGATGGAATAGGAGCTTAAGCATGCCGGTCGTGCGGCCGGTGATTTGGGCCCGGGCCAGGCTGCGAAAGAAGGCGTGGCCGACCTCGTAGGGCACTTTAGCCGCCGTCAACTCTTGCTCGGTTTGCCCCACCGAACTGATTTCCGGAATGGTGTAAATCCCGGTCGGAATATACTTGATCAACTGGTCGTCACAGCGGCCGTACAGCAGGTGGCTGGCCGCAAATCGCCCCTGGTCATACGCGGCGCTGGCCAGGCTGGGGTAACCTACCACATCGCCAACAGCATAGATGTGAGGCTGGGCCGACTGGTAATTCTCATTAATCGCGATGTTGCCCCGGCTGTCACGCCGCAGACCGATTTCTTCCAGCCCCATATCCTTCGAATTGCCGGTTCGACCGTTGACCCAGAGCAACACGTCGCTGCGGATCTGTTTGTTGGATTTGAGATACAGGGTCACCCCGGCCTCATCGGCTTCCACCTGCTCGTATTCCTCATTGTGCCGGATCAAGACGCCGTTTTCCCGGAGATGGTAGCTGAGGGCATCGACGATTTCATCATCCAAAAACGACAGCAGCCGGTCACGAGTGTTGATCAAGTTGACTTTGATCCGCAGTCCACGGAAGATCGAAGCATATTCGCAGCCGATGACGCCCGCGCCGTAGATGGTAATCGAGCGCGGCGCTTCGCGCAGTCCCAAGACTGTATCGCTGTCAACAATGCGGGGATGGGAGAAGTCGATATCGGGTGGGTGGTAAGGATAGGCCCCGGTTGCGATGACAAAGGCCTCGGCCTGAAAAGTTTGAGGCAAACTACCCGGTCTGGTCACTTCGATCGTGTGTGGCTCAACAAAGGTAGCTCGACCGTGAATGACGTCGACGCCGTTCTTATCGTAAAATCCTTGGCGCAAGTCGGTCTGCTGCCGAATAATGGCTCCGGCCGAGTGAACCAACTGGTGATAGTCCACCTGGCGGCCGTTCCCGGCATCGAGCATCTGTTGAATTCCCTGACGCAAAGACTTGCTGGGAATGGTGGTGCGGTGAGTACAGGTGCCGCCGACCTCCGCACTTTTTTCAACAACCGCAACCCGCTTGCCTCCTTTGGCCACTTTCATAGCCGCGCCTTCGCCGCCGGGGCCGCTACCGATTACGATGACGTCATACTTCTTCATTGATGTATACCTCCCTTTTCAAGCCACAAGGTGATGTAGAATTGAGCTCGGAATCGATGCCTTACACCTCTCACTATATATGAGGTGAGCGGTGAAATCAAGTAGGGCTCTTCCTCTATTCATAGCCTGAAGCTGATAAAAACGTGAGGGGTTGGGCGGCTGGCGAAAAAAAAGCCCGGCCTCCACGTACCAGACCGGGCTTCCCAACAAAAAGGCTAGTTGAAATGATGGTTATCAATCTTGTCGTGCGTACCGCCGGAGAGGAGGTCGCGTATCTGGGGGGAGTTGATGAACTCGTGGGGAAAACCCAGTTCAAACCGGCTGACCTCATTGAGCGCGGCAAGTTGCTCGCCGGTTAAGGTTACGTTTAGGCAGCCCAGATTGTCTTCAAGCTGAGCCAGAGTCCGCGCGCCGATGAGCGGGACGATGACCCCTGGCTGCTGCCGGACCCAACTCATCGCCACTTGAGACGGCGTGCAGCCGATTTCATTGGCCATAGTCACGACGGCCTGGGCAATGGTTAGATCTCGTTCAGGGATGTCCCCCCACAATTTGGCCCGGCCGGTGGTATCTCCTTGATTATATTTGCCGGTCAGCACCCCGGAGCCCAGCACGCTCCACGGGGTTACGCCCAGGTCCAGAGCCCGGGCCATCGGCAGCAGCTCCCGCTCGACAGTGCGATCAATCAGGCTGTAGCGAAGCTGCAAGCCGACAAAGCGGCTCCAACCACGCAGATCGGCCATAGTATTGGCTTGGGATACAATCCAGGCCGGCGTGTCTGAAATGCCAATGTAGAGAACTTTGCCGCTTCGGACCAGATCATCCAGACCGCGCATCACTTCTTCCACCGGAGTGGTGTAGTCCCAAGCATGCACCCAGTAAAGGTCAACGTAGTCAGTCTTGAGCCGTTTCAGGCTAGCCTCCAAAGCTTGCACCATGTTTTTTCGGTGATTGCCGCTAAAATTGGGATCATCCCGCCGCATGAAAAGGGTGTATTTGGTCGCGACGACGAAATGCTCGCGGTCGGCGGCAATAAAATCGCCCACGAACTTTTCGCTTGTGCCTTCGGTATAACGATTAGCGGTATCGACAAAGTTACCGCCGGCCTCAGCATAAGCATCGAAAATTTTCTTACTTTCCTCCTTTGAGGCGCCCCAACCCCACTCTTCACCAAAGGTCATTGTCCCTAGCGCCAGTTCGGATACCCGCAGACCGCTTCTACCGAGTAATTTGTAACGCATGAATTTTTGATCGTCCTTTCTCGTCTTATTTTTAGTTTGCTCTTTTAGAAAATTAGTAACCCTAGTGGTTACAGAACTGACCAAAAAAAGAGATTTAAGAGTTCAGTTTTGGCAGGTCAAGGCCATCCACCTCTTCAACATCGTGAGCCACCTGGGCCACGGTGATCTTGTCTAGGCTCTTTTCCATAGCCTGCTCTGCCTGAACAAAGACGCGATGCAGGACCGGCTCCAGACTCCGGCCGCAAATGCAGTAGGGATTTGGCGATCGATCACCGAATGAAAAGAGGCTTTTTTCTTCGACAGCTTGGTAAACCTCGAGCAGCGAGATTTGCTCAGCTGGCCGGGCGAGCCGAATCCCGCCGTGAGCCCCCGATTGGGCCAGCACCAGATCCGCTTTCCCCAACATCGCCAGAATCCGGCGAATGACCACCGGATTAGTGCTGGCGCTGCGAGCCAGATATTCGGATGTGGTCGGTTCGCTCTTCTTCTCAATAGCCAACAGAACCAGAATGTGAACCGCAATCGTAAAACGGCTACTTTTTCTACTCATTTAGTGATTGTTTCTAAGATTTGTAACTAATATAGTTACTAATCCTGAGTCTGTCAAATCTATAGTAGCAACTCGGTCGGACGGGACGTACCCGCTAAAGAAAACCCTGTGGCGCCTTTCTAAAAACATTGACAAATCAAGTAACCTCAGATTAAATGGGAGTAACTGCGATCAGTGATCGTCTCTATTACTCGTCGCGAGGAGTGGCAGGCATTACCAAAGATCCTGTATCTTCTATCGGCTTGGTTCTCAATAAACCAGGCCTTTTTTTTGCTCTTGTTAAGCGCTGCTTTCGGAAAGGAGCCGGTTTATGGTCGAGAGAGTTGTTTATGCTTTGAAGCGTAAACAGTTTCTAAATACAGTTCGCAATTACGTGTTCTTAACACTGGGCACTGTCTGTGTTATTTTCAGTTTTGACGTCTTCAGTCGTGTTACTAATATTGCGCCAGGCGGCGTGGGCGGCCTATCGTTAATCGTCAATCATTTCACGGGTTGGCCACTGGGAGTAATCACGCTTTTGATCCAGGCGCCGTTATTGGTCGTTGGCTTTTATTATTTGGGACGCTTTCATTTCTTAGTCTCAGCCTGGTACGTGACCTTGCTCTATAGTTTTGGCCTGGATCTAGTGGCGACTTTATTTCCCCACAACGGGCTGACCGATGACCTGCTGCTCAATACTTTGTATGGAGGCGTCATCGGTGGAATTGGCGGCGGTTTAATTTTCGCGGGACGAGGAGCGTTTGTCGGTACGGGAATCGTTAGTCGCATTATTCAGTTGAAGAGCGGTCTCCCGATTACTCAGATCTATCTGCTCGTCGATGGTGGGGTAATCTTTGTTCAGGGGCTGCTTTTTGGGTGGGAGATTGCTTTGTATGCTTTGCTGATGCTTTTTGTCTGGGGATTGGCAACGGATTACACCTTGGAAGGGCCAAGTGTTATTCGCACGGTTTTCATCGTCACAACGCACGCCGAAGAAATCTCAACCGCTTTGTTTGAGCGGCTCGGGGTCGGGATCACAGCTTGGCAGTCAGAAGGCATGTATAGTCATACTCAAAAGACAACGTTATTTTGCACGGTTTACCGGCCGGACATTGCTCTCCTCAAAGAAGTAATTGCGCAGGTGGATCCCCATGCGTTTGTCGTTATCGGTCAGGGGCAACAAGCTCGAGGTGGGGTGTTGCGTCACAAGCGGTTAAAAGAGGTACAAGAAAAAGCCAAGCGGCGGACTAAGTCTAGCCTTAATTCCTAAAGATAGCTTAACCAAGCAAAGTGATGGGCTGGTAATTCATTTTAACTACGTCTTGGCAACCCAAGTTTCTTGGCCTTAAGAGATTTTTCTCAAATGGGCAGAGTAGTCTTGTCATAAAATTATTTTTCGTCTATTATGAAGAAAAGTATGCTCAAGATTAGACTGTTTTTGTTTTTGATCTTTGGTATCGTTGGATCTCTAACTGAATTCTCAAGCACTTATATCTGGTTTCTTATTTGATTCACTTAAGCTCTTGGGAGCGTATTTGTTGGCCCTTGCAAAATCAAATAACCTCTACCTTTACTTAGATCTCTAACTCGTTACCCTCAATGTTGGCACACCTGCCATTGTAGCCTTAACCCGCAAAATAATCCTCAAAGTGCATCAGAATTGCAAGTAGGTCGGTAAGATTCTTGGGGAAAGATACGCTCTCACGTAACCCACCACTACGTGAGTAACTTCCAGCTTTGTGCTTTTCATCATAACCGGCGTCAGATACCTCAAAAATTCGCGCTTAGCTTAATAGGGAAAAGAGGCGATACTTCCTTCACGCCACGTTCAAAGTATCCCTCGCAACTTAACATAGCCAGGTTTGTTAATGGCACGCTGCGATGGTCGGCGTTGTACTTGTTGGATCCGCTCCTTTACATTTTCCTTAAAAATACCAGCATTACAAGTTGACTAGGTTAAGCGATGTTGAAGTTGGTTAATTTTTTATGACCAGCAGGCACTGCTTGCTGTAAAACGACATTTTTATGTAGAGTCTAATAAAATAAGGAGTACGCCATGAGGCAAAAATCGACACTACTAGTAATCGGTCTTCTATTTGTATTGACTACGGCGGTTATTGGCCTGAACCTTCCCGGAACTGTTCATGCTGGACCGCTGCCTGGATTTACCCCTCAGCCGCCAAGCACACCTTCTCCCGGCGGAAATGACAATGACAGGGACAGTGGTCGTAAGCCTAAGGATTTTGTATATGCCCAGTTTGAATTATGTACTTTGTGTCCGGGTGGTGGTCAGGCCAACGAAGCAGGGATTGTGGACGATGCCGGGCAGCCTTACGCGATTTCAGCCCCGGTCCGGTTAGTGCATCAAGGTTCAGGGTTTATCGTAGAGGGTACTTTGCCGTCTGAGGGTGGGCTGCGTTTAGGGGTGCCTTATCCGGGCAAATATGACGTATATTTGCTTGGCTCTCCCCAATCGCAAACCGGTCAATCCTATAATATCGACTTTGGTAACACAAACCTGGAACAGATTCAAACCAGTCTGAATAGTGGCCCGGTTCTCATCGATTCTATTGAAGCTAACACGGTGAGCCCTTACCTAGTCCGCTGTCCCTTAACCTGTCTCGCCTTGCCAACGCCAATACCAACGCCTCAACCCCAAGTGCCCGCCCCCCTGCCCCAGACCGGTGTTGAGCAACCAACTCGCGGTTTGCCCTTAGCCAGCCTTCTCGGTGCAATAACCTTAGGGGTGATGGTCATTATTGGCTTAAAAGCGATTGGTCAGAGTAAGTAGGGACCCATCGTCAGGAAGAGGAGGTCACAACTAGTGACCAGCCTCTTGCATCGTTGAAGCGCCAAAGGTCTGAGGAAATACCAAATCGACTCGGCCTACTGCTCGTTTATTAGGAGGTGAGGGGCTAGGAAACAACTCGACACCTTTGCTCTCACACCCAAATATGAGGAAGAGAAATTATGGAATACTTAGTTATTACGATTTTTATCCTGGCAAGCCTAGTGGTTCTCGCTCTCCGCGTGATCACAGGCGTTCGTTCTAAAGTCCTGCCCTCGGTTAATCAGGCCCAGAAAAGCCCGGTAAATCAAAGCGGACCGGCTCTCCGGCGACAACCCAAGATTAAGCAGTTGGCCCTTGGCCAGCTGGCTGTAGTTCTATTTTTGGGGGCAATCTTCGTTGGTGGCCTTGGTTTGAACGTGGCTGAAGTAGCATGGGCGGCTCCTGCACCCCCTGCCAAGTTGAGTGTCAACTCTATGCCTGCGGCGATTCCGGCTCGGCAGGAGTCAGCTCAGATTACGGGAGTAGTTTATTTAGACTATAATGCCGATGGGGAACGAAGTGATCGTGAACCTGGCGAGGCTGGAATTATTGTCACCGCTTATAATGTCACTGGAACAGTCGTCGCTTCAGATACGACCGTCGCGCCTTCGGGTGCCTATACCCTCACAACTATTCCGGCTGGAACAGCGGTTAGAATTGAGGTAACGGGACTGCCGGCGGATATTCAACCCGGTCCAATCGGCCCTGATTCTTCAACGACGGTGGCTTTTGTCACAGTAGGCGGAGCCGGCAGTGTCGAAGTTTTGGATTTGGCAGTCGTTAGGCCCAGCCAATACTGTGAAGACAATCCATTATTGGTAACCAGTTGTTATGTGGTCGGTGATCAGGACTCGGATGATCCGGTGATTGTTGATTTTCCGTATAACGCGGGCGCTGTTCCCGGTACTACCACCGACCCGACAGATTTTGATATCCCCTCCACCCACGGGATTACCGTTTCTGCCAGGATCGTGGGTACAACCTATGGCATCGCTTATCAGCGTACCCCTGATGCCCGGCGCATGTTTGCCGGAGCGTTTATGCATCGCCACTCCGGTTTTGGACCGGGCGGCACAGGGGCCATTTATGTGACTGATGTAACTTCGGACACGGCAGGGACGACATCTATTCTCACGACGTTGTCGGCCGGACCAGATTTGCACGGCACTGAGTTCTTTACAGATTATTTGGAGTTGCCTTCGGGTAACCCGATAACAAATACCTGGGATGCCACCGGTAAGACGGCTCTCGGGGATCTCGATATCTCTGAAGACGGTGAAACGCTGTTTGCCGTAAACTTGTTTGACCTAGGTCTTTATCAGATTCCTACTGACGGTGCGGGACCGATTATCAGTGATACGGTTCCGGTCGACTTGCCCGGGATCGCCCCTGGAGCAGGTAACGCCTGTAATTCGGAGGATGTGCGTCCATTCGGCTTGGGGGTGCGTGATGGGTTAGTTTATGTGGGGATGGTGTGTACCGCAGAGTCAAGCCAGGACCCGGCTGACCTCCACGCTTACATCTACACCTTCGACCCCACCAGTCGAACTTTTGCTTTGACACCGGCGCTCGATTTTGCTTTGGATGATAATCGGGGTTGTACCTTCCAAAGAAGCAGCCCTGCTACCTGTCTATCAGCGATCTGGCGGCCGTGGGTGCCGGTTTTCACGGCTGATACCGCCCCCAGCGGCGATTTTCCTGGAGAATTGCTTTCCTCTTATCCGCAGCCTATGTTGGCAGATATCGAATTTGACGACGATGGCAGTATGATCTTGGGTTTCCGTGATCGATATGGCGATCAAGTTGGCTATCGCAGCCCATCCAGTCCCTTCACTGATACATTATATATCTCTATTGTGGGTGGCGATGTTCTATACGCTTGTCAAGATGGAGCCGGTGGTTGGTTAGAGCCGGGCTCGGGCGGTTGTGCCAATAACTATGATGATAACTATTTCTTAACTCATGATGAGACATCGATGGGAGGCATGGTCCGCGTACCAGGCCGACCTGAGACAGTTATGACGTCTTTTGATCCAATCCCCTTGGATAACCAAATCTTGGACGGCGGTCTTCGTTGGTACAATAATGAAACTGGGGATATTGCTCAAGCCTACCGGCTTTATTCATCTAACGATGAACCTGTAATTAGAACTTTTGGTAAAGGTAACGGCCTGGGTGATGTGGAAGCGTTATGTTCTTTAGCTCCTATCGAGGTTGGCAACCGGATCTGGCTTGATGAGGACGGTGATGGTATCCAGGACCCCGGTGAATTGCCAATTGGTGGAGTTGAAGTCCAGCTTTATAGAGACGGCAATTTGTTGGGAAGTGCTACCACCGATGATGACGGGACTTACTACTTCATCGATGTTACCAATCCAATCTCTCCAAGTCGAGAAAGCCAGTCTAACTATGGCGTTGTCAACGGTCTTGGCCCTAACCTAGTCTATGAAATTCGAGTGGCCTTGACCCAGACTGCGATCGCCTCATACACTTTAACCGCATCCAATACTACGGATGACGACACAAACGACAACAAAACTGATCTGATCGATTCGGACGCCGTGCAAGTTGGCTCTACGGCGGTTATTTCCTTTAGTACCGGGGGGCCGGGTGCAAACAATCACACGCTCGATATTGGTTTGCTCGAAGATGAACTAGTCAGTCTGGGCGATACAGTCTGGTTGGATGTGAACAATGATGGGGTGTTGAACAACGGTGAGCAAGGGATCAGCGGGGTGGAAGTGCAGTTGTTTGATGTAACGGAGCCGGTGACGGGTACACCGTTGCTGACGACGACGACAAGTGTGAGCGGGACATACCAGTTTACGAACCTGGTGCCGGGCAGCTATGTGGTCTACATTCCGCCGAGCAACTTTGAGCCGGGGGGGTCGCTGGAGGGCTTGACGAGCAGTTTAGGCACGACCCCAGCCCCGGACCCGGATGACAATGAGAACAATGATGACAACGGGACGCCTGAGTCGAATGGCGGGGTCGTTGCAGAGCCGGTGACGCTGACGGTAGGGCTAGAACCAATCAATGACGGGGATACCGACGCGAACAGCAACTTGACGGTAGACTTTGGCTTCTTTGGGGGAAGGTTCGATCTGGCCTTGATTAAACGGCTGGCGGACAATCAAGCGGCTATCATCACGCCACCGACGGAAGTGACATTTGTGATCACGGTGACGAACCAGGGGACGGTGACGGCGACGAACATCGAATTGGTGGATTATCTGCCGGAAGATTTTGTGCTGGCGGATGGGAGTTGGAGTGACAACGGGCTGACGGCGACGCAGGTGTTGTCACTACCGGTAGCTGGGTTAGCGCCGGGCCAGTCGGTCAGTACGACGATAGTGCTGAGTGCGACGAGTGTGGTGACCAATGCGGTGTACACCAACACGGCTGAGATCCTGACGGGGACGAATGAGCTAGACTTGGCGGACATCGACTCGGTGCCGGATGATGATATCGCGAATGATGTGTTTGGTGGCGACAATGTGACCGACAACACAGCCGATGATGAAGACGACCACGACCCGGCCTTTGTCACAGTGGCCGAACTAGTCAGTCTGGGCGATACAGTCTGGTTGGATGTGAACAATGATGGGGTGT
>CALMIS010000242.1 GCA_937864185.1 uncultured Chloroflexota bacterium
GACAGCTCGCGGGCCAGGTTGTCAAATAGAAGCTCGGTCGAGACGATGCTCATCCCCTGCGCCGCGTCGACGCTCACATCACCGTAGACAACCGGCACCAAGCCGTGGCTCAGGGCCTCTTTCAAAGGAAAAGTCTCGAAATACATCAACTGCTCACCCCGGGTGCGCGTGCTGGCCGACGGCTGAAAGCGCATCGCCGGCACCCCGACCTCGCGTAGGGCGTTGACCACCAGATGATTCAAGGTCGCTGCGGCATGAGCCACTTCGGCAAAGCCCAGCCAACTTTCTGCTGAGGTTCCACCTTTGTGAGTTTGGTATTTAGCCGCCACCTCGTGGCCGAAAGAGCCGGAGCCGTGACCAATGATCAGGCGCAGGTCGTCACCGCGCTCGGCGAGAGCAGATTTGATCTCTTGGGCCAGTCTCTGGATAACGTCGATACGGGCGGTAAACGGTCGGGTCTTGTCGGTGATGACTGATCCACCCAACTTAAGCAAAATCAATTCAGACAAGAGTATACTCCTAGAGTTGGTATGAAAGCAGCAGATTGTACCTCAAAGCCCTCGATTCAAGCAATGACGAGGACAGAAATGCTCCGTTTTACCCCCACAGTTCGATCTAGTCCTTCGAAACGACGGGGAAATAATATATCTGGGTGCCCAAAATGAGCGAAGCGCTGTTATTACCCGATAGCAAATCCGGCCCTCCGGACTGGATTGCGGCTTGAAGCAGCAAGCTAAAGTTTTCCGGCAAGTTAGGATCGAGCGTACCGGTGACGGTAATCTGCACGGACTGGCCGGACAGTAGGTCAGGCAGCGACCAGGCGAACGGAGTACCCCCGCCAAAAACCGATACCTGGGGGTTATCGCTGCTCCAACTGGCAGACAAGATTTGGGGCGGCAGCGGAAGATTAGCCGTGAGACCGGTAGCCAGGCCGGCCCCGGTGTTGGTTACCGTCAAGAGCAAAGTCACGGTTTCGCCGGGCTGGGGATTCTGGCCCTGCACCTGGAACAAGAGGCGGGCGTCAGGCTTAAAGACCTGGCGGATCTGCGTCGCCGGATCACCGATCAGGGTGAAGGTATCAAGCAAATCTAAATTGAAACCTGAGCCAGCCAGAGACAGTTTACCGGCCAACGTTGCCGCCCCTAAGGTGGACTCGGTCGAGGCCATCAGGGTATTGTAAAAACCTGTCTGCAGGTTGTCGTGCCCGGTTCCTACCCCCAGACCGGTGGCCCCCCAAACGGCTACCGCACCGCCATTTGGCAGGCGCAACAAGCTTTCGTCAAGAGTGGACTCTTCCGGGCGATGGAACGAAGCGGTGAAACAGGTCATTTGCGTAACAATGGGCAGCCGGTTCTGATTGGTCAGTTGTCCCAAGTACTCTAGTCCGAACAGATTCTCAACCGCCCACTGCTCCCAGGAACTGTGGCCATAAAAGGTAACGAACCCGGCTCCGTTGTTCAACTTGTTCAGCAGTTGACCACGCAAGCTGGACGCCTGGGTGAAGATATGCGGCTGGCTCAAGGTTTCGCAATCAATCCGGGCGCCTTCATTTTTAGGGTCACAGTAGTAGTAGCGTGCCGCGTTGTAGGAGATCGGGACACGGTTATAGGTCAAGTCTGAGGCAAAGAAAAAGTCTCCATCGCCGCGGGCTGGATTGTCTGTCACAAAAACCTGGTTGGTTCCCCACAAGTCACCGGGCGGATTAGTCTCATACTGAACTATTTTGTTGACTACGGTTTGAAGTTGAGCCAAAGTATTGACCGGCAAGCGCCCGATCAGCACATCGGGCAGGGTGTCATTTCCTACCAATGTAGCCAGGCGGTTATCGGTAGCAGTGTCGCCCCACCAGGGATCAACTTGAGCCAGGTTTGGAGGAATGAGGGTGGGCGCGTTGTGCCCCAAGTAGTTTTTGGGATCGAAGCTGCCGTCCCCGACTAACAGCACGTAAAGGGGTTTGGTGGTCCAGGCATTGCTCTGCAGAGCATAAGCCAGAAAGTTATTGATCGCCCCGGGATCAAGGCGTCCCTGGCCATACGTATCGTAGATGGCTTCCACATCAAAAACGGCCACCTTTAAGCCCTGGCTAAGCCGCTGATTAATCAACGGTGTTAACCCAGCCTGCAAGTTAGGATGGGTAATCACCACATAGTTCGCCCCTTGAGGCGGATCGATGGCAATTTTGACCGGCTGGATTGAGAGCGGGGACTTGGTTTGACCGGCGGGCACCACCAGATAAGTCGCGACCGTTGAGTCATC
>CALMIS010000243.1 GCA_937864185.1 uncultured Chloroflexota bacterium
AATAGTCGAAATGGTGGTGAGACATCATCACTCATTAGCCAACTCTTGCCGAGTTTCGCGGATTAAGGCAACAATTTGACTGCGATCATAGTAGCCCTGTTGGTGAAGGGCCTGCTGAAGTAGACGGTGTAGAGTTTGTTTCAGTTCAGAACCCTGAGGGAGGCTATCGGCTTTATGCAAATAAATATGCCCAGATATACCAATCGACACCACAACTTGGTCGCCGGGAACAATACCAGCTTGCTGTAGAAACTCTGAAGGCAAAATAGCCGGGCCATCAACAGGAATATTAAAAACCATTGGTGTACTCATTGTCTACCTCTTCGATATTAAGTCCTGTCAGTGAGATTATACAAGAGGCCAAAGGGAGTTCAAAGTTTTGACTTCTAGTCGTCTCTTGGGTAAGGGGTTGCCAGAGGGCTGATCTCGCGTAAAATAGCCGGTTCAGGGTTAACTCCTCACCCGGCGTTCGCCCCGAGCTGAAGCTCAGGGCTACAGGAGGTGGAAGGACGCTAAAGCGCCCTCGGCGATGAGACCTATGACTGCAACGGCAGCGCGATCGACAAACCGAATCTGGTGGGCTTTAGGGCTGCTGGCAATTCTGCTTGTAGGGCTGTGGCTGCGCTGGCGCTTTGTTGCCGGCGTCAATCTCTACCCGGATGAGTTTGTCACCCTCATGGCCGTGGAGATGATCCGGGAGAAAGGCGCCCCGCTGATGCCCTCCGGCCTGTTTTACGATCACGGCCTGCTCTTTTCCTACCTGGGCAGCCTGGTCACCGGGGGCAGCGAGCCGGCCACGGCGGTGCGGCTGCTTAGCCTGGTCTGCGGCGGCTTGACGATTGGCCTGACCTATTGGGTGGGCCAGCGCTGGTTCTCGCCGGGCGTGGGCCTAATTGCAGCCGCCGGCCTGGCTATCGCGCCGGCGGCGATCGAGTGGAGCGGGCGGGCCCGGATGTATGCCCTGCTGCAACTCCTCGTTTTGCTGACCCTAATTCTTGCCTATGAAGGGCTGGTCAAGAATCGGGCTCGCTGGCGATGGGCGGCCTTGCTGGCCTATCTGGGGGCGACGTTGACTCAGTTTGCGGCGGTCGCCCTGGCTCCGCCGGTGATCTTGGCGGCGGTGGTACTGAGGCTGGTCGGGGAGCAGGAAGTAGGGAGTAGGGAGCAGGGAGTAGGGAGCAGGGAGCAGGGAGCAGGTGGAAATCGTCACTCGTCACTCGTCACTCGTCACTCGTTACTCGTTACTCGTCACTCGTCACTTAAACGATTCCTCCCTGAAGTGGCCGCGCTAGCTACTATCCTCCTGATCGCCTTCTTGGTTAAGCGGCTGGGCCAGCCTAAAGGCATCGAGGCCCTCGACGCCGGCGCGGGCGACGCCGTCACCGGTTTGTGGCAAGTGTTGAGCATCTATGGCGATCTGTCTTTCAATGTAGTGGCCGGCTGGCAGGCCATCTCGCCTTTTTATCTCGATCTGCCCGCCCTCATTTTCACCCCCTTCGCCCTCGTTGCCGCCGGCTGGAGTCTGCTGGCGTGGGTCAAGCGGGGGCAGGGAGTAGAACAATTAGCAATTAACAATGAGCAATTAACAAATTCTTCTTCCCACCTTTCCAATCCTCCAACCCTCCAGCCCTCCAGCCCTCCAGCCCTCCAACCCTCCAACCCTCCAGCCCTCCAGCCCTCCAATCCTCCAGCCCATCTTCCAACCTTCCAACCTTCCAATCTTCCAATCTTCCATTCTTCCACCCTCTTCCTCTCCCTCATCCTCTTCCTCACCACTCTTGAAATGATCTTCCTGGTCTCGCCTGATCGGCGGGATGATAAGTACCTGTTTATGCTGCTGCCGGGGCTGCTGCTGCTCGGGGCGCAGGGAATGGCGATGGTTGGGCAGGCGGTAGGGCGTAGGGCGCAGGGAGTAATTAAAAATTCACCATTCACCATTCACCATTCACCATTCATCATTCCCCTGCTCGCCGCGGCGCTCATTATGGCCTTGGCCTGGCCGGCTGCTTCAGCTCGAGTGGCGAACACCGGCGATGATTACGCGGCGGCGTTTGCCTACGTGCGGGAGCGGTGGGGCGAGGGTGACAAAATCTTGACCGGTACGCCGGCGGCGGCCTATTTTTATCTGGGCCGGAACGACTTCTACAGCGTCCAGCGGCGGGGCGGCTATGATTACCGGCTGCTGACGCTCGAGGGCCAGGCGGTCGATCGCTGGCTGGGCTCGCCGGCCTTGCGGACGGAGGCCGAACTGCACCAAGTGCTGGCGGCCGGGCCGGTGTGGCTGGTTTTGGAGCGCTGGGGCCTGCAGCGCGAGTATTACGACCTGCCTTTCCAGCAGCAACTGCTGGCTCAAACCGAGCTGGTCAGCGAGAGCCAGGGGATCTTTGTCCTCAAGGCCAAGCCCAAGCCGCAACCGATCCGGCTCGAGCCGGAGCACACCGCGCCGGCCGTCTTCGGTGATCTGATCGCGCTCAACGGCTACACGGTCGAGCCGGAGCCGGCCAGAGCGGGCGAGTCGCTGCGCCTGACCCTCTACTGGCAGGCGCTCTATCCGGTCCCGCACGATTACACGGTCTTCGTCCATCTGCGCTCGGCGGGGGGAGAGACGCTGGCCCAGGCCGATCATCGCCCGCTGGGTACTCTTTTTCCGACGTCGCTCTGGCCGGCCGGCGAGACGATCCGTGAGACCAGCGCGCTGCCTCTGCCGGCCGACCTGCCGGCCGGGCGCTACGAACTGTGGACCGGCCTTTACCGGCTCGAGACCCTGGAGCGGCTGCCGGTCCAAAACGACTCCAGCGGCGAGAACGCGGTTAAACTGGGTACTCTCGAGCTTCAATGAAAGATCGGGCAAATGGCCGAAATGGGGCAAGACATTTGGCGCTGGTCAGGCGGCCGCTTTTGGCGTATGCTGAACTCATATGAAACATCACTGGTTTAAGGGGCTGGCCCTGCTGCTCATCATCTTTGGGCCCCGCCTGCTCAGTCTCGATCGCTTCCTGACCGCCGACGAGCCGCTCTTCTGGCAGCACGCCCAGGCCTTTGCCGCCGGGGTGAGCCGCGGTGACTTCGGCCAGACGCTCGGGATTGGCTATCCGGGGGTGACCGTGGCGGCCTGGGCCGCGCCCTGGGTGGCCGGGCAAGACGAAGCTTTGGCCACCTACGCCGCCGGACGGTTCGCGGTCGGGCTGTTGAACGGGCTGCTCGTGCTGACATTGGTCACTCTGGCCGGCCGGTTGCTGGGCGGTCCGGCCGCCTGGACGGCCGGGGTGCTGCTGGCCCTCGATCCGTTTTTGTTGGGCTACAGCCGGCTGCTCCACCTCGAGGCGGTACTGGCGACCTTGATGACGCTCACCGGCGTGGCCCTGCTGTTGTGGCTGCGGGACGGTCGGCGGCTCGACCTGCTGCTGACCGGTCTCTTCCTGGGCCTGGCCCTGCTGACCAAATCGACTGCTCTGCTACTCGGGCCGATGCTAGGGCTGCTGCTGCTCGGCTGGGCGGTTACGACCGGTCAGTGGGCCAGACTCGTCTGGTGGCGTCATCAACTCTTAGCCCTTGGGCTGGCCGTGATTGTAGCCGGATTGATTTTCGGCCTGCTCTGGCCAGCCATGTGGGTCGACCCAATCGGCACGCTCAAGCTCACCTTCGGCAAACTCCTGGTCGATCAAGAAGCCGGGGCCGGTAATCTGGGCATGTTCTGGCTCGGCCGGTTTGTCGAAGACCCCGGCCCGCTCTTCTACCCGGTCGCCTTTCTGCTTAAAGCGACGCCGTGGCTGTTGGTTGGTCTGGCCTTGAGTTTGTTCTCTCTCGTCCGGGTAGGAAAGCAGGGAGCAGGGAGTAGGGAGCAGGAAGTAGGGAGTAGGGAGCCGGGAAGCATTCACAATTCACAATTCTCCACTCGCTTGGCGCTGTGGCTCTTCGCGTTCACTTACCTCATCTTGATGACTCTCGCCTCCAAGAAAGCGATCCGCTATCTGCTGCCCACCTTCCCGGTCTTTTACCTCTTGGCCGGGGCAGCCCTTTACCAACTCTATGTTGGCGTGGGACGTGGGACGTGGGACGTGGGGCGTAGTGCGTGGGGCGTAGTGCGTAGGAGATTTATTTCTCGAGGACGATTAGTAATTAACAATGAACAATTAGTAATTAACAATGAGCAATTAACAAATCCAACCCTCCACCCCTCCAATCCTCCAATCCTCCAGCATTCCACTCTTCCAACCTTCCAACCTCCGGCCAAAGCAAGCTTCGGCACTCCTCCTCCTTCCTCCCCAATCCTCCAACCCTCCAATCCTCCAACCTTCCAACCTCCCGCCAAAGCGAGCTTCGGCACTCCTCCTCCTTCCTCCCCAATCCTCCAATCCTCCAA
>CALMIS010000244.1 GCA_937864185.1 uncultured Chloroflexota bacterium
TCGAGAAGGCGGTCGGACAGTCGGTGCTGGGGTCATTACCAAGATTATTGAGTAATCTTTAGCTTAGATCCGCCTAAACAGGAGCTGGCTTTACGATTACAGGAAAGTCAGAGGGTTGAGGGGTACTTTTTCCCCCTCACCCTCTTTTTGTGAGTAAACGGTTGGCGATTTGCAGTCGAAGCCGTTAAGTGAGGAGAACGCACGAGCGTGGCAAAATCAAAGTCGAGATCAAATACATCGTCGTCATCGTCATCGTCATCGTCGTCGTCATCATCACCACCGGCTCCGGCGGCGAGAGAGCCTAATAGCCTGGTTAAATATTACCACGAAACCCGAGCAGAGTTACGCAAAGTTGTCTGGCCCACCCGCGACGAAACAAAAAATTTGACGACGATCATTGTTATTGTAACCGTGGCTATGGCCGTTTTTTTAGGGGCTTTGGATTACATCTTTCAGACGGTAGCCGCTGGTGTTATCGGTGGGGACGTGATCCGCATTGGGATAGCTGTAATCCTCTTTGCGGCCGGCGTAGCAGCGTTTTATTTTAACAATCAAGAACAATAGTTGGCATTGAGAGTAGATTAGGTCTATGGCTGAAAAAGAAGAATTTGAAAAAGTTGTCGAAGATGCCGACGAGAATGACGCAAGTGTAGAAGGGGGTAGTCCCAACGGAGGTGATGACGACCTCCTCGAACAGCCCTCTCGCCCTGCTGGTACACAGTGGTATGTGATCCATAGCTACTCCGGCTACGAAAATAAAGTACAGAAAAATCTATTCCATCGCATTGAGTCGATGGGGATGCAGGATATGATTTTTCAAGTTGTAGTCCCGACTGAAGAAGAAGTTGAGCTTAAGGATGGTCATCGGCGTACGGTGGAGCGTAGAGTATTCCCAGGTTATATCTTAGTTGAAATGATCCTGGACGATGACTCATGGTACGTTGTCCGCAACACCCCCGGGGTAACAGGCTTTGTTGGGTCCGGCAACAAACCCATTCCTCTTCGACAAGAGGAAGTTGATAAAATTCTGAAGCGGATGGAGGCTGAAGCGCCTAAAGTTAAGGTCAGCTTTAAAGTGGGCGACCGGGTCCGAATTGTGGAAGGACCGTTTGAAGACTTTATGGGCACAGTAGATGACATTGATCTGGACAAAACGCGGGTCAGGGTTCTGGTCAATTTCTTTGGCCGTGAGACTCCGCTTGACCTGGATTTCCTTCAAGTTGAACGAGTTTAATCAATAAGGATTTTGAGTTATGGCGAAAAAGATAAAAGCAATTGTAAAGCTGCAAATTCCGGCGGGTAAGGCTAATCCGGCTCCGCCGGTGGGTACGGCTTTGGGGCCGCACCAAATCAATATTATGGGCTTCTGCAAGGAATATAATGCTAGAACTCAGCATCTCATGGGCTCTATTATTCCGGCGGAGGTTACCATCTTCACCGATCAGACCTTTACGTTTGTTATTAAACAACCGCCAATGAGTGATCTCCTCAAGAAAGCGGCCAGTTTAGACAGAGGATCTGGTGAACCTAATCGCAAAAAAGTTGGAAAGCTGACTCGAAATCAAGTCCGGGAAATTGCTCAGACCAAAATGCCTGATCTCAATGCCGTTGATATGGAAGGGGCGATGAAGCAGGTTGAAGGATCGGCCCGGAGTATGGGCATTACCATCGAGGACTGAGCTTGAGACGTGGCAGGGTTGGCCATGAATACAATCCGTTATGACCACATAGGAGAATAAGATGCCAAAACGGGGCAAAAAGTATTTAGAAGTTGCAAAATTAGTCGATAGCAATAAAGATTATCTGCCGGATGAAGCCGTTGATCTGGTGAAAAAGACTGCCTACGCCAAGTTTGACGCAACGGTCGAAGCTCATCTACGCATGGGGCTAGATCCTCGGCAGGCCGACCAGCAGATTCGCAGTACCGTACAGCTTCCGCACGGGACCGGGCGGATAGTGCGGGTCATGGTTTTTGCCGAAGGAGAAGCCCAAAAAGCGGCTTTGGATGCAGGAGCTGATTATTCCGGTACGGATGAGTATATTCAGAAAATTCAAGAGGGCTGGTTTGAGTTTGATGTTTCCGTAGCCACACCGAATGTGATGGCTAAGGTTGGTCGATTGGGCAAGCTGTTAGGGCCACGAGGTTTAATGCCCAGTCCAAAAGCCGGCACTGTCGTGCCCGGCGAAGACGTAGGTCGGGTGGTCAGTGAACTAAAAGCCGGCCGGGTAGAGTTTCGCTTGGACCGGACGGCCAATGTTCACGTGCCAATTGGCAAGGTCAGCTTCGCTCCTGAGAAGCTCAGAGATAACTTTGCGGCTCTGATGGAAGCGATTATGGCGGCTAAGCCTTCGGCCGCAAAAGGCTCTTACATCAGACGGGTAACGCTGACTTCCACCATGGGCCCCGGTGTCCGGGTCGATGTCGGTCAAGCCATGCAGTTAAGAACTCTCTAACCCTTTCTGGGTAAGGATCATTTATCGAAATTAGTACCCGGCTTTAAAATAATCAGACTTGGGGTTGTACCGTAGACAGCAGGCGCGCCTTAGACGCTTAATTCACTACCTGCCGAGGTAAAGGTCGTTAGTCTGAAGCCTAGTCATTTCCTCACCTTGTGCTCATAAGGCTGAGTGCTCTACAGAAAATATCACGATCAGGCTGTCTCCAGAATAGTCTGGATCGATAATGTAGAGCCCAGCTCCGAGCCAAGGTTGGTTAAGAGCTGGCTTACTGCGCCTCTACTTTGGTTGGTAGAGGCGTTTCTGTTTTAAATAAATCCTATAAGAAAGGAGGTGGCGCTTTGGCTATAACTAAAGTTCAGAAACAAGAGTTAGTGGCGAAATACACCGAAGCCATTCAACATAGTGAGGCCATCATCATCACTGAGTATCGAGGTTTATCAGTGGCTGATTTGCAAGACTTGCGCAGCAAACTGCGTGATGCCGAAGGTAGCTACTATGTGGTCAAAAACACTTTGGCTAAGTTAGCCTTGCAGCAAATCGGTCGACCTACGTTAGACAATCTGTTAGTTGGGCCGGTTGGGATTGGCTTCTGTGGCCAGAACGTTCCGGGGGCAGCTAAAGTCATCGTCGATTTTGCCAAGGGTAAGGATAAACTGCTGATCAAAGGCGGCTTGATGGGCAATAGTGTGCTCGATGAAAAAGGCGTTGACAGCCTTACCAAGTTGCCTACGATCGAGGTTGCCCGGGCCCAGTTGTTGGGGTTGATCAATACGCCGGCTACACAATTGGCCGTGGTCCTCAATGCCCCGGCTTCTCAGCTTGTAAACGTCATGTCGGGCGGTGTTCGACAATTGGTAAACGTGTTGAACGCCTATGCTACAAAAGAACAGGCTGCCTAGTAGCAATTTCAACCCTTTAGGTAAGAAAAATTCATAGAATACTTTTTCGACAATATAAAAGGAGAATTCAAAAGTGGCTGATATTCAAAAAATTGCGGAAGAACTGAGCTCGCTGACCGTTCTGGAAGCGGCGGAGTTGACCAAACTGTTAGAAGAGAAGTGGGGCGTCAGTGCCTCGGCTCCAGCCGCATTTATGGCGGCGCCGATGGCCGGGGCTGCCGGCGGCGGTGGTGAAGCGGCTGCACCCGAGGAAGAAAAGACTGAGTTTGATGTGGTGCTCAAAGATGTAGGCGCCAAAAAGATTCAAGTTATCAAGGCCGTTCGCACCGTTCGCTCTGATCTAGGGCTTAAAGAAGCCAAAGATCTGGTCGATAGTGCTCCGGCTAAAGTTTTGGAAGCCGCCAGCAAAGAAGCCGCCGCAGATGCCAAGGCTAAATTGGAAGCCGAAGGCGCAGTGGTTGAGATTGTTTAACACCGCTCTAAAGATTTTGTAACAAAAAAGGAGCCTCGCGGACAGGCTCCTTTTTATTTTTCTTGGCTGCTTTCACTCTAGGGGCGAGATATTTTCGACCGTTTGAGCATATTCATCGGCCAGCGCCTCAGCCTCTATTTGGGACTCGGCCTCGGCATTGATCCGGAAGTAGGGCTGATCTGGATCGGGGACGATAAGCACCCAACTGTGGGGACCGAGGGTGACTTTAATTCCATACTCCGTTTCCTGATTCTTATTGTTGCGGAACTTGTCATTGAGAAGGCGCATGACTCTCGGTTTAGCTTCCCAGACGCAAGAAACCCGGCGCTCGGCCACGTAGTAGGGTGGCAGATTGAGGACGATATCGCTAATGGCACCCCGCTGCGTGGCGAGATACTCCAGGAGCTTGGCCATGGCCATCATGCCGTCAAACGTGTTCTGAAAGTCGGGGAAAATGAACCGACCTCGACCATCACCGCCTAGGATCACGTCATTACTGAGGGTGGCCTTGACCAGAGCGTCGGCCTCCATCTCAGTTCGGATAATACGGCCGCCGTAGCGCTCGGCAATCTGTTCAAACATGATAGGCAAATTGGTAGGCAACGCGATGCTGCTGCCGGGAGCATCGCGGAGAGCCAACTCTACCAGCAGGGCACAGGTGGTCACTCCTTTAAGAAGATTGCCTCGATCATCGACCAACATGATCTTTTCACCACCCGGGTCCAAATGGACGCCCAGTTGAGCCCCCAAGGCGGTCGTGATCAGTTGCATCTGCTTTAGCGTCGTCTGGATCTGGCCCGGACTCGGGAGCGTGCCGAGCTTGTCGACGTTAGCGTTAAGCGCAACCACGTTACAACGCAACTCGTCAAGAATAAAAGGCAAGACACTGGCCAGGGGAGCATCGGCAAAATCGACCACTAGATTAAAGCCGAAGTTTTGGATGGCTTTCGTATTAAGGCGCTTGAGAAAATCTTCAATGTAGCGATCTCTAACCCGCTGGGCGTATTCGATAATACCGATATCATCTAGATAAACACGCCGGAAGTCTTCCCGGAAAAATATGCGCTCGATGGTGCGCTCTTCATTTTTGCTAATGTTGAGCCCTTCTTGATTCATGAAACGGATATCTACCACCCGTTGGTCAAAGGGCGAAAGCCGAACGTGGACCCCCCCGGCTGCTTGACTGATTTTGGTGAAGTAACGGGCCACCGGGATAGGCTGGCTGCCCAAATCCCAAACATTGACCCCCGCCGAAGGCAGTCCGGAAATAATGGCCCGCTTGATCATACGGGGGCTTCGATGTGTGTCTCGGTTAATGGTGACGTTTGCCCCTTTGGGGAGCGTGGCTCCAAAAGCTGCCCCAAGCTTGCTGCTGAATTCCGGCGTAAGATCGATGTTAACTACTCCGGTCACGCCATAACGACCAAACAACACCCGCCGGCCCTGCGAGCCCCAAATGATGCTGCTGTTGACGATGGCGCCGGGCTCGACCTCTTTGCCGGGCCAAATCTTGACGCTAGGATGAATGACTGCCCCTTCGCCGATGATCGTTCCATCGCCGATAACGGCGCTTTCAAAGACGGTGGCGTAGGTCTTGATGCTGCACTGTCGCAGTACAATTCCGCCGTTGAGCTGAACTCGCTCGCCTATATAACAGTTCCGCCAAAGCACGGAGCGGTCAATTTGCGCTCCATTGTCCACCACCGTGTAGTCGCGAATAACGGTGGGTCCGGTAATGTGGACATCGTCCTTGATCTGAACCGAGTTGCCCAAATAAATGGGACCTTCCAAGCGAGCACTGGGCGAAATTTCAACATCTTGCCCGGTCCAGATATGGTCGCCGGCATAGGGTCCTAAATCCAAACCCTCAATTCTGCCTTCTAGCGCTTCGGCATTTGCGCGCATATATTCGGCGATATTGCCAACGTCGCACCAGTAGCCTTGGGCAATGTAACCATATAACGGATACCCTTTTTCGTACAGCAGCGGAAATAGATCGTTGGTAAAATCGAAGGGGGAGTTATCCGGTACGAAGTCCAAAATTTCTGGCTCGAGAACATAGATGCCGGTGTTGACGTGATCAGACATGACCGAACCGCGACTAGGTTTTTCTTGAAAGCGGGTAATTTGACCATCAGGATTAATGGTGATGACCCCGTATTCAACGGGGTTAGCAATGTTGTAGATGGCTAGTGTAGCCAGTGTTTTGGCGTGTTTGTGGTACCGCAGCAGGTCAGTGAGGTTAAAGTTGGTTAGGGCATCCCCGCTAATAACCACAAACGGTTCGTCCAAAAACTCCTTAGCGTTTTTGACACTACCGGCAGTGCCTAGCGGTGTTTCTTCCACGCTATAGCGAATATTCATGCCGAGGGAGGCCCCGGTGCCAAAATAATCCTGGATCATATCAGCCAAATATTGCACGGTAATCACCACATCGGTGAAGCCGTGCTGCTTGAGCAGATCTAGGATATGGCTAATAACTGGCTTATTGACAATGGGAATCATCGGCTTGGGTCGCTGAATAGTCAGCGGACGGAGTCTGGAGCCGGACCCCCCAGCCATGACAACCGCTTTCATAAATGGCTGTCTCCAAAGTTCTAAGCGTGGGATTGCACAATGTTGGTATGATACCACAAAGCTTGTGAACCGTAAATACTGCTGCTTGCTTACCATCGTCGACGGTTAGTCAAGCCCTTATTGCTGCCCACTGTCTCTAGCAGCTTTGCTTGAGTAACCACTGAACCAAACCGGGTTTTAACTTGCACTTAAGGAAGATAGGTCACGATCGGTACTAACATTGACAAAAGTTGATTTTGGGAAGAAAATTCAATCTTAACTGCTAAGGTGCAGTTGGTTAGAGACTTTGTAGTTATAATTTCTATTAGAGGAGTAGAATATCGTGCTAAAGAATTTGTGGAAGTTGGCTACTGTGGTGTTGGCCCTGGTTTTGTTCGGTGGACTGACCACCTCGGTTGCGGCCTCGCCGGCGGTTCAGGCAGAAAACGATATCGTAGAGGTTGCGATTGAAGATGGGCGCTTCACCACGCTGGTCACTGCCTTGCAAGAGGCGGAGTTGGTGGATACTTTGAAGAGTGAGGGACCATTTACCGTCTTTGCCCCAACCGATGATGCCTTTGCCGCACTGCCGGAGGGAGTCTTGGAAAACCTGCTGGCCGATAAAGCAGCTCTGACGGATGTCCTGCTTTATCACGTCGTGGCCGGCAAAGTTATGGCCGAAGAGGTAACCGGCCTGGAAACCGCCGATACGGTATTAGGCGAACCGCTGCCTATCACGGTAGAAGACGGTAATGTGATGGTGGGTACAGCCAATGTCATTCTCACCGATATCGAAGGCTCTAACGGCGTGATCCACGTCATCGACTCGGTCTTAGTGCCGGCCTCGGTGGCGGCCATGCTGGAGAATAACGCTGCGGTGGAAACGGCTGACGCGGCTCCAGCAGAAGCGGACGAAAGCACCGAGCCGGCCGAAAGCACTGAGACCGAGGCTGAAGCAGAAGCCGTTACCGAACCGGCCCCAGGTGCCTTGCCCACCACCGGCGTTGAAACTGTGCCGGTCAGCCAGCCGGCTATCTTGGTGATGATTGTGGTGGTTGGCGTTACGCTCGTGACCGGAGGGCTAGCTCGGCTCCGTAGCAAAGAACATTAGAACGCTTTGCCTTCAAGTCGAGAGAGATGGCTGACCGCGCCATCTCTTTTTTTTGCCTTAAAGAAATCTCCGCAAAATCTTCGGATCGTCATTTCAAATTGGGTGGAATATGGTAAAATATTAAGTCAGTAACCAATCGAATAACGACGCAATTCCATTCCAAATCCAAACTTGAACTTCAAGGAGAGAAACATTATGGACTCGACCTGGCTTGATCGTAATCGTCATCTTGTTTTTGGTCTCTTGGCGGTACTGGCGGTGAGCGGCGTGGCCCTGTTTTATTGGCGTCAGCCCGCTCAGGCTCAGCCAGATCTGCTGAGTGCCGGCCCCACGGAAGTTGCCTCGCCAACTGTCACCCTGATCCCAACCCCAACCTCTACGCCTGCGCCGGTGCGGGTTTATGTGACCGGAGCCGTAGCTAAGTCCGATGTTTATTACCTGCCCGCCGGTAGTATTATCAAGGATGCAATTCTAGCTGCCGGAGGCTTCACCGCTGAGGCCAATCCGGAGCGGATCAACCAGGCTCTGGAACTGATCGATCAGCAACAGATCCACGTGCCACGGTTGGATGAAGAGAATCCGCCGCCGCCGGTGCAGGGCGGCGCTGCTACCCCGGTCGCTGAGGGTCGCATGCAAACCGGGATCATCATTGACCCGGCCCCTGGCGGACTCATCAATTTGAATACCGCCACCACCGAACAGCTCGACTCGTTGCCGGGAATTGGGCCGGCTATCGCTCAGCGGATCATCGATTATCGGGAGAGTGTCGGCGGCTTCACCACTATCGAAGAGATTACTCAAGTCAGCGGCATTGGTGAGGCGACTTTCGCCAAAATTAAAGCCTCAATTACGGTGCAGTAAGAGCCAGATAGCCACTTCTTGGCAGGCAGCGGCCCTTCGTGTCACCAAATTCGCAAGCTACTGCCGTTCGTGTTAAAATAAGCCCTTAATCCGTTTTTTTCGCGACGAGAGCTCGCATTTAACTACTTTCTAGTTGGGGAAGCAAGCAATGGCTGAGGTAAATAACATCTATCTCTCTTGGACTGATGTTAACAAGCTGATTAGTGCGATGATGCCTCGCCTGGAGACTTACACGTATGATCTCGTCCTGGCTATTACGCGGGGCGGTATTGTGCCGGGCGCCATCATCGCTGAACGACTAGGTATTAAACAAGTGTTGGTTGCCTCAGTGGACTTTTACGAAGATAAAGAACATGATCTAGATTTACCAGTCTTTATGCAGTTTCCAGCCGATAGTTTTCTGCGCAGCCGGCAGGTTCTCATTGTGGACGATATTTGGGACCGGGGACGAGAGGTCGTCAACGTGACCGAGCGGGTCCGGCAAGCCGGCGGACGACCTTTCTCCGTAGTGTTACACTACAAGTCTCATCGCTCCGCTTTTCCGGATAAGGCGCCTGATTTTTATGGTGAGGAAACCAAGGACTGGATTATCTATCCCTGGGAAGTTGAGCGCGGCAAAGTAGGGACATAGTTTTTAATGCGATTTCTCATTACCGGCGGCGCTGGCTTCATCGGCTCGGCGTTAGCGAATCACCTGGTGCGGCATGGCCACAGTGTCCGCGTTCTCGATGACTTGAGCGCCGGCGACGCTACTTTGCTTGACCCCAAAATTCATTTCACCCGCGGCGATGTGGAAGATAAGCCGAAAATTTGGCGGCTGCTCAATAAGATTGACTGCGTCTACCATTTAGCCGCGCGAGTTTCTGTACCGGAGTCGGTTCTCTATCCGCGAGAGTATAACAAGACGAACGTCGGCGGCACCGTAGCGATTATGGAAGCTATGCGCGATGCCGGGATCAAGCGTGTAGTGCTAGCCTCCTCCGGAGCCATTTACGGCAAACAAGCCATTCGCCGGGTCCACGAGAACTTACTGCCCCATCCTGACTCCCCTTACGCGGCCAGCAAACTGGCGGCCGAAAGTTATGTCCGCACCATCGGCGAACTGTGGCACATCGAGACAGTCTCATTACGGATTTTTAATGCTTATGGGCCGGGGCAACCCTTGCCCCCTATTCACGCGCCGGTGATTCCTCAATTTATCCGCCAAATCCGCGAAGCCGGCTCGCTGGTTGTCTTTGGCAACGGAACGCAAACTCGAGACTACATCTATTTGGATGATGTAGTCGAAGCCTTAACTCTGGCTGCCACAGCGGAGGAGGTCAATCAAGAGGTGATCAACATCGGCACCGGGATGGGCACCAGCATCAATGAACTCATTCGCCAGATTGAGTACATCACCTATCAAAAAGCGAGTGTGGTCATGAGTCCTGCCGAACCCGGCGGCGTCTTGAACCTGGTGGCGGATACGGAAAAGGCGGAGAATGCATTGGGCTTTCAAGCCAAGATTTCCCTAAAAGAAGGTCTTGACCTGTTGATTAAGCAAAGCAAGCAAGCTAGAGTAAGTTGACCAAGGCAACTGAAACAGGGTTACTCCTCTAAATTTTCTAAGCCGACGGCCATCAAATATCCGCGTGCGCGTTCCGTTTTGGGGTAGCGGTTGACCAGTTTCCAAAATTTGGGACTGTGATTGGCCTCGATCAGATGGGCCAGCTCGTGGACAATCACGTAATCTCGGACAAAAGCCGGCATCGTCGCCAGACGATGCGATAAGCGAATGGTGCCCTGACCTGGCGTACAACTGCCAAAGCGCTTGTCCTGATTCGTCACCCATCGAATCGATTTCCACTTTAACTGACCATCAAAATACTGTCGATTCAGTTCCTGGGCCCGGCCCTGGAGGGCTTTGTCGTCCAGTTCATTTTTGACTTGGCGCTTTTCCCAGCGCTTTTTTAGATTCTCGATGATGGGCTGGAGGTCAGTCTCGGAAATATGAGCCGGGGCACTAACTTGAAAAACGCCGTCCACCACTTTAGCGCTGACAGACCGTTTGCGTTTGTGGCTGCGGATAATCTTCGTTTCCATAATAATTGGGGATCATATCCCAAATATATCCCAACACGGTTTGGGATATATTTGGGATATTTGGGATAAATTTGGGTTAAACTAGTGCCCGCCTTCGCCCAGAAGACCCAGGTTAGAGTAATCACCGATGGTAAATTTGTAGGCGCGGGGACGAATCGGTGAGCGGTGTAAAGTGACGTTGCGGCCGATTAGGCTATCTTCAATCCGGCGGTCAAGATTGCGGATCTCGCTATGTTCCAGCACAATCGAGCGCGAAATTTCCGCATTTTCAACCACGCAGTGATGATAGATACTGGTAAACGGACCCACGTAAGCATTAACAATCCGGGTATCCTTACCGATAATCGCTGGCCCGCGGATGACACTGTTAATGACTTCGGCTCCCTGGTCGATGGTCACCCGGCTGTCCACTTCACTGTCGCGGTCAACGTAGCCTTCGATAGTGGGCTTCAGTTCTTCCAGGACGAGGCTGTTGGCTTCCAGCATATCGCCGGGGCGCCCGGTATCGATCCACCAGCCGTGGTGGATATGGGGGTAAACATTATAGTCTTGGTCAATCAGCCACTGGATGGCGTCAGTAATTTCGAGTTCGCCGCGCCAACTGGGCTTAATGGCGTTAACCGCCTCAAAAATATATGGATCGAACATATAGATGCCGACCAAAGCCAAATCACTCGGCGGATCTTTGGGCTTTTCAATCAGCCGGACTATGCGGTGCTCTTCGTCCAACTGAGCTACGCCATACTGCTCCGGCTGGTCGACCCGAGTTAAGACCACTTGCGAGTTGTACTGGCTATTGGCAAAATCGGCAATCAAGGGACTAATTCCACCCTGGATGACGTTATCACCCAGAAACATAACAAAACGATCATCGCCCAGAAACTCTTGCGAGATCTTAACCGCGTGGGCCAGGCCGAGCGGTGCCTCCTGCGGAATGTAGGTAATCTCTACACCCCACTGACCGCCGCGTCCTACGGCTCGCTTGATTTCTTCGGCTGTATCGCCCACGACAATCCCAATATCGGTGATGCCGGCATCGCGAATCGACTCGATGACGCGGAAAAGAACGGGTTTGTTCGCCACGGGGATCAACTGTTTAGCACTGGTGAAGGTTAGCGGGTAAAGGCGGGTGCCCTTCCCACCGCTGAGGATGAGGCCTTTCATGATTTTACTTGTCTCCTTATTTCAAGTTGCCGGTTTGACTCAAAAAATGCGCCTCGCTTAGTTACAGCGAGGCGTATTGTAATCCATGGATTATGCTATCAAAAATTTCGATAGAGCGTAATGGGAAATTGGTCTGCCTAACCTACGCCCACCGAAACGGTCGGGGCGAGAATGAGGCGATTCTCCAAAACGGCCTGCGGATTGCCGGTAACCAGGGCATCGGCCTGTTCTGCTCCAACAATTTGAGCGGCAACGGCGCGAGCTCGGCTTAAAATCGGACGGCGGCGATAAGGCTTGTGGGCATCAGAGGCGATGATGTGAACCATCCCTTGGCGCAGCAGCGTCACCGCAACCCGGTGCGCCCGCCAATCGCGATCCGAGGTGATGCTGCCGGCGGTGAGCTGCACTAAGGCGCCGCGCTCAAGAACCGGCTCGATCAGGGCTAGATTCTCTTGAATAGGGAAAATCCGTTCCGGATGGGCCAAAATCGGGATATAACCGCGGTCGATGAGTTCAAACAGAATCGCTTCGGTGCGCTTGCTGTAACTATGGAACAACGGTTCGGCCAGGACATAACTGGTATTGCCCAACGGTCCGGCTAGCTCTTGCTCCCAGTCCTGGAGGACATCATCATACAGCCGGACTTCATGGCCGGCAATGAGCTTGAGCGGAATGTCAGCCTTGGTCAGCTCCAACTGTAACTTTTCCAGGCGTTGAGCTACTTCAAAGCGAGTCAGCGGCGTGCAGTCGCGATGATGAGGCGTAGCAAACATCTGAGTGATGCCATCGGCTACGGCCAAACGGGCCATTTCCAGCGATTCAAATAGATCTGAGGCGCCATCGTCGACGCCAGGGAGAATGTGGGTGTGGATGTCAATCATAGTGGGTCTTTCTCCAAAAAAAAGAGGACGCCAAAACAGGGCCGTCCTCCCCTAGGACTACTTTTTTATTGTTGATACTTTCTAAGGTAGCAGGTCTTACAATTTTGTCAAGAGCCGGATTGGATTCTAGGTGTACTGCAAAGTTGTATCGACCGAAGCATTGGTCAGCACGGCGCCGATCAAGCGGGCGTTGACCTTTTCCAATCGATCTTTGGCCGCCTTGACGTGATCGCGTTTGGTGCCACCGGCCCGAACGGCCAGCAGCACGCCATCAACTTTGGAGGCCAACAGCGAGGCATCATTAACCGTGATGACCGGCGGCGCGTCGAAGATGATCATCTCGGCCAGTTCACTCAGGCGGGCTAAGACCTCATCCAATTTTTTGGCCGCCAGCAACTGGCTGGGAATGGGCGGGAGCGGGCCACTGGTTAGCACTTGCAGGCTCGTGTTTGGCACGGCCTGAAGGGGCGGCTGGCTTAAAGCACTCTCATCTTTAAAGAGATTAGAAAAACCCCGTTCGTTCGGCAGGCCAAACAAAGTATGCTGAGCCGGGCGGCGCAGATCGGCATCGACCAGGATGACGCGCCGGTCGCCATCGGCCATCGCTACGGCTAGATTGGCGACGATGACGCTCTTGTCGTTGGTCGGGGCCGCGGCTGTAACCAAGAGAGTCCGGAGCCGCGTATCCACGCCGGAAAATTCGATATTGGTCCGCAGCGTCCGGTAAGCCTCGGCGGCCGTAGAGCGCGGATCGGTCAGCGTAATAATGGCATCGGTGGGCATAGGTTTGTTGACCAGACTCTTAATCCCCGGTCGCTAACCTCCGGCGTGGTATAAGTTGGCGGCGCTTTTCACCCAGCGAAGACGAGCCGCTGTCGGCGTTAGAGGGAATAGCCCCCAAGACCGCGACATCGATGACGCGCTCGATGTCGCCGGCTGAGCGGATAATGTCCAGTGCCAGCCACTCCAGAAAAAAGACGACCAGCAAGCCGACCAGCAAGCCAAAGAGGCCACCAGCCAGCGTGTTGATCAACGTCCGCGGAGAGTACTGGGAGAAACCGAGATTGTAGACGCTGTCAAGCATGCGGACCTCGATCCGGTCCCGCTTGTCCTGGCGCTGATTCCACTGGTCTCGATCTTCGATGAAGACCTTGGCCATCGTATCGACCATAGCCATAGCCACTTCCGGGTCGGTATCGCGCGCTTCGATTTGTAAGGTAAAAGTCGAGCTATCCGGATTGACAAAGAGCTTGCTGAGCAGATTAGGGGTTTGCATATCGAGTTGGGCCCGGTCGATGACTTCCTGGGCCATCGTATGGGTCCGGATACTCTCGGCATAGTTGCGAAGTAAATCTTTGAGACTGTTGCTGGAGCCCCAATCGGTGGCCCGGGCCGGAACGACGCTCAACTTGATGCTGGCGCTGTAGACCGGCGTTTGCAGCTTACTAAAGCCGTAAGCACTCGCCGCTGCAATAAACGCCACCGCGATAATAATCCAACCCCGTTGGCGCAGTATCTTTAGATAATCACTGATTTCCATCAGATTACATCCCTTTCCTGAACTGTCCTCACCTTAGTTATTTGGAGGACTGGAGAACTGGAGGACTGGAAAAATTCATCCCTTCAGTCCTCCAACCCTCCAACCCTTCGACTTCGCTCAGGGCAAGCCTTCCACTGTTCCAATCCTCCACTACTTCTTCGGCACTTCCGCCAAGACCTTCACCCCCATCGCCTCCAACTCCGAGCGTCCACGCACACTATCGTCCAGGTAATCGAGCAAAAAAGCCAACCCAATGCCGGCCACCAAAGCCAGAATCAGCCGGATGGGCAGGTCGAGCCGCTGACGGAGGGAGGGTGGGTTAGCCAGAAAAGGGCCGGATTTGTCGAAGGTGCGGACGGTAATGCTGGAGGCGCTGAACTGAGGAAAGTAGCCCGGCACATCTTGCAGCATCGTTTGCTCAATCGCCTGGCCGATGACGGTTAACTCGTCAGGGTTAGGCCAGGTCAGGCTGAGGCGCAGAGTGCGGTGCCGAGTTTCGGCGCTGATAGCCCCCGGCGCCAGGCGCAGGTCGCTGCCTGCCTCGGCCAGATGGCGATTGACGTCGCTGGCAAAAAGCTCGCCGCTGGCGATTTCGGTCAAGCTATCGGCCACATATTCCGAAGAAACCAGCGCGTAGTAACCATCATACAAATACTCCTCGGCCACCGCTTGCGACTCAACGCCAATGTTGAACCGTTGGGCCAGGCCATAGAGCGGCGGCGGGGCCTGGCTGGTCAGCAAACTGACCCCGGCCACAATTACGATCAAAGCGATGGGAATCCAGATGCGCCTCCACACAATTTGGGCGTACTGTTTCAGTTCCATCGAAATTGGCGACTCCAGTGTAGCAAATCACCGGCCGCCTGTCATCAGGCGATTGGCGGCAAGGCGAAGCTAAAGTATAGGCCAAATGCCGCGATGTTCAAATCTGTACCGAATTTTTGGGCTGAGAGGCCTGAAAGGCTTGCCACTTCTTTTCAACAAACGCGCGCAGTTCACGCCGAAACCGAGCCTGGCTGAAGCGCTCGGCGTTGGTCCGAGCGACGGTCGGATCGAACGCCAGCCGCTCGAAATCCTCGATAGCGGCGATCAGGGCCTCAACCGTCTGCTCGTGGAAAAAGAGGCCGGTCTGACCATCGATGACGGTGTCCAGCGCCCCACCGCGAGCCAGGGCGATCACCGGTCGGCCCGCGGCTTGAGCCTCGACCGGAGCGATGCCGAAATCTTCAAAGCCGGGGAAAAAGAAGGCCCGGCAATTGGCCATCAGCTCGACCACGTCGGCCTGGGATAAGCGCCCTTTAAACTCCACGGTTGGCCCGGCCATTGCTTCGAGTTGGGGCCGGTCACGCCCCTCCCCGACCACGATCAGGCGACGCCCCAACCGGCTGCAAGCCTGGACGGCCAGATCGATCCGCTTATACGGAATCAAGCGCGAGACCACCAGGTAAAAATCGCCGCTCGGCCGGGCCACCGGGCAAAAACGGCCGGTATCGACCGGCGGGTGAATGATAACCGAGTCGCGTCCATAGAATTTCTTAATGCGAGCCTGGATATCGCCGGAGATGGCGATGAAGTGATCGACGCCCTGGACTTTGCCACGGCCACCGGCAGGAGTCGGCTGGGCGGCGCGATAGTCCCACTGCTGCAAGCGGTTGATCAGCGGGCTAATCATCAGGCCCAACCACCGACCAAAGCCCTCTCGCCGGGCATAGCCGCCATAATCCCAAACATAGCGGGTTGGCGCCAGGCAGTAACAGAGATGGAGCTGCGCGGTGGTGTGGCGCAGGCCGTGAATGAAGCCGCTCTTGTTCGACAGGATGACGTCGAAACCGCTAAAATCGAGGCTGGTTACGGCGGGCGGATAGAGGGGCAGATAGGGTTGGTGGTACCGATGAATGGCCGGGGCCCGGTTGAGCCAGGCCGGCCGAATATCCCAGCGGCGGTAGGCCTCGGGCATCAGGGCCGGGCCATAGATGGTGGTAAAGACCGGCGCACCGGGGAACATCCCGACCAGCTCCTCCAACACATTCTCGGCGCCGCCCATTTGGTTGAGCCAATCGTGGGCCAGCGCAACTCTCATGGCCTGTCGTTTCCAGAAATAAACATAGTGCCATCATAGAGTTGGCTTATCGAACAGGCAAATCGGCAAATCGAAAGATGTGGAAAAGCGACCCTAATTGTGGTAAGATACAGCGTAAATGAGGCGCGTTACTGGAACCTTTCGATCATCTCCGGCGTCTAAGTACCGTAACACCCAAATAATATTTCTTATAACCGTAACTTAGGGAGGAGATTTACCCCATGAAAACTAAATATCAAGCTTTAGTGATAGCTGTTAGTGCCGCGCTGGTGTTGTTCATCGGCTGTATCGGGGCCGTGATGGCTTTTATGACGCCGGCGACGGCTCAGGCGGGCACGCTTCAACAGTCCGACGAAGCCAGCCGCAGGATTACCGTGGTTGGCGAAGGCACTGTCTCGGCGGCGCCGGATGTGGCCCAGATTAATTTAGGCGTGCAGGTCAACGATCCCGATGTCAAAGCGGCGACAAAGCAGGCCGAAGAGCAGATTGAGTCGGTCATCGACGCGCTGTTGGCCCAGGGTATTGAAGAAAGCGATATCCAAACCGCCTATTACAACGTTTTTGTGGACCGGCCCTATGATCCGACCGGCCAGGTGGGCGAGCCAACCTATCAGGTTAGTAACAGTTTGCAAGTAACCGTCCGGGAACTGGATCAACTGACCATCATCCTCGGCGCGGCCATCGAAGCCGGCGCGAACACGGTTAACAGCGTTAGCTTTAACATCGAGGACCCCAGTGAATTGCAAGCTCAAGCTCGCCAGGATGCGGTCACTAAGGCCAAAGCCAAAGCCGAAGAGCTGGCCACCCTCAATGAAGTCGGTCTCGGCGACGTGGTCGAGGTCAGCGAAGTCGTTGATCAGGGCATCTTCTTTCCGGCGGAGCAAGCCCTCGGTCTGGGGGGTGGCGGCGGGATTGTGCCCGGCGAAGTGGATGTGACCGTCAGACTACAGATCACCTACGCTATTTTGCGATAAGTTAGGTGGGCTAGACTGGTTCAATCTTCAAGATTGAACCAGTCTAGAACCATTCTAGAATTTTAACTCAGGAGTCGTCTATGCCCCGTGCCGTCTTAATCGGTGATGAGAGTCTGTGGGCCGGCGGTCACCCGCCTGGTCACCCGCTGCGCCCGGAGCGGCTGCTCGACACCTGGGCGATGCTCCACGCTTACCAGGCTTTTGACGCCCCCCACACTCGGGTGGTCTCTAGCCGCCCTCCCACCGAGGCCGATCTCCTGACCTTCCACACCCGGGAGTATGTCCAGGTAGTCAAACGGTTGAGCCGGGGCGAGGTTGAACTCAATCCCTTTCGCTTTGGCTTTGGCGGTGGTGACAATCCCATCTTCGACGGGATGTTTGAGAGCGAGGGGCTAAAAGTTGGAGCCGCCTTGGTCGGGGCCGAGCTGCTGCTCAACGATGAGGCCGACGTGGCCTTTAGTTTCACCGGCGGCCTGCATCACGCCGGGCGCGATCGCGCGTCCGGCTTTTGCGTCTTCGGCGATGGCGCGATCGCTATTCATCGTATGCTGGCGGCCGGCTGGCGGGTGGCCTATGTCGATATCGACGCGCATCACGGGGACGGGGTCCAGGCCGCTTTTTACGACGACGATCGGGTCCTGACCATCTCCTTTCACGAGTCGGGCCACTATCTCTTCCCCGGCACCGGCTTCACCCACGAACTGGGCCGCGAGGCCGGCCACGGGTACAGCGTCAACGTGCCCCTGTTTCCCTACACCGATGATGAGACCTTTATTTGGGCCTTTGACGAGGTTGTCCCGCCCCTGCTCGAGCGCTTTGCCCCGGACGTTGTCGTCGCTCAACTGGGGGTCGACGCCCACTGGAGCGACCCGCTGACCCATCTGGCCTTGACCACGCACGGCCTGGAGGCGCTCTTCCAACGGCTGCACCGGCTCTCACCGCGCTGGCTGGCCGTCGGTGGCGGGGGGTACAGCCGAGCCGTGGTGCCCCGGGCCTGGACCCTGGCCTGGGCCGCAATGAGCGAGCAGACTTTTTCCAACGAACTGCCCGCAGCCGTCGCCGGTGATTACGACCCGCCGCTGTTACACGACGGCTCGCCGGCCCCGATCAGCTCGCAGGAGCGTCGCCGGGCTCGGACCGAAGCCGAGGCGACCGTGGCCGAACTTAAGCGGCTGTTGAGGTTTTAACATGAGGCCATCTGCCGATTTAATCATCACCAACGCTCGCGCCTTTACCGCCGATCCAGACCGGCCTTTGGCCGAGGCCGTGGCCATGCAGGGCCATCGCCTGCTTCGGGTCGGCAGTAACGACGAAATCCTGGCTTGTAGCAGCGCCCACACCCGCCGGATCGATGGGCAGCAGAAGACGCTGATGCCCGGTTTTATCGACAGTCACTTTCATCTGCTCTGGGGGTCGCTCGAGTTGGGCGACATCCAACTGCGCGAGGTTACCACCGGGCCGGAGTTGACCGACGCGGTTCGGGCCTTTGCTCAGGAGCAGCCCGAGCTGCCCTGGCTGGTTGGCCAGAGCCTGAGCTATGCGGTCCTACCTCCCAACCTGCCGCCGCGGCGAGTTCTGGATGCGATCATCGCCGACCGGCCGCTAATAATTTTTGCCTACGATGGCCATACGGCCTGGGCCAATACCGCCGCTTTGGAGCGGGCGGGCATTTTAGAAGATGCTCGGCCGGTCGGTCCCAACAGCGAGATCGTTTGCAGCGTTGATGGCCTGGCCAGCGGTGAACTGCGCGAGGCCGGCGCCTTCAATTTGGTGACCGACTTGATCCCGCCCCCCGATCAGGCCCGCCAGCGGGAACTGCTCAAATTGGGGCTGGCTCAGGCAGCGGCCCTGGGCGTGACCAGCGTTCACAACATGAACGGCGATGCCCAAGAGCTGGCTTTTTACCACGAGCTTGAAGCGGCGGGGGAGCTAACCCTGCGGATCCACTGCCCGTTCCACGTTAAGCCAAGCATGGATCTGGCCGCGCTGCAAGAGGCCGTGGCCATGCATGAGGCCTGCCGGGGCGACAAAGTCCGCAGCCACGGAGTCAAGTTCTTTATGGATGGCGTGGTCGAAAACTATACGGCCCTACTTCTATCCGATTATGCTGATCGGCCGGGCCAGCGCGGCGGGGCCTTGTTCGAGGTCGAGCAGTTTCTGACCCTGGCCGGGCAAGTGGACCGGTGGGGCATGCAAATGGCCGTCCACTGTATCGGCGATGGCGCGGTCCGGCGGACCCTGGACGCTTTCGCCACCCTGCAAGAGCGCCATGGTCGGCGCGACAGCCGGCACCGGATCGAACACATCGAGTTGCTGCATCCGGACGATGGGCCGCGTTTTGCTCAGTTGGGCGTCATCGCCTCGTTCCAGCCGGCTCACGCCCCCAGTGGCCCGGACGACCCCGACCCGTGGCGGCAGCGTGTGCCCCCTTCGCGCTGGGGCGATGCCTTCGCCTGGCAGACGCTGCGGGAGGCGGGAGCGCGCCTGGTCTTTGGCAGCGATTGGCCGGTGGCCACCCCGGACCCGCTGGTCGGCCTGCGCGCGGCCCTCACCCGCCAGGCCTGGGTCGAGGGCTGGCCCGACCAGCGCCAGACCCTAACCGAGGCCCTGCTGGCTTACACTCGCGAGGCAGCCTACGCCGAATTTCAAGAGCAGCAAAAGGGCCAGCTTAAGCCCGGTTACCTGGCCGACCTGGTCCTGCTCTCCCGCGATCTCTTCACCACGCCGCCGGCCGAGATCGGTCAGGTCTATCCGCTGCTGACGATCTGTGATGGTCAAATCGTCCATGGCGACTCGATCTAAACCGTGGCGACCACGCTAACCATCGCCCCCTTGCAGGAGAGCCACTGGCCTGTAGTGCGGGCTATCTTCGAAGAAGGGCTGGCAACCGGCCTGGCCACCTTCGAGACCCAAACGCCGACCTGGGAGGCTTGGGATCAAGCCCATCGTCCTGACTGCCGTCTGGTGGCTCAACTGGAGGAACAGGTGGTCGGCTGGGCCGCGCTTAGCCCGGTCTCGCGGCGCCAGGTCTACCACGGCGTCGCCGAAGTGAGCATCTACTTGGCCGCCAGAGTGCGCGGGCAAGGCTTCGGCAAGACTCTCCTCTTGACCCTCATCGCCGAGTCGGAGCGAGCCGGGATTTGGACTCTCCAGGCCACGATCTTTCCCCACAACCACGCCAGTATCGCCATGCACGAGGCCTGCGGCTTTCGCCGGGTTGGGGTCCGGGAGCGGATTGCCCAACGCCACGGGGTGTGGCTCGACACAACTTTGCTGGAGCGCCGCAGCCCCGTCGTCGGTGGCTAGCGCGCCGGCGTCCCTTTCCCTCTCCGCGGATAAATCCAATCTTACCGACATCGGCAGCCTTGACAGCGGATTTTTCCAGTGAGTTTAGAAACTTTATTGTTTCTAATGTTGCTTTAATCTTGGGCTAATATTATACTTGTGAAAAGATGCACAAGTAGATGCTGGTTAATCAGTTTTTTTTAGGTAGTTGCCGTGAAATTTTTCACAAAACAGGCTTCAAGCTGGACCCAATCAAACTTTTATTCATTCCAAACGGAGGCTTTTATGCACAGTGTTTTCAAAGGAAGTGTGGTCGCAACTTATTTTGACCGGATTGATCGGGCCATCACCGGCTGGATGGCAATTTACGGCTTACAGATTATGCGCGTCGGGCTGGGAATTGTGTTTTTGTGGTTTGGCGCGTTGAAGCTATTTCCGGGGATGAGCCCGGCGGAGCAGTTGGTCCGACAGACTGTTTACTTTGTTGATCCGGATCTGTTTCTGGTGGTCTTGGCCGTTTGGGAGATGTTGATTGGGGTAGGCTTGATCTTGGGTAAGTCGATGCGGTTAACCCTGCTGCTGCTGTTTCTCCAAATGCCGGGCACGGCTCTCCCCCTGCTGGTATTGCCGGATGCGGTGTGGACCTCTTTCCCGTTCGGCCTGACGATGGAAGGCCAGTATATCGTTAAGAATCTGGTCTTGATTGGCGCCGGCTTGGTCCTCGGGGCGACGGTGCGGGGAGGAAGACTTGATCCGGAGCCAGGGCGGTAGTTGGAGGATTGGAAGGTTGGAAGAGTGGAAGGTTGGAAGGTTGGAGGAATGGAGGGTTGGAGGATTGGTAGGGCGGAAGGCTGGAAGAGGGGAAGGCTGGAAGATTTAGAACGAAGAGGTTGTTCATTGTTCATTATTCATTACTAATTGTTCATTACTAATTGTTCATTGATTGGACGGGGAGTTTGGCGATGAAAGATAAGAATCAACATATCGTGATTATCGGGGGAGGTTTTGGCGGGTTGTACGCGGCGAAAGCGATGGGGAGTTTACCGGTCAAGGTTACCCTAATCGATAAGCGGAACTTTCACCTGTTTCAGCCGCTGCTGTACCAGGTGGCGACGGGGGGCTTGTCGCCGGCGGATATTGCCTCGCCCCTGCGCTCGATTTTGAGCAAACAAAAGAATACGCGTGTCCTCAAAGCCGAGGTGATTGATCTCGACCCGGTGGCGAAAAAGGTCATCCTGCGCGATGGTGAGGTGAGCTACGACGCGCTGGTGGTCGCCACGGGAGTCAGCCACCACTACTTTGGCAACGAGCAGTGGGCCGAGCAGGCGCCCGGCCTTAAAACGGTGGAAGACGCGCTGGAAATGCGCCGGCGGCTTTTCCTGGCCTTCGAGGCAGCCGAGCGAGAGGATGATCCAGAGCGACGGGCGGCCTGGATGCGCTTTGTGATCGTCGGCGGTGGGCCGACCGGGGTGGAGCTGGCCGGCGCGTTGGGCGAGCTGGCCCACGAAACCCTGAAAAACGAGTTCCGCCAGATCAACCCGGCCGAGGTCGAGATTCTGCTGCTGGAAGGCGCCGACCGGCTTCTGCCGCCCTACAGCCCGGCTTTATCGGCCCAGGCGCAGGCCTCGTTGGAGAAGCTGGGGGTGACGGTCCGGACCGGGGCCTTGGTGACGGACATCACCGCCGGCTCGGTTACTTTTCGCCGGGGCGAGCAGGTGGCGCAGCTCCCAACCCGGACTGTACTCTGGGCGGCGGGGATGAAGGCGTCGCTGCTGGGACAGGTCCTGGCCCAGCGTACCGGTGCCGAACTCGACCGGGCCGGGCGGGTGCTGGTCACGCCGGGTCTGACCGTGGCCAACCACCCCGATATCTTCGTCATTGGCGATCTGGCCTACAGCCTCGATGAGGCCGGCCGGCCGCTGCCGGGCATCGCTCCGGTGGCGATGCAGCAGGGCCGCTATGTGGCGGAGGTGATTCAGCGCCAACTGGAGGGCGAGCGCGTGCCGGACTTCAGCTACTTTGACAAAGGTACCATGGCCGTGATCGGCCGGCACGCGGCCGTGGCCCAAGCCGGACGGCTGCAGGTCTCGGGCTACCTGGCCTGGCTAATGTGGGTCTTCATCCACATCTGGTACCTGGTCGGCTTTGACAACAAGCTGGTGGTCATGTTCCAGTGGGCCTGGAACTACTTCACCAAGAACCGTGGCGCCCGCCTGATTACCGGCAGCGATCCGTTTCCCCTCGTGGGCCGGGTGCCGGTGAGCCCGCCGGGCGAGGGAGAGTCGGAGCCGCAATTGGTGGCAGTGAGATCCACGGCGGGGATAGGTTAGACGGTTGTTCACCCCGATGGCTCTTTTTGACGGCCAGAGGGTGGCGCATTCGTAAGCTGAAGGGCGTTCTGACCAAGGACGCCCTTCGCTTTGCCTCGTGTCCCTTTGCTCTCTCCAGCCGTCAAAAAAGCCAGCTTTCTTGCTCCTCTCAGACGCGATCGCATCGGCCTCGGCATCGAAATATCTTGTTTCACGGCTGATCAGGCCTGAGTCGGCGTCGAAACGCCTTGTTTCACGCCTGATCACGTGCTCCCCGGCATCGAGTCATACCGTTTCACGGCTGATCAGGTCTGCATCGGAGTCGAGACGACTCATTTCACGGCTGATC
>CALMIS010000245.1 GCA_937864185.1 uncultured Chloroflexota bacterium
GGACCGGTTGCAGGTTTCCCAACCCCCCCCGCCTCTCCCCACCACGGACCCCGGCTTGGGTCGTTCCGTGGCCCTGCAACGCAGCGAGACCGAGCCGTTTAACGCCGGCCCCACCCCAACCACTGTCCCCGGCGCGGTACCGCAGCTCTTGACCGACTCCGAAGTTAACTTCTCCGGCTCGCAGGGAAACTGGCAGTATCTTTGGTCCGGGCCTGACTCCAGCGAGTGGACACCGATGAGTTACGAGAGCCGCGAGTACGGCACCTGCTGGTATGCAGTTGACTACGTGCGGATCTGTGAGGGCAGCGGTCATCCCGGCAACGGGGCCGACATTGGCTGGCGCTGGACCAGCTCGGTCACGGGACCGGTGGAAGTTTTGATTAAGGCCAGCAAGGTCGATCCTGGCGGCGACGGGGTGCTGGTCGCGGTCTATCACAACACGCCGGATACTTCTAGCCAACCGGTCTTCTCTCGCCAACTCCTCGGCGAAGATGACACCGGTTTTGCCAATCGCTTCATTATTCCCCAGGTCAAGGTGGGCGAGTATCTTCTGTTTGTGCTTTCCAAAAATGAGGATGGCACCTTTGACCACACCTTTTTCCAGGCGACGATCTGCCATCACAACTGCCCTTGAAATTTACAAAAGCTTAAGTCAACGGATTTACGGCCTAAAGTTTTGCAAGGTCGCCGATTAGGCTATAATGTTAACATAATATTGTAGCGACCGCCATGAGACGACTTTTCTTTCTCTTCATTTCAGCTTTTCAGACCCTCCTGCTGGCCCTGGCTGCCCTCGGCCTCATTTTGCTGGCGATGGGCCTCTATGCTTACAGCGCGGCGACCGACCGGGCTGACCTTAGTATTGGACCGGGTCAGGGCTGGGGCCGCTTGCTGGATCGAGAGGCAATGGCCCTCTACTCGGAGCTGGAGGCGCGAGCCGAAGAGATCAATACCCCCATCTCCACCGACAGCCGGATGACGCCCTTTGAAATTGAGGCCGGCGAGGCGGCTTACTCGATTGGCCTGCGCTTGCAGGACCAGGGCCTGATCAGTGACGCCGGCCTCTTTGGCCAACTGCTCAGCTATAACGGCATCGATACCCGTCTGCAGGCCGGTGACTATCAGTTGCGGCGTAACATGTCAATGAAGGAGATTGCGACGGTACTCTACCGGGGCTACGCGTCGCGCAATGTGATTACGGTCTTCCCCGGCTGGCGGATTGAGCAGGTGGCGACCCAACTGGCCCGCAACGGCACCATGGACGGCAACCAATTCCTGCGTTTAGCCACCGAAGGCACCGTAATCAGCCATCCCCTGCTGGCCGATCGCCCGCCCAGCGCCTCCTACGAGGGCTACTTTATGCCGGGTACTTACCATCTGCCGGACAACCCTACCCCGGAGCATCTGATAGCCCGGATGGTGGATAATATGGCCCGCCACTTGCCGCCCAATGTGCTGGAACTGGCCCGGCAGCGCGGGCTGACCTTTCACCAGGTCCTCACTATCGCCTCAATTATCGAGCGGGAGACGGCCCAGCCCGACGAGAAGCCGTTGGTCGCCAGTGTTTACCTTAACCGGCTCAGCCCGACCAGCCCGATCGCCTATTTGCAGGCCGATCCGACGGTCCAGTACGCCATGGGTTACCAGGCGGCCACCGACCAGTGGTGGAAGTCGCCGGTCTCGCTGGATGAATACAGCCAGGTCGACTCGCCCTATAACACATATCTCTACCCCGGTTTGCCGCCCGGCCCGATCGCCAATCCCAGCCTTGAGTCGATTATAGCCGTGCTCAACCCGGCTCAAACCGATTATCTGTTCTTCGTCTGTGCCCGCCCCGGCTGCGAAGGGGGGCGCCACGTCTTCGCCCGCAGCTACGACGAGCATCTACAAAACGTAGCGGTCTACTACGGGCAGTAGCTGTGCCGCTAAGGTGGGGCCGGTCGTGAGGACGGTGTAGTAACGCGCGCCGGCGCAGGCTCGACACAAGCTTAGACCGTCCTGCCTGACCTCCCGCTCGTTAAAGATCTCTTCTCCACACTGCTGACAGGTGACGCGATGGCCTTCCCGGCTTAGAATCTGCTCCAACGACTGGGTCAACTGAACCCACTCGACTTTAAACAAATGCTCATCCGGCACCCGTTGGTAGCCAGTCAGATAAGCCTCCCACCGGGTGGCGGCGTCCGGCGCAAATGTTGTGGCTAATTGGCGGCTGTCCGGACTGGGCGCCAGCCGTACCGCCCGACCGCTTTCGGTATCGACGAAGGTGGCGGCCACCTTGCCAAAATCCAGGACGCGCAACGATCGCCGCCCCACCCAGCAGCCGGTGGAGACAGCCAGGCCGTCGGTGGTGCAGCCGTCCGTCTCGGCGATGGTCAAGAGGCGTTTACCGGTTTGGGGCACTTCGAGATCGAGCAGATTGCCGCCCAACAGCCCCATTCTGACCCCAAGCACCTGGCGGGGGCAAAGATGGTGGTGCAACTGGGCCGATCGCTCGAGTAGGTTTTGAACGCGGTCAGGTAAATTTGTCACGGTTCCCCCTGTTACTTTCATTCAGAAACGCTTGGTGGCGGGCCGTTTTGTCAGCCCGCTGCGTCACTGGAGCTCTCAAATCAGCAGCAAGACCCCTAAAACAATGAGCAAGACATAGAGCAGCCGATCGAATCGACCCGTTGGAATGTGCCGGTTGAGACGCCCCCCCAAATAGACGGCGGCCACCATCGGCAGCAGTGAGAGGCCGAACAACAGAACAACCTCCCAACTCCAGAGCCGGGCCAAGCCGTGGCCGAAGACAACCAGCCAACTGCCCGGTAGGAAATAGCCCTGCATCGTGGCCCGGAACGAGGTGGGTGACCAGCGTCGTAGCGCGCCGTAAAGCACCACCGGCGGGCCACCGGTGTTATAAGCTCCGCTGAGCAAGCCGGCTAAGAACCCAAAGCCAAAGGCCCAACGGTCGGTCCGCAACGTAGGCAGGCGCGGGCAAGTGAGATTGTACAGGCTGAAGCTGATGATCAAAAGGCCAAGCATAGCTTTAACGAGGCCTTCCGGCGCGGTCTTTAACAAGAACAGACCGCAGGGGATACCGACCAGCGAGGCAACCACCAAACGCCAGACATCGCCGAAGTTAATGCTCCGCCAACTGCCGCCGGCAATGATCATCACCATAACCAAACCGAGCAGACCGACCAGCGGCGTGGCTTGGGTTACTCCAACGAGCAGGGTCAACAGCGGCATCTCAATGAGAGCACTGCCAAAACCGACAGTCGAATGGATAAAGGTGCCGCTAAAAATAATCAGTAACACCAGAATGATAATGACCGGTGAGTCGAGCAAGAAAAGTTCCCAGCCTAGGCGTTGTTTAATCTAAAGATTTGGGCTCATGGTAGCAGCGAGCGCAGCCGGTGGCAAACGAGAGAGGAGCCAGGCAGGCTGCATTCGCCTTAGGATGCTGAGATACTTCTTAGGGGAGTAAAGACAGCAGGATGAGCAAGCCAAAACCGGTGATGATCAGACCTGAAACAAGGTTGACCCCGCGTAGGCGGGCTGGCGTCAATTTGGTCCGTAGCAGGCTGACTCCGCCGCTCAACATAAGCCACCACAGAGCCGAGCCGGTGAAGACCCCGGCTACCAGCCCACTGGCCTGCGCATAGTCACCCTCTGCCTCAGCCAGTCCTAATCCGGCAAAGATACCGGCAAAAGAGAGGATGGTGGCCGGGTTGGTCAGGGTCAGGATAAAGGTTGAGGTATAGGCGGTGAAGAGCCCGCCGGAGCGGGTATGAGCCGCTTCTAGAGCCGGTCGAGCGAAAAGCGTCTTGAGCCCCAAGTAGCAGAGGAAAAGCCCTCCGCCCAGACTCAGCAGCGTCGTTTGGTTCAGTAAGAAGCTAGAGACAAAGGTCAGCCCAAAGCCGGCTACGACCCCATAAAGTCCGTCCGCCGTGGCCGCCCCGAGCCCGGTTAGGATCCCTACGGCATAGCCCTGGGCCAAAGTTCGCCGGATGCAAAGCACGCCAATTGGCCCAACCGGCGCCGCGATTGAGAAACCGATAACGAGACCCTTGAATAGGACGGTCAAATCCACAGCGACTGCTCCTGATCTTGGTTCAGACCCTCGTTTGCCGAAGTGGTCCGAAAGGGTTAAACTTAAAGTGTAGTTTATAAGATGAACTCTGGAAAGTAAATTAGAAATCTTATCCTATCAGCCCGTTATGTCTTAGAAACTAAGAAAGAAATTTATGATGACCTCAGAATATCAAAAACTGTTGGATGAGATCGGCTGGAAGTTGGTGCTGGCCTTGCAGGAGGATGCCCGGCTGTCGTTTGCCGAGTTAGGGCGACGGGTTGGCCTGTCGCTGCCGGCGGTGGCCGAGCGAGTGCGCCGGCTGGAAGAAGCCGGCCTGATTACCGGTTACCATGCCAAACTTGATCCGCACAAAATTGGCGCGTCAATGACCGCCTTCATCCGGTTGCGCACCAGCGGCGATCGGTACCGGCAGGTTCAAGCCCTGGCTGGCGGGTTGCCGGAGATCCTGGAGTGCCACCATCTAACCGGTGACGATGCCTTTATAATGAAGGTCGTGGTTAGCTCAATTGCTCATCTTGAACGATTGATTGGCCAACTGACCCCTTACGGCCAAACCACGACCTCGATTGTGCTTTCGTCGCCGGTGGTTAAGCAGGGATTAAGCCGCTCCCTGGTTAAAGCCGAATAGATTGTAAAGCTACCGTCCATAACAGTTTGCCAAGTGCAAGGGCTAAAGGTATAATCTCGTGTCGATTATCCAACTTGAAAGAGGTTTGAGTTACCATGCCCAAAAGAACATATCAGCCTAAGCGCCGCCGCCGCGCTCGCGTCCACGGTTTTCGGGCGCGGATGTCAACCAAAGGAGGTCGCCGGGTCCTACAAGCTCGTCGCGCGCGTGGCCGTAAGGCGCTGGCGGTTCAGCGTGTTCATCCAAAGAATACTAATTGGAACGCTGACTGAGCGAGCCGGGACTGGCGCGAACACTGTGCTCTTGACACATGATCTGGGTCAGGTCGCCCCAGACTTATGAAGCGCAAGTATCGGCTTCGCCAAAACAGCGATTTTCAACGTGTGCGGCAGTTTGGTCAGTCTTATGCCAGCCCGATTATGGTGCTGGCATTTCTACGGAATGAGTTAGATCATAACCGTTTCGGGTTTGTGGTCAGCAAGCGTTTGGGTAAAGCGGTAGAGCGGAATAAAATTAAGCGTCAACTGCGTGAAGTGGCGCGATTACGGTTGTCTCAAATAAAGCCGGGTTATGACCTGGTTATAATTGCTAGAAAATCGGCCAGTCAGGTTCCTTTTACCGCTATTCGTCAAGTCCTGGATCGGTTGCTTAAAGCAGCGGATTTGTTGGTGTGAGCAGCTTGTGAAATACCTTGCCCTAGGATTGATCCGTTTGTATCAGAAGTTTATCTCACCGCTGCTACCCTCCGCCTGTCGATTTCATCCCACTTGCTCTCACTACGGGTATGAAGCAATTAATAAATATGGGCTGTTAAAAGGGGGTTGGTTAACCGTCAAGCGTATTGGTCGGTGCCATCCGCTCCACCCCGGTGGATATGATCCCGTCCCATAAAACTCGATCACGTTTGGATCGAGCTTAGAAGGATTTAAATACATTGCAACGTCACGGGTTTAGATTACTTGCTGTTATCTTAGTCCTGGTTGGATTTGTTGTCGCCCTAACCCTTTTGCAGCCAGCGTTGGCTGCTCCCCAACATCTTCCCTCCGTGGGGCCGGTCCTACAGGGCCAAATTGAAGCAGTATCGATTGATCTGTCCAGCAGCGATGAAGTGGTGCCGTTGGGGCAGGTGTTTACTTACACCGCGAAAGTGGCTAATACCGGTTCGGAGTCCGTTGCGGCTCAGGTCACCAGTGAACTGCCCGCCTTACCCGATGGTTTGGCCCTGCAACGCGCCTCAATTTCGGCGACGGTCGGTTCGATCGAAGCTGTAGAAAATTCAATTGTTTGGACCGGAGAACTGGGCGCCGGTGACGAAGCCGTGGTGACGTATGCGGCTATCGCCCCGTCGACCGCGGCCGCTGACCAGAGCTTTGCGACCACCGCTGTCCTGGAGGTTGGCGGCGCTCAGAAAGAAGCTCAGGTTAGGATCACCACCGTTGCCCGTGAACTCGGGCTGTGGGGCCGATTTGTAAACTTCATTGCCCAAGCTTTGGTTCTCTTTGATGTTACCTTTGAGCGAGTCGGGCTGCCCTATGCTTTTGGGTTTGCCATCATTATTTTCACAATTGTGGTGCGCCTGGCTACTTTCCCGTTGAACATGCAGCAGATTAAATCCGCCAAAGGCATGCAGGAGCTTCAACCCAAGCTCAAGGCGCTTCAAGATAAGTACAAAAATGATCGCGAGTCATTGGCCCGGGAGCAGATGGCCCTTTACAAAGAGCACGGGGTCAATCCGCTGGGTGGCTGCTTGCCGCTCATCGTACAGATGCCGATCTGGTTTGCCCTGTACCAGGCTTTGGTTCAACTATCCCATGAAGGTCTCCTCAACCAGGGGTTCTTCTGGATCCCCAGTCTATCCGGACCGGTTTCTAACTTTGGGGGAAGTGGTATCCTACCTGGGTGGCTAACCTCGATGGAGTACGGCATCGCGGGAACAATTGCCTACCTGGTGATGCCAGTCCTGTTGATTGTGTCGCAAGTTTATACTCAAAAAATAATGACTCCGCCGGCCACCGATCCGCAGCAGGCTCAAATGCAGAACATCATGAAGTTTATGCCAATTATGTTCGGCTACTTTGCTCTAAACGTACCGTCCGGTTTAACACTCTACTGGTTCACGAGCAACATCCTGGGGGTAGCGCAGCATTACCTTACCAAGACCCAGTATGACAAAAAACCCGAGGCGGCGGGCGCATCGGTTGGCTCCGCGCCGGTGCCGGCTTCGACGCCTAGCTCAGGTTCTGTGCCCGCTACCTCAGCAGAAGGGGACACCAACACAAAAGATGACCGAAAGAGAAAGTCTAGACGTAAGCGCTAAAACGGTAGAAGAAGCGATTCAGGTCGGCCTAAGACAGCTTAACCTCACCCGTGACCAAGTTGATGTTGAAATCATTACCGAAGGTAAAAAAGGCCTGTTCGGTTTGGGCGCCGAAGACGCCATCGTGCGGCTTAAACCCAAAGTTCAGGCGGCGCCACCACCCCTCCCAGAACCTCAGCCGGTTGTAAGTGCTCCGGTTGAAGAAGAAGAGACCTTTCAGGCTGTGACGGAAGACAGCGAGGTCTCAGAAGATGATTTCCAACTGGCTGACGAGGCAGACTTCGAGATGCCGGGAGGGCCCGAGGCCGAACTTGACGCCGATGTCGAGGCCCTGGCCAAACTGCATTTGGAAAATCTGCTCAGCCTCATGGATATTCGCGCCGAGGTAACCACTCGCCTGGGTGAGGACCTGGTCGATCCCGGTGATGAACCTCCCCTGGTTTTGGATATTACCGGCAAAGACTTGGGGATTCTGATCGGCCGGCAAAGTGAAACCCTGCAAGCTATCCAGTATATGGTCCGGCTGATGATTAGCAAAGAGACCAGAAGCTGGCAGCGGGTTGTGGTTGATGTTGAGTCCTATCGGGCCCGGCGCCGAAGCTCGCTTAAGCAGATGGCCCTCCGCATGGCCGAGCGCGTCGCCTCCAGTGGCGAACGAGTAGTCATGGAAGCCATGCCCGCTTATGATCGACGCATCATCCACATGACCTTGCGGGATCATCCTGATGTGCTGACCCGAAGTGTGGGTCGCGACTCTAACCGCAAAGTCACCATTATTCCTAAGTAAAGGTCTCCCGGCGATTGTCGCAGTCGCGTCCAACTGCGCGTTATTGCGCTAGATCCTGAAGTGAACGGCTCCGACCTATAAGCCTCCCCAGGCTTCCTGTCGGAGTTTCGTTTATTTTGAAAATATTGCAGGGAGCTTTGGGCCAAAATTGTATTGAGAGGAACTCGTGACTCAAGCCAAAACATACCTCCTCGTTGGCCACGTGACCAAAGATCTGCTCCCGGATAATCAGTTCACGACCGGAGGGACAGTTACCTACGCCTCGGTCGTGGCCAGGAACCTCGGTTGGCGGCCACGCATCATCACCACCGCCGGGCCCGACTTTGTGCCCCCGGCTTATCTAGCCGATCTGGAGTGGTGTCTCTTGCCCTCGCCGGAAACGCTGACCTTCTGCAACCTCTATGATGCGCACGGCCATCGTACCCAATTTATCGGTCCCTTTTCCAGCCCCATGACCGCCGCCGATATATCGCCCGTATGTGCTGAAGCCGAGCTGGTACATTTATGTCCACTCGCGCCAAATATGGCGCCAGATATTGTCAACGCCTTTTCTGACGCTGTGCTCGTTTCAACGCCGCAAGGTTGGCTCAGGCAGTGGGACGAGCGCGGCGTAGTCTCGCTTGGCGATTGGGTTGGCGCGGCAGAAATTTTGCCTAAATTGCAAGCCTCGGTCATCAGTATTGAGGATGTGGAAGGCAACTGGGCCATCGCCGAGGCCTGGGCCGCCCGGACCTCGATCTTGGTCGTCACTCAAGGTGAGTTTGGTTGTACCGTTATTACCGGCAACGAGCGCCTCCATGTGCCGCCTCGCCCGGCTCAGCCTATTGATCCGACCGGAGCGGGTGATGTTTTTGCCGCCGCCTTTTTTATTCGCCTGAAGGAAACCGGTGATCTGTGGCAGGCCGCGCGCTTTGCTAATGTCACCGCTTCGATGGCGATTGAGCGCCACGGTCCCGAAGGGGCGCCCGACCGGAGCGAGGTTGAGTTCTACTTAGAACAGCATCAGGTTGTCTAAGTAAGGGTTTGTTCGTCGTTTGGGGGCGTGTTAGAATGAGCGTCATGGGAAACAAGTCGACCTTTGTATATGCGGTAGCCAACCAAAAAGGCGGGGTGGGCAAGACTACCACCGCAGTCAGCCTGGCGGCGTTCTTGGCCGCTCGCCAAGCGAGCGTCTTGGTCGTTGATGCCGATCCGCAGGGAAACGCCACGTCCAGCCTAGGGGTCAATCTGGACCCTGATGATTTGTCCCTCTATGACACCCTGGTTAACAAAGTACCGCTGGCGCAGGTGATTAAGCCCTCCTCGCGAGAACGGCTCATGCTTGCCCCCGCTTCGTCGGAGTTGGCGGCAGCGGAGGTTGAACTGGTGCAGGTGCTGGCCCGGGAAACGCTGCTGCAAAAGGCCCTTCAACCCGTGTTAAGTGACTATGATTTTGTCTTCATCGATACGCCGCCAAGTCTGGGCCTGCTGACAATTAATGCCCTGACCGCCTCCAACCAGGGGGTGATTATCCCCGTTCAGTGTGAGTATCTGGCCTTGGAAGGCCTGGGCCAACTGATGTACACCATCAATCTGGTCAAAGAGAGCCTTAACCCGGACTTAAGCGTGGCCGGCGTAATTATGACTATGTACGACGCTCGAACCAACCTGGCGGCTGACGTGGTCCGGGAAGTCAACGGTCATTTTGCCCAGGAGATTTTTAAGACCATCGTGCCTCGCAATATTCGCTTAAGCGAAGCCCCGAGTTACGGAGAAGACATCCTGGCCTATGCGCCCAACTCCATTGGCAGCAAGGCCTATCAGCGCTTAACCGAGGAGCTGCTGACTCGGGTTCGTCGCCAGTTAGAGACAAGAGAGAGAGGGTAGACGGTGAGTATGTCAAAGCGGCGAGGGCTGGGCAAAGGGCTGGAAGCCCTCATTCCGGCTGCCAGGCCGGTGTCGCCGGAGGTTCAGTCCGGGGCGCTAGAATTGCCCCTCGATCGGATTAAACCCAACCCCCACCAACCTCGTCAATTTTTTGATCAGGATCGGTTGGCCGATTTAGCCAACTCCATTCAAGAGCATGGCTTGATCCAGCCGCTGGTGGTGACGCGGCTGGGCGAGGATTACCAGATTATCGCCGGCGAGCGGCGCTGGCGGGCCAGCAAACTCGCCGGCTTAACTAGTGTGCCGGTGATCATCAAGGAAACCACGCCGCAGCAAATGCTGGAACTGGCGATCATCGAGAATATCCAGCGGGCTGACCTAAATCCGCTGGAAGAAGCGCAAGCTTATGTCCAACTGATCGAAGAGTTTGGCCTGACTCAGGAGGTTGCTGCCGAGCGGGTCGGTCGAAGCCGGACGGCCGTCACGAACAAGATCCGGTTGCTCGAGTTAGCTGAGGTCACCAAGTCGGCTCTGATTGCCGGCAAGATCTCCGAGGGTCACGCCAGAGCGCTGCTCGGCTTGAAAAAAGAGAGCGACCAGCTTCAAATTTTAGAAAAGATTATCGAGCGAGGGCTGACCGTCCGCCAAACTGAGGCCTTGGTTCGCCAGATCATGGCCGGCGATCCTGCCCCAAAACCGAAACGGCCCACTCTAACGCCGCACGATAAAGAGATGCTGGCCCGCTTCGAGTCGAAATTGGGGACCAAGGTTGAATTAAGCCGGTCCGAAGAAAATAGTGGCAAACTGACGATCCACTTCTATTCTCAAGAAGAGCTTCAAGCTATTTTTAGCGCCATTTTAGGTCAAGACGCGCAGATGTAAAGCGGTGACGCTTCCCCTTTTGTTCCAACTACACAAATAAAATCGGCATTGGCACGTTGAAGAGGATTAAGCTGACAACCACAGCGGTCGCCAGACTGGTGACGACTTTGGTGATAACTTGGGTCCGGTTTTGGCGGGCTTGCCCCTGAAAAATCATCAGGCCTAGGCGGGGCAAGAAGACGAGAGGCGCCAGGAGGCCGAACCCGGAGAGGATGAAGGCCATCGCCAAAATGCGCTCCAAGCCACCCAGAACCCGGTCGCTGGTGTCGATCCCCAGGGTGTGGTTAATCTCCTGGCCTTGAGCGGCCCAGACGGCGACGGTCACCTCTGCTTCAAGCACCGGCGCGGTGCTGATGAGCGTCGCCAGACCGATGAGGTAGGCCATCAAGTGAAATTGGTTGGGTGCGTTTAGCGACGGGAGCGTTGCCAGACTGGCCCAAGTCCAGCCGGTGGCAGCCCAGGCAATCAGCCAGATCAACATCACATGGGCCACCTGATCTAAAATCAACAACAAGAGTCCTTTGCCTTTTGAGTTATCGATAAAGACGAAGGTCCGGAATTGATCGATAAATAGGTGGCCAACAAAGAGCACAATCACCCAGACCCACCAGTTGGGGATTGAGTTCCAAATCAAAATAGCGGTAGTGAACGTTACGACCCAAACATGTAAAAGTAGGCCTGGCCAGCCGCGTCGTTTAGCCAGCACCAGCCAATAGGGTTGTAACAGAAAATCACCAACCACGTGCCCTAGGAGAAGTTGCAAAAAGAAGGAGAGGGCTATGTCACTGTTCACGATACTCATTTGTCCTTCATGCTGTTGACGTAATTTTCGGTGAGCGGGACCAGGAGTTGAACGGTGGTGCCCCGGCCCACTTCAGACCAGAGGCTAAACTGACCGCTAATGGCTTCGGCCCGCTCCCGCATGTTGACCAGACCGATGCTCCCCCGTTTGTCATAGCTTTTTTGGGTAGTGTGCAGATCAAACCCCCGGCCGTTATCCTGAACGGTGACCGTCAACCTGTCCTGGGCTTTGTCTGGCTTAATCAAAATCTCCACGGTAGAGGTCCGGGCATACTTTTTGGCATTGTTGACCGCTTCTTGAATGACCGCAAAGATGGCAATCTCCGCCCGCTTGGACAGCCGCTTGAACTTATGGGCGACATGCAGCTCAACGTCCATTTTTTCAGTTTCACGCAGGCGTTCAACATACACCTCTAACGCCGGGACCAGCCCTTGCGTTTCCAAGATAACCGGCCGCAGGTCAAACAGCAACGTCCGGAGTTGGCGAAGCGTTTTTTGAGCCAGTTCAATATTCCGCTCCACTTCGGCCGGCACATGCTCCGGGGCTCGGTCCAGAAGCTCTTTAACGAAGTTCAGGTTCATGACCATCGCTGCGACAAACTGCGTTGGCCCATCGTGGAGATCGTGAGCCAACCGTTTGCGGACTTCATCCTCAACAATGACCAGTTTATCGCGCTCCTCTTTCAGACTTTCGTATAGGCGAGCATTTTCAATGCTGATGGCGGCTTTACTGGCGAAGGCGCTGAGGAGTTCCTCCTCCACCGGCCCAAAATAACGACCGTCAGCGCTGTGGATCACTTGCAGCACGCCGATAAGTTTGTGGCGCGAAACCATGGGCACGCAAATGAGTGAGGTCAGCTTAAAATCGAAGCTGTCAGCGATGCTTTTGAAGTAACGATTGTCTTGATTGACATCGTCCACAATCAGGGGTTGGCGGTTGGTGGCAACCCAGCCGGCCAGGCCGGTGTCACGTTTGAGGCGAGTCCCTTGCAGACTCTCACCGGCTCCGCCTTCAACCACGGCAAAAACTAACTCATCGGTGACCTGGTCCAGTAGCAGCAGCGAGCCGGCCGAAGCGTCCATAACATTGACGGCGCCCGCCAAGATCTTGTGCAGCAGCGGGTCGAGACTCAACTCCAACGTCAGCGAGCGATCAACTTCATTGATCACATTCAAGGCATTGATGCGCTCTTGAGATTTCTGCAGCGCTTGTTTGAGCCCTGAAATTTCCGCTTTCAACTGCTCGACTTGATCATTAACGGTTTTCTGACTCACACTTTGGCCTTATGCAAGAGTGGACTCGCCCCTAATCTGACGCCTACAGCCAGCTAAAAAAAGCCCATAGATGCTAGCAGAAGTGGGACAAAAAGTCTAACTACGCCTCAATAATTATTGCTACTATCTTTAGCGGTGTTTCTGATTGGGATCGGGGATCATGGTCTTCAGGTAACGGGAGACCCCTACCGAGGTTCTTTCACAAATAGCGCGGACAATAATAACCGGGTTGGCAAAGGGCGGGTTGAGGATACGTGAATTATATCACTTTTCCCTAGCCGTATCAATCAGCCCACGGCTGTACATTTGAGTAAAGAGACGATTTGTTGCACCTTTCCGAGAGTGAGGTATAATTTACATAATCTGAAATGTTATGTAAATTATACCTCTGCCAGCACCTTCCCGGTCTTCTTAAGTTGGGAAAGCAGGTTAAAGCTTAGCCTCAAGAGGGTGAATCAGTGAAAATCTCTCGTTTTCTGCGGCAAACTACAAACCCGGCAACCTTTGCCTTAGTCACGCTGGCCGTTCTGGCTGCTCTGATCCTGTTGATTTTCGGGCTGGTGGGCCAGGTCAGTGGCACGGCCTTGGCCAGTACCTTGTTGCCAGACTCAATCCTGGCCAGGGAGACGGCCCCGGCGGATATCTATCGAGCCGAGTATCGACAGGCCATGACTCAGGGCGACTGGGCTGCGGCCGTGATCATTGCCGAAAAGCTCTATGAATTGGAGCCGGCCACCGTGGAGACGGATCAGCGGCTGGCCGAGGCTCAAACCCGGTTGGGACTAAGTCTACGGGGGCGAGGCTACGTCGATGAGGCCTTGGCTCATTTTGAACGGGCCGTGGCAATCGCGCCCCGCGATGCCCGGGCCGTTGAAGAACTACGGCTGGCCAAGTACTACCTGTCCGGCATTGAGCACTACCAGCAGGGTAATTGGCCGGTAGCCATTGACGCCTTAGAAAAGGTTTGGCAGGCCAATCCCAACTATCCCAACGTGCGAGACGTCCTCTACAGTGCTTACTATAATCATGCCCTCGCCTTGCAGGCCGCCGACCGATTGCTGCTGGCCAAACGTGCCCTAAGAAAAGCGACGGTCTTACGCCCGGATCAAAGTGCGCCGCGCCTGCTGCTGGCCCAGTTGGAGTTTGCTCGGGCCGAGGCCACGCCTTTGGAGGTCCCTCTGGGCAGCCCTCTGATCAAAGACCGGTTGATCATCGTTGGCCTGGCCGAGCAGCGGATGTGGGTCTTTGAAAAGGATCGGTTGGTCTTTGACTTTGTGGTCTCCACCGGTGAGCCGGGCCGCGAGACGGCGGTCGGCGAGTTTGAAATTCTCAATAAGATCGATGTCGCCGACGGGGCCACCTGGAACCTGGATATGCCCTACTGGATGGGCATCTACTGGGCCGGGCCACTGCAAAACGGCATCCACGCCCTTCCGATTGAGCGTCACACCGGCAATAAACTGTGGGACGGCTTTCTGGGCCAGCGCGTCTCTTACGGCTGCGTCATCCTGGGCGATGAGGATGCCGCCACCCTGTATCAGTGGGCTGCGGTGGGAACCAAAATGAAAATCGTGCCCAGTTTGACGGACTGGGCTAACAGTGAGGGGTATTAACAGCGTAGTTAGTTTAGCGGTTCTACCTCGGTGATGCTGCCAAAGCTATTGATATTCAGTTGCCAGCGACTACCCGGCTTAAACTGGCTAAAGGCGGCCGGATTGCTGGAGGTGTAAACGACCCGACCTTGTTCGGTGTTAAAAACAATCTCGTAGCTCTCCGAGCGCTGACCGGCCCGCTTGCTTGGCCCTAAACTCAAGGCGGGCCATTCCGGCGCCAGATCGTTGCCCCGCTCTACCGCTTCATCGATCGGTCGCCACTCCTCGACCGTGTACGTGCAATATTCATCATAGACTTGATACTCACAATCCTGAACTACCTCACCGTAGCCGCTGCCGGTGTCCACGGTGTAGGGCGTGCCACAGACCTCCCTGGAACCCGGCACCGGATTGTCCGCGACGGTGCGCACTTCTTCCTGGCACGTCCCGACGACCGCGTGCGACGGAATCTCATCCTCCCAATCTTGATGCTCGACCGGCACCAGCCCCTCGACTACAATCTTACGCGTCCAGGTGGCACTGCTGACCGTGCCGGTGACGGCTTCGGTGCTGGTCGAAAGAAACATAAAGCCGACGCAGGCCGCGATGGCCAAGCCCAAAACAATCAGCCCGATCCAGATCATGTTGCCGGCGCGGGGCGCCGGGACAACCGGTCTGGCCGGCTGAGGTCTGGCTTGGGGCAGACTGGCCCCACACTGAGCGCACTTGGCCGCGTTGGGAGCGTTGGAGCTGCCACAGGCCGGGCAGGTGACCGGTGCAGCCGGCTCAGGGCGGTACTGGCCAAGGACCTGACCCGCTTCGCGCTTCGTGCCCTCGCTTAGATCGGCGCCGCATTGGCTGCAGGTTTTGGCCGTGGCCGGATTGCGGGCCCCGCAGTAGCGGCAGTGAATATCCGGGCCTGCTTTGGCGACCGCGATTTTCTCTTCGGCCTTGATCAATTCTTCCTGAGCCGGCTGCTCAAACACCACGTTGTCCGGTTGGGGCAGACCACAGCTCAGGCAAGTTCGCTGCGAGCCGGGATTCTTGGTGCCGCAACTAGGACAGGTCCACTGTAACTCTACATAACCGAGCGTTTTCTTGGCCATCGTGGTTTATTTGCTCCTTAGCGAGGTGGCGACATGGATTATAGCCATACCGGTTAGTTTATTTTACCGGAACTACCCAAACAGTTCCAATTTTTTGCCGGCGCTGGGTAACGTCGCCCAGGTTTTGAAAATCCAGGGTACTACCTAAAATTTAGAACACACCGCCGGTGTCTTCAGAATTGAATTTTCAACGGAAATACGGTAGAATCGAGACGTATCGTGTTATGTCAAATAAGGAATGGGCTTATGTTTAAGACACTTTTCATCGTGTTAATCCTGGTCGGGTTAGGATTAAGCGGGTGCGGGTCTGCCGCGCCCGAAGCCGGCGAGGCTCAACCCCTGCCCGCCGATGTTTCGCCCGCCACGGCGCCGGCGGCGCCCGCTCCGGTAAGCGAGGCCAGTCAGGGCCCACTGCCGGCCGACTCTGACCCGGCTGTCCAGTTTGGGGCCAACGGCGGCATCGCCGGTTTTTGCGACTCGTTGGTGGTGGCTGCGGATGGCGCTTACACCTTCGCCCGCCCCTGCCGGGATCAGGAGCTAACCGGTACCCTGTCCGGCGCTGACCTCAACTCGCTGCAGAGTTGGGTTAAGTCGCTGGCCGATTTCACGCTCACCCTGGAAGATAACCCCGGCGGGCCGGACAATTTGACCACCACTCTCATTTTCAACGGTCAGGGACAAGTGGAGGCCGACGAGATGCAGCGCCGCGTCATTCTAGACTGGGTGACCGGCCTGGCCGTCAGACTCGATGCGCAACAAGCTAACCTACCGGCCCCGGCCGAGCCGGTGGCGGTTCAGCCGCTGTGCCCCGACGTGCCCCGCCCGGCCGTGGTGACAGCCGACTTTGAGAACCCTAACCTTCTGGTGATCACCAACCCGATCAGTCTCGCCCGCTGCGAGCTGACCTTGAGTCGCCTGCCGGCCGGGCGAATTGCTGCCGCCGCCGGCAGCCTGTTCTATCCAACGTATGCTCCCGAGACCGAAACGGTCGTCGTCCTGCAAATTACGCCGGATGGGGAGCAGATTCCGCTCGATTTTACCGAAATCTCAGCGGAGGTTCAAGGTCCGGCCGACTTTGCCGTCTCCGAGGATGGCTCGGCCATCGCCTGGTCCCGAACCACGGTCGATTTCGAGGTGGACCCCCCGCTTTACACCAACAGTTTATGGATCGCCAAAATTGACGGGAGTCAGCCGGTGGCCATCTTTGACCAGGTCCAGAATGAAAATGGTCGCTTTGTGACGCCGGTTCGATTTTCAGCCGACGGGAGCCGGCTCTACTACGCGCTCCAGATCGATTTCCCCGAACTGGTCTTGTCGGGCCGGTTTGACTCGCTCTACGCCGTGCCGGTTGGCGGGGGAGAGGCTGAAGAGATCTTTTCCTGTGAAGCGGCCGCCATCGTGCCGTTTTGTATCGGTGGTCTGACTCATGATGGCCAGACGCTGGCCATTCTTAAGCCGGAGAGCGGTGTCTTTGAAGTCATGGACGCGGCCGGGACCGTGATCAGCTCTGTCCCGCTGCCGGCTACCGATTACGTCGATCGAGCTGTCTTTGCCCCCAACGGAAATCTGGCTTTTGTGACCGCGGCCCTGACGCAGGCCGATGAAGAGGCCGCGCCTGTGCCTGACCCCGGTTATCTGACCGTGCTCCCGGCTCCGTACCAAGGTCAGGCCCAGACTCTGCTGAGCGATGGCTCCGTGGGCGCGGTCTGGGACTGGCTGGACGAGACGCACCTGGCTTATGGCGTACTGGCTGACGAGGGCCGGATGAATACGGCTGTGGTTAGCCTGGATGGCACCACCTCCGAGACGCTGCCTAACGTCGCCGTGACGATTCTGAAGTAGTGAGCAAAAGGGCGATTATTTTTGGGGCGGGCAATATTGGCCGGGGCTTTATCGGCCAGTTGTTGAGCGAGTCGGGCTACGAGCTAACCTTTGTCGATGTCGACCGGACCCTGCTGGCCACTTTGAATGCCCGGCAGCGCTACTCGATCCGGCTGGTGACCAACGACTCGGTGGAAACCGTGACGGTGGGGCCGGTGCGCGGCCTCCAGGCGGAAGATCGGGAGGCGGTGGCTCAAGCCGTGGCCGAGGCCACTCTGGGCGCGACCGCGGTCGGCGCCAGAGTGCTGCCGCTGGTAGCCCCCAACCTGGCCGCCGGCGTGGCCCGGCGAGCCGAGCAGGGGCTCGACCGGCCGCTCAACTTGATCATCTGCGAAAATCTCAAGAACGCCGCCCAAAGCCTGCAAGCGCTGGTTAAGGCCCACCTCTCACCGGCCGACCAGGCCTATCTAGACCGGCAGGTTGGCTTTGTCGATACCGTCATCGCCCGGATGATTCCGCCGATCTCGCCGGAACTGCGGGCTCAAGATCCCAGTTTGATCATCGTTGAGCCCTGCAAGGAGCTGCCGGTCGATGCCGCCGGCTTCATTGGCCCGCCGCCGGCGGTCGTCGGTCTGACCCCATTTTCGCCTTTTTCCTTTTACACCGAGCGCAAACTCTATATCCACAATGCCGGGCACGCCGTGCTGGGTTATCTGGGCTACCAGCGTGGCTATGAGCTTGGCTACGAGGCGCTGGCCGATGCCGGCATTGCGGCGGCCGTCCGCGGCGCAATGGACGAGTCGCGGCGGGCCCTGGAAACGAAATACGGTTTACCGGCCGGGACGTTGAACCCGCACGTCGATGATCTGCTGCATCGATTCGCCAATCGCGCCTTGGGGGATACCGTTTTTCGGCTGGGCCGCGATCCCCTCCGCAAACTCGGACCCGAGGACCGGCTGATCGGCGCGGCGCTCAATGCCTTGGCGGTGGGAGTCAAGCCGGATTACTTGGTGGCCGGTATTGTGGCGGCCCTGCGCTTCGACCATCCGGCCGATCCATTGGCGTTGGAGTTGCAAGCGCGTTTGGCCCAAGAAGGGCTGACCAGCGTGCTGCTATCGGTCTGCGGGCTGACCCCAGAGTCGACCTTGGGCCGGTTGATCCGGGCCGGCTTTCCTTAGGGTTAAGTACTCATGGGCGAAAAAAAAGTGACTTTAGTACTTTAGAATTAAGTACCTTTGCCTCTATTCACTGGGCAACTTCTGTTGTATAGTGGGTATGAAGCATGTAAGTTGATCTCCTCTCTCCACAAGGATATAGGCGCTCCTTACGGAGCGTCTCCTTAAAAACATAGGGCTTATGCGTGAAGCATTTTGCTTTCTAGCCTTTGGCAGAAGGTAAATGCTTTTTTTGTGACCGGCAATATTCAGTTCTTGAACTTCAGAACCTGAATTGTAGAGATCCGCATTTTTGGATAAACTAGTATGTATGCACCTGACAGCTTCGATCTCCAGATCTTATCCCTCATTGAAGAGAATCCCAACACGACCCAACTTGAAATGGCCGAACGGCTTGAGGTGTCCGTCGGGACGATTAATTGGCATCTTAAGCGTCTGATTGGGGGAGGCTGGATTAAAGTGACCCGCATGCAGCGTCGCCGCTTGCGTTACCTGTTGACCCCAATCGGGCTGGAAGCCAAAAATCAGTTGATGAGGGAGTATCTGCACCGCTCGCTCAGTTGGTACCGGCGTGCCCGCGAAGCGTCAAAGTTGCGGCTGGCCGAGGTCAAAGCCGCCGGCTATGACACGGTCTATGTTGAAGGCGAGGGTGACCTGGCCGAGATCGTTTATCTCAGTTGTTTGGAGGCCGGGGTCCAGGTCAAAAAGAAGCCCACCGGGGCCTGTCCCACGTTTCGCATTCAAGCCTGGCAGCCGGTGGTAGAGTGGCCGGCAGAGTGACGAGACCGAGAGCAAGCGTCCGCCTAACTTCATGACACCTTTACCAGCTCGAGGAGGTAATTAACGGCAATGAATCAAAATATCGCTGTGGTAGGTTGTGGCTATTGGGGCAAAAACCTGGTGCGCAACTTTGCCAATTTACGAGCGCTGCGCTGGGTCTGCGACGCTGATGCCCTGGCTCTGGAACGTCAGGGCAGTCTTTATCCGGGCATCCACTTGACCACGGACTTGGCTGATGTTTTGAGCGATGCGCAGGTGACCGGCGTGGTCATTGCCACCCCGGCCGCGACTCACTATTCTCTGGTTAAGCAGGCGCTTTCAAGCGGCAAAGACGTGTTTGTGGAAAAGCCGCTGGCCCTCCATTACCGGGAGGGTAAGGAGTTGGTTGAACTAGCCGAAGATAAGCGGGCCATCTTGATGGTCGGCCATATTTTGGAGTATCACCCGGCCGTCAAATTACTGCGCGATATTGTGCACCGCGGTGAGTTAGGCCAGGTCTGGTACCTCTACTCCAACCGGCTGAACCTGGGCAAAGTGCGACAAGAGGAAAATATCCTGTGGAGCTTTGCTCCCCACGATATCGCCATTATTACCGGCCTGCTCAAGGCAGAGCCTCAAGAAGTGCGGGCGTCCGGCAGCAACTACTTGCAAAGCGGTATTGCCGATGTGACGATTACGAACCTGGCTTTTGATCATAACGTCAATGCTCACATTTTTGTCAGTTGGCTGCATCCCTACAAAGAGCAGAAGCTGGTGGTGATTGGCGACCACAAGATGGCCGTCTTTGACGATACCGCCCGGGAAGGTAAACTTAAAATTTACGATAAAGGGATTGACTGGCAGTCCGGGCTGCCGGTGCCGCGCCAGACTGCTGAAACCACTCTCTTTTTTGAAGAGACCGAGCCGCTGCGGCTGGAGTGCCAGCATTTCCTGACCTGTATCCGTGAGCGCCAGGTCCCGCTGACCGACGGCCCAAGCGCGCTGCGGGTCTTAAAGGTGTTGGAAGCCAGCCAGCTTTCGTTGGAACGGCAGGGGGCCAGCGTGGCCCTGGCCGAGTTGGACTGAGGGCGATCAATGGCGGATTACTTTGTCCACGAGTCGAGCTACGTTGACGAGGGCGCCCAAATTGGCCCTCAGACCAAGATCTGGCACTTTTCGCACATTATGGCCGGCGCTGTGATCGGGGCAGGGTGTAACATTGGCCAAAATGTACTTATTGCCGATGGGGTGCTAATCGGTAACAACGTCAAAATTCAGAACAACGTCTCGGTTTATACCGGGGTCGAACTGGAAGATGACGTCTTCTGTGGCCCTTCCTGTGTGTTCACCAACGTGATCAATCCCCGCTCCCAGATCAAGCGGCACGATCAGTACCAGCGCACTTTGGTCCGGCGCGGGGCGACGCTCGGGGCTAATGCAACGCTGGTGTGCGGGGCCACGATTGGGCGGTACGCCTTTATCGGGGCCGGGGCGGTGATTCGCGGCGATGTGCCGGACTACGCTCTGATGTTGGGCGTGCCCGCCGTGCGCCGAGGTTGGATGAGCCGGCACGGGCACCGGTTGATAGACCGTAACCCCGCCGGTTATCTCGTCTGCCCGGAGAGCGGCTGGCGCTACGAGGAGTTTGCCCCGGATGGACTCCGTTGTCTGGACTGGCCCGAAGATGAGCCACTCCCACAGTGACCGTTTTGTCAAAACGAACAACCATCAACATTTAAAGGAAATTTGCTTAATGACCAGTCAATTTGACGGCCCAGTGCCGCTGCTTGACCTTAAAGCCCAATATGCCACGCTTCGGGAAGAGATCCAGGCGGCGATGGATCAGGTGGTTGAGGCCCAATATTTTATTCTGGGGCCGGAAGTTCAGGGCCTTGAAAAGGAGGTAGCGGCCTACTCGCAGTGCGAGTTTGGGATCGGGATCTCCTCGGGCACGGACGCGCTGCTGGTGGCCTTGATGGCGATCGATCTTAAGCCCGGCGACGAGGTCATCACCACTCCGTACACCTTTTTCGCCACGGCCGGCTCGATTGCTCGGCTGGGAGCAAAAGCGATCTTTGTCGATATTGACCCGCTCTCTTACAACATCGACCCGGCCGCGCTTGAAGCCGCTATTACCCCGCGCACCAAAGCCATCATGCCGGTCCATCTCTACGGCCAAATGGCCGAGATGGGGCCGATTATGGACATTGCCGAACGGCATGACTTAATCGTCATTGAAGATGCGGCCCAGGCTATCGGGGCGGAGTACCGGGGCCGGCGGGCCGGCTCGATCGGGCACTTTGGCTGCTTTAGCTTTTTCCCGTCCAAGAATTTGGGCGGCTTTGGGGACGGCGGGATGGTGACGACCAACGACCCGGCCCTGGCCGACAGGGTCGGGCTGCTGCGGAATCACGGCTATCGACCCAAATATTACAACAAGGTCTTAGGCGGCAACTTTCGGCTCGATGCCCTCCAGGCGGCGGTGCTGCGGGTGAAGCTGAAGTACCTTGACTCGTGGAGCGAGGGCCGGCAGCGGAACGCGGCCACGTATCGCCGCCTTTTTGCCGAGGCCGGGCTGCTGGGCGAGGCCCCGGCCTGTCTGAAGGAAGACTGCCAGGCCGGCGGTCGCCTGGAGGCTTGCCAACTGTCCGAAGGCGAGCCCTGCGTCATTCTGCCGGCCGAACTGCCTGACCGGCGTCACATTTACAATCAGTTTGTCATTCGCGTGCCGCGCCGGGATGAGCTCCTGGCCCATTTGCAGCAGGCTAAAATTGGCTGCGAAATCTACTATCCCGTGCCGCTCCATCTGCAGGAGTGTTTTGCGGATTGGGCTTACCAGGTGGGCGATTTCCCTGCCAGCGAGTGCGCCGCCCATCAGACCCTGGCCCTGCCCATCTACCCGGAATTGAGCGAAGCCATGCTGGCCCGGGTGGTGGCGGTGATTGCGGAATTTTACAAACTTCAGGCCGGCTGATTATGAAGATTTTGACCGTTGTTGGTGCCCGGCCTCAATTTATTAAAGCCGCGCCGGTCAGTAAAGCTCTGCGCGCGGCCGGGCAGACCGAGATCCTGGTCCATACCGGCCAGCATTACGATTACGGCATGTCGCAGGTCTTCTTTGAGGAGCTGAACATTCCGGAGCCGGATTTCAACCTGGGGGTCGGCTCGGGTTCGCATGGCCGGCAGACCGGCCAGATGTTGATCGGCCTGGAGGAGATTATGGTCGACGCCAAGCCGGATTGGGTCCTGGTCTATGGCGACACCACCTCGACCCTGGCCGGGGCCCTGGCGGCCGTGAAGCTGCCCCTCCCGGTGGCCCACGTCGAGGCGGGTCTGCGCTCCTTCAATCGAGCCATGCCCGAAGAGCACAATCGCGTCTTGACCGACCACTGCTCGGATCTCCTGTTCTGCCCGACCGAGACCGCGGTGAATAATTTGCGCCGGGAAGGGCTGACCAGCGGCGTCCATCTGGTCGGCGATACGATGTACGATGCGGTCTTGCAGTTCAGCGAGGTGGCCCGGCAGCGCTCGACCATCTTACAAGACCTGGAGCTAACGCCCAAGCTATATCTCCTGGCGACCGTCCACCGGCCTTACAACACGGATAACCCGGCGAATTTGAGCAACATTCTGACCGCCTTCATTGAACTGGGCGAACCGGTGATCTTTCCAGTCCATCCCCGCACCCGAAAGTATATCGAGGCTTTAGCCCTGCCCGGTTTAGCCGAGTCGAACGTGCGCATGATCGAGCCGGTGGGCTATCTCGATATGTTGGTGCTGGAGCAGCATGCTCGCGTCATCTTGACCGACTCGGGGGGGATGCAAAAGGAGGCTTACTTTTTCCAGGTGCCGTGCGTGACCCTGCGCCCGGAGACGGAGTGGGTGGAGACGGTCGAAGCGGGTTGGAATGTGGTGGTGGGGGCGGA
>CALMIS010000246.1 GCA_937864185.1 uncultured Chloroflexota bacterium
CCCCAGCCGGCTGGCGGCACAAGCGACATTACCGCCGGCGCCGCCAGCCTGTTTGCTGAGCGGAGTGGCCAGCACTTTAGAATCGCGCTGAGGCAGGGCCGGTACTTTGAGTAAAACGTCTACCCAGGATTTATCAATAGCCACTAAATCTAACGGTTCGGTTGACATCATTGTCGAGGCGGTCTCTGACTACTCTAACGGGCCGCCGGTTTGCTCGAAATTAGAGACCTGTTGGACCGGCACGCTCGAGATTTGGCGGATCGCGCCGCGACCGGCCATGACCGGTTCGTGCTCGCACACAAAAACTCGGGCAATCTGCCGGACCTCATCCCCTTCAACAAACCACTTGTCATCCGCACCGCACAGATGACAACAGCGGGCCTGGCCGGTAAGGCGATCATAGATGCGGAAGGTGACCCGGGGCGGTGAAGGCTCCCAACGCCCTTCGCCGACCCAGTGGTCATACATGCGCTCCAGGGGCGTTTTCTGGCGCTCCCAAGCCATACGGGCAATATCTTCAAAATCTTGCTCAAACTTCTGTAACATTTCTTAGCTCCTTTTGCTGCCAACCGAATAAAAATAACAAAAAAGCTCTCGCGCAGAAGTCCTGATGGACTTCTTTGTCGAGAGCTTCAAGGCTAAACCAACATCAACTGTTGATGGTGATAGCTTATCATATTTGTCGGGCTTCGTCAACAGCTTTTTTGTTGAACTGCGCAGTGTCGAGGTCATATTCAGTTCGAGGGCGGGTTTGAAACACGAAAGGTCGAAATGATCGAAAGAACATGAAAGTGGTTCGAATCCTTTTTGATTTTGGCGTAGCCAGGTTATAAGAGGAGATTAAGTTGACTTTCCCGTCTTGGCTGCTAGAATTCCAGCCAGTGATACTGTGGATCGATGGAGGTTTTAGAAATGTGTATTTGTGCCGCACCGCGCACCCCCCTGGAAGGGGTAAAAGTTTTTGGTCACAGCCGGGCCCGTGATTTTCAACAGTTGCAGAGCTTTTTCGAAGATCGAGGGGTGGTGGTAACCTACACCGATGTTGAGCAAGATCAGATTGCTTCCGAGCGGATGCTCTCTCTATCCGGGCAAACCTCGGCGGTGGTGACCCAAATTGGCCAGCGCATCTTTATCGGCTTCAACCCCAGTGAGATTGAAACGGCGTTACCCTAACGCCTCAGGCCATGAGCAGAGTGGTGGGGATTGATCCGGGCACTTTAAGTTTTGATCTGTGCGGCCTGGACAACGGTCACCTTTTCTTAGATACAACGATTGCCACCACCGATGTTTCGAGCCAGCCGCAAATCCTCATCGATGCCTTAAATGAGGTCCGGCCCCTTGACCTGGTGATCGCCCCCTCAGGGTACGGTTTACCCTGGGTTACCCCCAATGATTTTGGTGAAAAAGAATACTTTCTCCTGGCTCTAGCCGATGAACGGGAGCAGCATCGGTCCTCGTCCGGCATCGGCGGTCTGCGGGCGCTGGTCACCGCCTTGCAAGCGACCGGCCTGCCCTTGATGTTTATGCCGGGCGTTATTCACCTGGCGACAGTGCCGGCTTTTCGCAAAGCCAACAAAATCGATATGGGCACAGCCGATAAGCTCTGCTGCGCCGTGTTAGGCGTGTTTGATCAGGCGCGTCACTTTGGCCTCGCCTATGACGAGACCAGTTTCATCTACGTGGAACTGGGCGGCGCTTTCACCGCGGTGCTGGCGGTGGAGCGGGGGCAGGTAGTCGACGGACTAGGTGGATCGAGCGGGGCGCCGGGTTACTCTGCCCTGGGCGCGATGGACGGCGAGCTGGCTTATCTTTTAGGTGAATTTCACAAAAGCGAGCTTTTTTCCGGAGGCGTGAGTTCGATGACCGGCCGGCCGCGGCTGCCTCTGGCTGAGGCGGTCGCCGGCTGGGAGCAAGACCCGGCTTTGGGCCGGGCCTGGGAAGCTTTTTTTGAAGGCGTAACCAAGGTCGTGGCGGCTGAAATGACTGTTGTGCCTGAGCCTCGGGAGATTTTGCTCTCGGGCCGGCTGGCCCGGCTGCCGGCCATCCGGCAAAAGGTCGCCGAGCGTCTTAGCCGCCTGGCCCCGGTCCGCCAGATTGCCAGCCTGGCTCAGACGGCCAAGGAAGCCGCTCAAGGCGCGGCTTTGATTGCCGATGGTCTGACCGGCGGGCAGTTTGAACCATTGATCAAGACGATGCGCCTACGGGAAGCCGGCGGGACCGTTTTAGATCATCTTTATGTAGCCAGCGGTGAGACGCTAAAACAGAAGTACTTGTCCTACTAAAGCGTCTAATTCAACTCCAAGGCTAACCGCTCGTTTTTTTCCCCCGCCAGCAGAGTGGCTATCAAGTCATTAAGGCTTAGCCCTTTGACCTGCGTCCGGACATAGGTCAGGACCTGGCTTGAGCACTTTTCCGAAAGCTTAGCAAACAGGGTGGCGGCCGTCTCTTTAGTGGCGTACTCGGTGGCGCTGTGCGTCTGGCAAAAAGCCAGGAGTTCCAAAGCCTGCTTTGGCTGATCTTGGTTCCCTAGCAGAGCCGCGTGCCCGACCAAAATATCCAGCGTAAGCGGAAGCGCTCGAATGTGCTGGGAAAGCTGCAAGGCCTGAGAAAGATAATGGGTGGCCTGGCCGTCATTACCCTGAGCCAGAGCCACCTTGCCCAAGATATTCAGGGCCCGGGTAATGCCTCGCTTGTAATCAAGTTTGCGAGAAAGGGCGAGACTATCGAAGAGCAGGTGCTTGGCCTCCTCATACTTGCCCACCAGATAATCGACGTGACCCAAGTAGTAGGTTGAGAGCGCCAGTCCAAACGGGTAGTCTCGCTTTTGACAGTAACGCCAGACCTGGCGGTGCCGGGCTTCGGCGTCGGTATAGTTGCCCTGAGCCCGGTCGGTGATACCGAGTAAGTGCAAGGCCATAGCAATGCCGCTGCTGTAATCGAACTCCTCAAAAATGGTGAAACTCCGCCGGGCGAAATCTCTAGCCTGGTTGTACTCCCCCAAACTGTTGGCGATCATGCTTAGATATTCCAGAGTCAGAGCCTGCTGCCAACGATTCTCGGTTTGGGAAACAATAGCCCAACTCTCTTCGCAGTAGGCTTTAGCTTCTCCATAGCGACCTAAATTCCGGGCCGCAATACCCAAAGTGTTAAGCGAGAAGGCAACTCCGTTCTGATAGCCCAGCAGCCGAAAGATCGCGAGACTGGCCTGAGCCAGAGCGCTGGCCTCTTCATAGTTATCTAAGCTGATGGCGATCATGGCCAGGTATTCTAAAGCCAAGGCCTCTTTCCAGCGATTGCCGGCCGCCCGGCTGAGTTGGAGACTCTCCTGGCACAAGGCTTGGGCCAGCCGGTACTCGCCCAAAGCCCAGGCCACAGCGCCCAAATAGGTCAGGCTGAGCGGCGCTTGCGCCCGAATTTCGGGTACACTGAGGATGGCCTGGCCCTCTTCTAAAATCTGTTTCGCTTCCTCATAGTAGCCTAAACTGGCACAAAAAATACCCTGGCGGACCAAGACTTGGGCCAAAATCTTCTGCGCCTCCGGATCGAAATCCGCGCCGGGGCGACAGTGCTGGCGGACACTCTCGGCGGCCCGCTGGAAGATGGCTTTGCCCTGCTGGAACCAGCTTTGCGAGTTGTGGAAAAAGAACAGCCCTTCTAGATACTGCTCCGTTTGCTCCTGCATTTTGTGCTTGACGGCCCACTCCCAGCCGGCTCTGATATTATCCATGTCCGCCTTGATCGCCGCCAGGGCCCGGCGCTGATCGCCGGTTTTGAGCTGCAGCTCCTGTTCCTGCAGCAGCCGGGCAAAGTAGCGGCAGTGGCGATCTTTGACGATCTTTTCCAGCAGCGGATCTTCAGCCAACTTCTCCAGGCCAAACTGCCGGACCAGTTCTTGCATATCGTAGCGATCGCTTTGGGCTGCTACCTTGAGCAAATATTTGTCCATGAGGGCCAAGATTTGGAGAGTGGAGGCCTCAGCCACCTGTTTGGCCGCCGGCCGATCGAATCCCCCTTGAAAAACCGAGAGACTGATGAAAACCCGTTTCTCATCCGGAGTCAATTCTCGCCAGAAATGTTCAAAGACCATGTGCAGGCTGCGGTGGCGCTGCGGCACATTTCTAAGCGAGGTCGTTAAAAACTTGTGGTTGTGAGCCACCTCGGTGGCAATCTCTTGACAGGAAAAGATGCGGGTCCAGGCCGCGGCCAATTCGATGCCCAGGGGCGAACCCTCGACCAGTTGGCAAATCCGGGCGATAGACGGCTTGTCCACATCGGACAGCCAGAAGCCGGTCCGCGCTTGTTGGGCCCGTTCCAGAAAAAGCTGCACCGCGCTATAACCCTCCACCAGATTTTCATCGTCATGCTGAGGAAAAGTCAGGCCGGTTAGATCAAGCAGCCATTCCTCACTCAAGCCCAGACGCTCGCGGGAAGTGACCAGAATTTTTAGCCTCGGTGCCTGGGCCAATAGATCGGTCAGAATCTCCGCGCCGGACACTAACTGCTCAAAGTTATCCATAATCAGAAGAATCTGCTGATGGCCCAGATAGTTGACCAACTGGGTCAACGGCTTGGTCTTGCCATAGTAGGGCAAATTGAGCGCGTGTAACACTGCCGAGACTATAAAGTCGACCGAGTTTGCCGATACGAGGGGCACAAAATAGACGCCATCCGGAAAACCCGGCACCGTGGCCGCGGCTTCGAGGGCCAGCCGGGTTTTACCAATCCCGCCAAACCCGGCAATCGTCAGTAGGCGGCAGCCCGGATTTTGAAGCTGGTGGTGAATTTGCTGCACTTCCGCCTCCCGGCCAATGAACGACGTCGATTGGGCCGGCAGGTTGGTGGGCCGAACGGGGGTCGCCGGTTGGGCTAAGGGCAACAACCGGAACGCTACTTCGATGGGGCCGGCATTCGAGCGAGAGCGGTCCCCGGCCTTGATTTGCTCGAAAAGTTTAACGGTTTCCGGATCGGGCTGAAGATTCAACTGTTTTTTCAGCTCTTCACAGTGCGTTTCGTAATGAGCCACCGCAGCGGCCCGCTTACCGCTTTGGGCCAGCAGGGCCATTTTTTTGCGGTGGATCCCCTCTTGCCAGGGATCGAAATGAAGCAACGAATTAATGTAGTGCAAAGCCAGCTCAAAGTCGGCATTTTGCTCGTAGTGGGCGATCAAAGTTTGGAGCAATTGAGTCAGGCGCTGCTGCCACTTTTCCTGAGCCAAGCGGAGCCATTGTTCAAAATCCGGACTGTCATCCACATAAACTCCGGCCATAAATTCACCGCGGTAGAGTTCGCTCGCGGCCTGGAGCGAGGCCAAATCAGGCCGAGCGGCAAGCTCGTCAAAAGCATCGATGTCCAACCAGTGATTTTCGTTACGATTGAATTGGATGAGTTGGTGATCGACCTCGAGGCAGTGAGGCCAGATGGAGAGGAGGTTGTGCAAAGTTTGGCTTAAATTATTTCGGGCCCGGCTCTCTGACTTTTCCGGCCAGAAGAGCTGAATAATGGTGTCTCGGGAAACCGGCTGGCGCTCTTCCGCTAGATAGCCGAGCAGGGCCAACGCCTTTCGAGATTTAAAGCCTTGCACAGGTTCCCCATCCCGGTCAATCTGTACTGAACCAAGCAAGCGGGCCCTAAAGAGATACGCCATTGTGTCTTCCTTAATAATTAAGAAAATTTGCCAAAAAATTCTGAGAAAACAAATTGGAAAGAGTTTGGAAAGAGGTCAAACGTATACTACTACAGTGTAGTTCCTCCGGACTATGGTATCACATTTGAAGACATGCTACAAGACGCGACGGCTTACTGTTTTAACCCAAACAGATATTTTAGCCACAGCCCCTGAGAATACAAGTGGAACGATTTCAATCGCACAGTTATTGAGGGAAAGGAGGGTAAGGTAGTAAGTAGTTCTTGATGCTCTAGCCGAAGACCCATAGTTTTAGAGTTACTTGACCGAGGCCAATGGCCTCTCCAAAAGTCTCAAAGCAGACACTAATTTCAATGAAGAAAGGATTGGTATAATGTCAAGTCAAAAAATCTATGAAGCGATGGTCAGCCAAGCTTTAGCCGCCGTCAATGCCGATGTCCAAAACATCAAGGCCAAACGCGGCACCCAGTTCAAGCTCAGCGATGCTAAACCCTATGTCGATGCGGTCAATGGCATGAAGGCAGTTGAAAATGAAATGCCCGAAGTCATCGCCCTCCACGTGGACTCTGTCAATGCCCACTACGAAATTCTACTGGCCCTGACCAACGATGGTGCAGTCCGGCCCGAAGACGATCCATTTGTAGAACACTATCAAACCCCGCCTATCTTAGAAATTCTCTACGAAGAGCAGCCCGATTTCCGCAAATCGGTGGAAAAATTCATTGATGCCATAGCTCAGAACCGCGCCCTCATCGGCCGGGAAGTGGCCCGCATTTACGGCGGGATGTACGGCCCCACCTGCGTGGTCGACTTCACCGTCAGCCCCGGTTCGACCGCCAACGTCGTCAATCGCATCCTGCGCAACCTTGATGTTCCGGCAGATCACAAGAAGACTATTCTGGCTTCAAAATCGTTTGGCATGAATACCTCCTATGGATTGGGCGCAGCTTTCAAGGCGGCGGTGGAAGGGGGCAAGACTTTGGACGAAGCCTTAGACACCGAAATCGCCACCCTCCAAAAACTTTATGACACGCCGACCGCGGCCCAAACCGAGTTGATGTTAGGCCACAACTTGGGCGGGCACGGTGGCCACTCTTCATTTGATACGGCTGCCTACCAAAGTCAATATAAAGACCGCATGCGCCCCACCATTCAGGCTGCCCTGGCCAAAGGTGTCCATCCGGCTAATGTCGTCTGTATCCCGGCCTACTGCGTGGGCGACGTGGCTCACCACAACAGCCAGTCGATGTTTAACTTTGCCCAAGACCCGATCATCATGGCCATCATGGAAGCCCATACCAAGGCCTTGGAAAACACGATGCATCGCGGGCTGGATCAAGGTTTCAAGAATGAGTACGCGCCGATCAACCTGGCCGTCGGCACCGGGGCCGCTTTGATGGCCTACGAATTTGTCCTCGACTACATGCCGATCCCCAGCGTGATCGAGCTGTTGGTCAACCGCTTCCACAATATGGTGGCGATGAACCCCAACCGGGACTCAGCGGCCGAGTTACACAACGTCGATATGATTATGTCGATCCACCGTGGCTGGAATATTCTCAAGCCCAAGCCTCTAGGCAAAGGCGGCGAAATCGGCGGGGTCAAGATTGACTTCGGTCCGATCGACAGCCACGAAGTCCTCAGCAATATCCATCGCTACACCTATCCGCCCTGCGCTATCACCCAGCGCGTTGGGGCGATGTTCAAGCTGTCTGACTTCCCCTGCTTGCTGACCAGCGAGCCTGTCACCGCGACGTTGATGACCCACGCTGTGTCACTGCACCCCGAGTCGCCGATGGCGCCGCTGCCCATCGACAAGGACTGGGGCGTGACCGAGTACCGCTTCATCAACACCGGTCTCGGCGTTAAAGGTGCCGGCGCTGACGCCAAAGTTGGCTACGAACAGTGGACTGAAATGGTCTAAGCTGTCTCATAAAAAACCCAGACCGGGGCGCTGCCCTGGTCTGGGTTTTTTCCTAAATCAAAGCGCAGAGGCCCGGCTGGGCCACTGCCCGGATTCTAGGGGAGACAAAAGCAATGAAGAAACTGCTCATTCAGTTCGATACAGATAAGCACCCCAGCTCTTTTGACCGGATTGTGCCTTATGATGCCGGGGTGGATGATGTTTTAAGTTACGGAAATGTGACCCCGGAGGATGTGCCCGGCCTGGTGCAAGGCGCTTTTTTCACCCGCGGTGAGTTGAAATACACCGCCATCTGGGTGGGGGGCTCTAGCGTCCCGGCCGGCGAAGCGATCCTGAAAAAAGTACAAAAAACCTTCTTTGGCCCGTTCAAAGTCTCGGTGATGCTTGACTCAAACGGCTGCAATACCACGGCGGCGACGGCGGTGGCCAAGATTGTCAAAGCGCTCGACGTCAGCGGGCAACGGATCGTGGTGGGCGCCGGCACCGGTCCCGTCGGGCTGCGGGCGGCCGGCTTGTTGGCCAGCGAAGGGGCGCACGTGGTTTTGACCTCGCGCCAGTTGGCTCGCGCTCAACAAGCCGCCGAGGCGGTTAACCAGCGCTTCAAAGTAAGCAGCGTCGAGGCCGCCGTCCTGGCCGATGAGGAGACAGCTCGCCATGCTTTGGCCGGCGCGGTCGCCCTGTTTACGGCCGGCGCGGCCGGGGCGCAGCTGGTCAGCCAGGCCGTCTGGAGTTCCATCCCCAGCCTAAAGCTGATTGCCGATATCAATGCGGTCCCGCCCCTGGGCATCGAAGGGCTGGATATGAATGATAACGGCACCGACCGGGAGGGCCGTCTGGCCTTTGGCGCGCTGGGCATTGGCGGGCGCAAGATGAAGGTCCACCGGACCTGCGTGGCCCGGCTCTTTGAGTCGAACGATGTGCTGATGGACGCGGAGCAGGTTTATCAAGTGGCGAAAGAGTTGGTCTAGGTTCCAGGGCGAGGTGGATCGCTGAACCAACCGCCGCAACCGATCCTACTGGCCGGCATCAGCATGCGTATGCTGGCCGAGCTGGCCGTCCGGGCCGGGTACCGGGTCACGGCTCTGGATTACTTTGGCGATCTCGATTTGCAGGCCCTCTGCCCCAGTCGATCGCTGCGCCGTGATTATCAACACCCCTACACGGCGGCGGCCCTGGCACTAGCCGGTGCTGATCTGACCGCGCCGAGTCTGGTTTATGGCGCCAGCCTGGAAAATCACCCCGAGGTCGTTGGCCAGCTCAGCCAGGGACGTGACTTGCTGGGAAATTCCCCGGCTGTCCTGGCTGCGGTTCGAAACCCCCTGCATCTGGCTGCCGTCCTCCAAGCCCAAGGTTATGCCTGCCCGCACACGGTCGCGGTCGATCAACCGTCCGCTTCGGTGGCCGGACGACGCTGGCTATGGAAACCGCTCAAAAGCGGCGGCGGGCACAGTATCCGGTCCTGGTCCGGTGGAGCGCGACCGCCGGAAGGCATTCTTCAGGAGCGGCTGGCGGGACTGGTATGTTCGGCGGCTTTTGTGGCTGATGGCCAACGGGCGGTGTTGCTGGGCCTGACCGAGCAATTGATCGGCCGGCGAACTTTCGGTGCTTCAGGCTTTCGCTACTGCGGCAACCTGCTGCCACCTCGCCTGGGGCCGGCCCAGATCCAGGCAATCCTGGCAGACGTGCAGCCGCTGGTAAACTACTTGACCGCTGCTTTCAGACTGAGAGGGCTCAACGGCCTGGACTTCGTCTGGGATCGCAGCCGGGTCTGGACGCTTGAAGTCAACCCGCGGCCGTCGGCTTCAATGGAGTTGATTGACCGGGCCTACGGCCTGCGCGTGTTCGAGGCTCATGTCCGGGCCTTCGCCGGGCAACTGCCGGCGTTTGACTTGGCCGAGGCCTTGACTCACAAGACGGCGGCCGGGAAAGCCATCTTGTTTGCCGAGCACGACCTGACTGTAGGCGACACCAGTGACTGGCTGGCCCAAGATCGACGCGATATTCCGCACCGCGGCGAGCAGATCAAGGCCCGGCAGCCCATCTGTACAATTCTAACCAGTGGCCCCACACCAGTAGAGTGTTGGCGTCAGTTACAGACCAAGGCGAGACAAATCAAGCCAGAGCTTAGCCCAACGTCTTAAAAGAGCCGGAATAGGCTTTTTTGTCGCCGCCCAAATCTAGGTATAATGATCTTTTACCAAAGCGTTTTCGTTAAGGATAATCAATGGCCGAGACCTTGACCCTTATTGCCGGCCGGTCCAGCAAACAAGGCACCAGCCTCAACGTAGGCAAACTAAAACCAGAATATCAAGAAGTAACCACCACGCTTGAGATGAATGAGGAAGATATGGCCCGCCTGGGTCTCCAGGACGGAGACCAGGTCCGGTTACGGACGGCCGTCGGTCAGGCCGTGGTTCGCTGCAAAGGGCGCAAAGCCGTGGATTTGCCGGCCGGCCTAATTTTTTTGGCCTACGGTCCGGCCTCGAGCCAGTTGATGGGCGGCGACACCGCCGGAACCGGTATGCCCATTTCCAAAAACATCGAGGTTGAAGTTGAGCGGGTGAACGATGCGTTCACCGGGGAGGATAACTGAAGATGAGTTGGTTAGCAGCGGCCGATTGGGCGGACGCAATGAGCGAAAAATTACACCAGCAGCGACTCAGGGTCGCGGTTAAACATTTTGACCTCAGTTTAAACGAAATTTGGGGTAACGAGCAGCGCGAGAAAGCGTTGCTGGCCCGTTACGAAGCCAGCGGCCTACCCTGGCCGCCTTTATTAGAAGAAGATGCCGAGGAGTAACCGGCTAAGGTGGGAAACGTATGAGTGACAATATCCGCATCGTCGAGAATGCAACCTGCACCTTTTGCGGCTGCGTCTGCGACGATATGGTTTTGACGGTCGATCTCGATCAAAAACGGATCACCAAATCAAAGAACGCCTGTGTCTTGGGCAAAGCCTGGTTCGCCGAGCACACGATCGAAGAGCGGCCTTATGCCCTGATCGAGGGTCGAGAAGCGACCACGGCTGAAGGGATCGAAGCGGCGGCTCAAATTTTGGCTCAAGCTCGCTTCCCGGTGGTTTACGGGCTAAGCGATACCACCTGCGAAGCTCAGCGTCAGGCGGTGGCGATTGCGGATATGGTTGGGGCTAACCTGGATACGACTACCTCGGTCTGTCACGGTCCATCCGGCATCGCCTTTCAAGGGGTGGGCGAGAGTACCGCCACCCTCGGTGAAATCAAAAATCGGGCTGACCTGGTGATTTATTGGGGCGGCAATCCGGCCGAGTCCCACCCGCGCCACTTCACCCGCTACAGCGTCACGCCGAAGGGCATGTTTATCCCCAACGGCAAAAAGGACCGCACGGTGGTGTTGGTGGACGTCCGCCGCACCCCCAGCGCCCCGGTCGCCGACATCTTTATCCAGGTCAAGCCGCGCAGCGATTTTGAAGTTCTGTGGGCTTTGCGGGCCCTGGTCAAAGGCCGCCAGGTTGATTCCTCGATTGAGGAGCGGACCGGCGTCTCACTAGAAACGCTGGTGGATCTGGTCGAGCGGATGAAGAATTGTCGCTACGGCGTGCTCTTCTTCGGCATGGGCTTAACCATGACCCGCGGCCGGCACTTCAACTCAGGCGCGCTCCTGGCCCTAGCCACCGATTTGAACCAATACACTCACTTTGTGGCCAAGCCGGTACGCGGTCACGGCAATGTGACCGGCGCCGACAATGTGGTCTCCTGGCAGACCGGCTTTCCTTTCGGGATCAACTTTAGCTTGGGCTATCCGCGCTTCAACCCGGGCGAGTTCACCACCGTCGATCTGCTCGCTCGGGGCGAGGCTGATGCGGCCCTGATCATCGCCAGCGATCCGGCGGCTAATTTCCCCAAGGCAGCGGTTGAGTACATGCACAAAATTCCGGTGATTGTCCTCGACCCCAAGCCGACTCACACCAGCCGCCTGGCCAAGGTCGCCTTTACCACCGCCACGTACGGGATCAACACCGCCGGCACTGTCTACCGCATGGATGATGTCCCGCTTACGCTCCGGCCCGCCTTCGAGTCGCCTTATCCCAGCGACCTGGAAGTGCTGACCGCCCTGAGAAAGCGAGTCCACGAACTGTTACTGGCTAAGGCCAAACAATAACTTAAGTTTAGTTGGAAAGGAATCTCAATGACTGAGATGCTCCGAATTGTCAATGGCCGGGTCTACGATCCGATCCATGACATTGACGGTGAAGTCCGCGATATTTGCCTCAAAGACGGCAAGGTCGTTGCCGATGTTCCGCCTGAAGCCAGGCGCCTCGATGCCAGCGGGATGGTGATTATGCCCGGCGGGGTAGACATCCACTGCCATATTGCCGGCCCTAAAGTTAATCTGGCCCGCAAACTTCAACCCGAGGAGCGGCGCCAGGATGTTCACCCTCGTACCCTCTTCACCCGTTCCGGCACGGGCGGTTCGGTGCCTTCCACTTTTACCACCGGCTACCGCTACGCCATGCTGGGCTACACCACGGCCATGGAAGCGGCTGTGCCGCCGCTGGGGGCCCGCCATACGCTGGAAGAACTGCACGATACGCCGGTCATCGACAAGGGCTTTTTTGTCCTGATGGCCAACAACCTGCTGCTCTACCAACTGCTCAAAGCCGGCCGGCACGAGGAGTTCCAGCAGGCCGTGGCCTGGTGGATGAATGCGGCCCGCGCTTACACCCCGAAGCTGGTCAACCCCGGCGGCGCCGAATTCTGGAAGGGCGGGCGCAACGCCATACTCACCGATCTGGATGCCGAGATTGGCGGCTTTGAGCTGACGCCCCGGCAGGTGATCCAGGCCTTGGTTAAGGCAGCCAACGACTTGGGCCTGCCTCATCCGGCCCACATCCACTGCAACAATCTGGGCATTGCCGGCAATGTGGAGACCACTCTGGAAACCATGCGCTCGGTCCAGGGGCAGCGGGCCCACATCACCCACATCCAATTTCATTCCTACGGCGGCAAATTTGGCGGGAAGCACATCTCAGCCGCGCCCGCCATTGCCGAGTACGTCAACAGCCACCCCGAAATTAGCGCCGACGTCGGCCAGGTTATGTTCGGCAAAGCGACCGGCATGACGGCCGATGCCCAATTGGGCTGGATGCTGTACCAGGTGAACGGCAACAAATGGGTTAATGCCGATGTCGAGCACGAGAGTGGCTGCGGCATTGTGCCCTTTGTTTATGAGGACAAAAAATACATTCATGCTTTACAGTGGGCGATTGGTCTGGAACTGTTCCTGTTGGCCAAAGACCCCTGGCGCATGGTCTTGTCCACCGACCATCCCAACGGCGGCTCTTTTCTCAGCTATCCCCGCCTGATCCGGCTGCTGATGGATCGCGAGTTCCGGATGGAGCAGATCCGGTCGGTCAACCAAAAGGCTATTAAGAAAACGGTCCTGCTCGACAATCTTGAGCGCGAATATACTTTGCGCGAAATCGCCATCGTTACTCGAGCCGGGCCGGCCCGGCTGTTGGGGCTGCACCAGAAAGGCCATCTTGGAGTCGGCGCCGATGCCGATGTTACCATCTACATGGAGCAAGAAGACAAAGAAGCGATGTTCAGTGCGCCGCGCTATGTTATCAAGGATGGCCAGATCATCATCGAAGATGGCGAGTTTCGGACCGACCACGAAGGGCGCATTCTCCACGTCGCACCGGCGTACGATCCGGGGATTGAGAGCGTGCTGCGCCCCTTCTTTGAAGACTACTACTCGATTCAATTTGATAACTATGCCGTGGGTGAGGAATATCTCCATCAGCACGAAGTCGTGCCCACCCATAAACCTTAAGGATCAGCGCGATGCGCATTCAAACCACGGAAATTGTTGATACCTTTGCCGAGGCCTTTGAAATGTGGGCCTCGCGGATCATTATCACCGCCGAGACACCTTATTGGGCCATGGCGGCGGCGCAGTCGATGACCGGCTTCGCCACCTCGATCATCGGCTGCAAATGCGAGGCCGGGATCGAGGCCGAGCTGCCGTCCGAGCAAACCCCGGACCGGCGGCCGGGCATCAGCGTGCTGTTGTTCACCGTCAACGCCGATGGCCAGGGCAAGCGCTTACTGGAGCGAGTGGGCCAGTGTGTGATGACGTGTCCCACCACCGCCTGCTATAACGGCCTGCCGGAGGCAGAAGAGGGTGTGGTGGTGGGCGGGCAGTTGCGCTACTTTGGTGATGGCTACCAGATCAGCAAGCAGCTCAATGGCCGGCGCTTGTGGCGAATACCGGTCATGGAAGGCGAGTTTCTGGTCGATGAGCGGTTCGGCATCCAAAAGGGGGTGGGTGGGGGCAACATCTTGATCCTGGGCACCGATGTCCCGGCCACTTTGCGCGCCGCCGAAGCGGCCGCGAGCGCCATGCGCCAGGTGCCGGGCGTGATCTTGCCGTTCCCCGGCGGCGTGGTCCGCAGCGGCAGCAAGACCAAGTCTCGCTATAAATTTCTGTTTGCCTCAACCAACGACGCCTACTGCCCGACCTTGCGCGCTTTTGCCCCGGCCACCCAAGTCCCGCCCGAGGCCGGCAGCGTGCTGGAAATTGTGATCGATGGCCTTGACCTGGCAGCGGTCGAAGAAGCCACCCGGCGCGGGATTATCGCCGCCGCCGAGGCCGGCGCCATCCAGATTTCGGCCGGCAACTACGGTGGGACGCTGGGCAAGTTCCAGATCAAACTGCACGATGTATTAAGTACCGGCCAAAGGGTGGCGAGTGACTAAGGAGTGCAAAGCGAAGCTTTGCGCCTTTATTTTCGCAACCAACTGTAGCACGACGTGATCGAGGAGCCGTATGAGCTTAACCTTAACTTTACACACAACCCCCGATGTCCCGCTGGAAGCGGACGTAATTTCGCCGGATCAACTCACCGGCAAAACTGTATCCGAAATCGAGGTCTTAACGCTTCATCACGGCAACCAAACCGTGGCTCTGGCCGATTTTTTCAAGGTCGGCGGCCAGGCCGGTGACGAGATCGTGGTGGACGGCGCGGATCTCTCTCGGGTAAAACTTATCGGCCGGGGGATGACGCGCGGGCGGCTGCGGGTTCTAGCCAGTGTCGGCATGCACGTCGGGGCAGCGATGAGCGGCGGCGAGCTGCTAGTCGAAGGCAATGCCGGCGATTGGGCCGGGGCTGAAATGCGGGGCGGGCGGCTGATCATTTCCGGCGACGCCGGCCATCTGCTGGGCAGCGGTTACCGGGGCAGCCACGCCGGCATGGGCGGCGGCGAGATCATCGTCCACGGCGGCGTGGGCAACGAAGTCGGGGGGGCGATGCGGCGGGGTCTCATCGCGATTGGGGGCGACACCGGCGACTTCACCGGAGTCAATATGCTGGCCGGCACGATCGTGGTTTTGGGCCGGCTGGGCTGGCGGACGGGGGCGGGCATGCTCCGCGGGACCATTGTTTCGATGCACGACACCGAGTTGCTGCCCACCTTTAGCTACGCCACCACCTACCAGCCAACTTTTCTGCGGCTGTACCTGCTCCATCTGCGGGCCTTGGGTTTGCCGGTCGAAGAGCAGCAGCTTAGCGGTCGCTACCGGCGCTGGAGCGGCGACGCGGTCCAGCTTAATCGGGGCGAGATTTTGCTCTACCAAAATTAATGCGTCATCGCCTTTGACCTAATACAATGGCACCGGGAATGATAAAGGAGTGCAGAGCTTGCTCTGCTGGCAAACTAAGGTTTGCACTCCTATTCGGTAAGGAGTTAATCTATGGCCTTATCACTAAATCAACGGGCCTTGGCCTGTGCGGAACGCCTCATCAGCGAGGCGGAGGCTTTGGGGGTAGAAAGCCTCACCCTGGCCAATGGTGCTCGCCTGATCGACTGCGGAGTTAATGCCCCTGGCGGGCTGGAAGCCGGCCGGCTGTTTGCCGAGGTCTGCATGGGCGGTCTGGGCACGGTCAACGTCACCCACGTCAGTCTGGATAACTGGTGGCTGCCCGCCTTAAGCGTCTACACCGACCAGCCCAGACTGGCCTGCATGGCGGCCCAATACGCCGGCTGGTCCGTTAGCCAGGATAATTATTTTGCGATGGGCAGCGGTCCGGCCCGGGCCCTCATTCGGGCGGAAGAAAAGCTTTACGAGGAGTTGAACTACCACGATGAGGCTCAAATCGCTGTGCTCTGTTTGGAAACCGGGGTCTTGCCCTCGGCGGAGATAGCCGGCTATATTGCCGCCCGAGCCGGGGTAGCGCCCGAGGCACTGACCCTCCTAACCGCCCCCACTGCCTCGATCGTCGGGGGAGTGCAGGTCGCCGCTCGGGTGGTGGAAACGGGCTTGCACAAACTTCACGAGCTTGGCTTTGACTTGCAGCAGGTCCTGACCGGCTTTGGCACGTGCCCGCTGCCACCGGTAGCCAAAAGCGACATCCGGGCCATCGGCCGGACCAATGATGCCATTCTCTACGGCGGGCAGGGTGCTTACAACCTTGAATGGGGGGATAAAGAAGTGGGGGGGGGGGTGCCGCGTGTCCCCGGTTCTACGTCGCCCGGATAACGCGCCGCCCTTTTTGATGGCCT
>CALMIS010000247.1 GCA_937864185.1 uncultured Chloroflexota bacterium
CGGCTCAATGGGGCCGGATGTAATTGGACAGGTCTACCTCCTCTACGCCACGCCGAACCTGGCCCGGGGCCAGATATTCACGCCTTGGAACCTGGCTTTGCTCCTTGGCCGCTTGAATATCCCTGACGGGGAGCGCCAAGTCCTCGACCGCTTGAAGCAAGCCTGCCAACACCCGGACAATGTCTTGGCCCAGGCCACCCTGCTGGCGGGTCTGGCCATTACCGACCCCGACCAGGCCCGCGAGTGGTTCTTCACCCGCGTCCTACCCCTGGCCCGGACAACGTACCAGCCCATCAGGGTCGGCGACCCGGCGGGCTGCGGCTCCGGGGTCTTACTGTTGGCGGCGGCGGCTTGTTTTCCCGAGTGGGCGGTTCGGCTGGGCTACGTGATCTTCGAGGGCGTTGACGTCGATCCTAGCTGCGTTCGTTTTTCGAAGATCAATTGCATGCTGTACTCGCTCAATGGCTACGCCCTAAAATTGGAAGCCGCTGCCGCTGAAGCCCTGGCCGCTCACCGGCTTCGCCCCGGCGACTCCACCCCGGCGCTGCCCCCTGCGCCGGCGGAGGCCATCCGCCAGGTCTATCGAAACGGCCGGGTCGCGCCACCGGTGGGCGACTCGAGTTTCGAGGCTATGTTCCGAGCCGCGGCCGGCCGAGCCGCGGCCGTCACCGAAGCCGCTTGACCCTCTCTAACGCCCTGTCCCTCTTGGAGGACAGGGCGTTTTGTATTTTAAACGCCACTGCTTTTGCCACCCCGGCCGTGACGGCCCTTTGACCGTTTGGGCCGGTCCACAATCAGCTCATTCTTGGGACCGTACTGGCGGATAACGTCGCTCCGCAGTCGCTCCCGTCCGGCCTCATCGAGGCCAAAGGCGGCCGCGACGTAATCCCAATCCCGCGCCCGGATCAGGTCACGCTGGACCTGGGCGTCACACGCCTCACACAGCAGCAGGTCATTGACCGGCCCCCACATCTCGCAGGCCTGGCACTGGTACTCCCACTCGCCAAAATCGTCATCATCGTCCAGCTCATCGATATCCATTTCTGACCATCCTCTCCATCAGCCGCCGGAGCACTGAACCACTGAGCGTACTGAGGTCACTGAGGATCATTCAGTGCCGTCAGTGATTTCAGTGCTTCAGTGCTCCCCCCATTTTCCAAATTTTTAAATCGACCCCCTTACGGGGGATTCCCGGAGTCTTCCGCCGGTTATCTTTTTCCAACCCCCAACCCCTGGCCCCCAACCCCCGATTCAGAGGATTCAGAGGCTTGTCGATCAGAGGGTTCATCGATCAGAGCTGGAGAAATGGGGACAGCACACTACCCGAAAACCGTCGTACCTGAGACGGAGGTCCGGACTGCTGGCGAAGCGAAGCGCGCAGCGCGCGTAGCCTGCTCGACTGAAGAACGCGCCGCCCCGCAACACCCGGCGGGCATCATCACCGGCCTTCAGATTCTCCCGGCCATCCTCGGGTTTGTAAGGATAATCCTTAATGATGCTGCGCGTCCATTCCCAGACATTGCCGCTCAACTCCGCCGCGCCGTAGCGACTCTGGCCGTTCAAGAAACACCCCACCGGACTGGGGTCGCCCAGATTCGTGTCGCCATAGTTGGCCCGCTCCGGGTCGGCCTTGTCGCCCCAAGGGTAGACTCGTTGGGGGAGAGGGTTAGGAATCAGATCTGGCAGGTTTGCAAAACCTGCCAGATCTAGCCCCGGCAGCGACCTGATGACCGGCTCGGCCGGAATCTCCCGCCCGCCCCGGGCCGCTTTCTCCCACTCGGCTTCGCTGGGTAAAGTGATCTGCCAGCCGGCCGGGAGTAGTTTCTTTTGATGCCACTGCTCGGTTAGCCATTGGCAAAAGGCCAGCGCCTCGTGCCAGGTGACATAGCGCACCGGATGGTTAAGCGGATCTTTCAAACTGTCCTGATCTTCCAGCTTGAAATTCTGGTCAATCACAAAGGTTTTGAACTGCCCCACCGTGATCGGGTAACGACCAATCCAATAGCTATAAGCTAAATTCTGCTCGTGCAGTGGCTTTTCATCGTCATACGGTGCATCATCCGCCGGGCTACCCATCATAAACGGCCCCGGCGGAACGTAGCAGAACTGCATTCGCTCCAGGGTCGTTACTTCCGGCCGCGGATCGCCCAGCGTAGCCAGGTTGCGCCCGGCCAAAGCCCGCTCGACGGCGGGCAGGGCGGCCTGTTCGATGAGGTGGATGAGCCACTGTTTCACCCGCTCGAGTTTGGGTTTATGGCGGGTTCGGGTGTTAACAATGTCGGCTACTTCCCCCACCGCCTGGCCGGCCAGATGCGCCCCCCAAACGTCCGGCAGGGCGGCCTTTGTTGGCGACGGCTCGCGCGGCGGGTCGCCGGGGCACAGGGCTTCGACCAGGCTCCAAATGGTCTGCCGGCCGGCGTTGGCCGCGGCTAATAGAGCCACCTCCCGCCAACGATCCGGCGCGGTCCGGGCCAGATCGCACAGGGGATCGGGGTAGGTTTCGTTGACCAGATGGCAGGCGGCCAGATACTCCTGAAAGGTGCGGTGGGGGAAGGTGTAGACGCCGACGCCGCGCGGCAGCAGCAGCCCGGCCCGCTGGCTCAAGTAGCGCACCAGGCGGGTTGGATTGACCTCGTCACTCCGGGTCAGATCCATCAACCCGGTCACCAGATCACCCTGCGGCACATCGGCCGTGCCGACCATATCGGGCTGCTTGGCGTGGGCTTCATACGCCAGCCGGTTGAGCAGTTGGCGCACCGCGGTTCGGTCCACCTTCAGCCACTCGGTCAGGCTCGGCTCCTCAATCGAGATGACCCGGCCCTGGGCGTCCCGCTTGACCTTGCGCGTCTCCCAGGTATCGAGCAGCAGCTCCACCGCGTCGGCGTACAGCTCCTCCCGCTTTTCGGGCAGGGTGCCGCCTCGCCAGGCGTGCAGGCTGGCCATCAGGGTCAGCAGCAGCGGCCGCTCGGCCAGCTCGTGCAGCCGGGCGGCGGCGAAGATGGCCCGTTTCAACAGCTCGGCCTGGCCTTGGGCCTCTTCCGCTTTCTGGCCGCGCAGCAGGGCGACGTGGGCATACCAGCGCTCCACAAAGCGGATGATCTGGCCCCGGCTGAAGGGAGCCAGCACCGCTTCGGCAAAGGCCGGCAAGCGCCAATCCTGCTTTTGGTAGGCGTAGGTCCGGCTGGTAATCAAAATGCGGCAGGCCGGGTAGGCCCGGCTAAAATCCTCAACCGCGGCCTTGATTTGGCCGCGGCGCCGGCCGGCTTCCGGCACCTCATCCAGACCGTCCAGCAGCAGCAGACCGCCGGCTTGCGGATCGCGCAGGCCGGCTTGCAGCGTCTCGGCATAGTCGCCCAGCGAGGCCGACTCCAGGTCGCGGACAATGAAGCGCCACAGATGCTGGGCCGTGGCCGGCCGGTCCACCGGCGGCAGCCCCTCGGCGGCAAAGTCGCGCAGGATGACCCGCACCGGCAGCAGCGGGCCGTGTTGCCAGGGCTGGCGCGCCTCTTGATCCTGCCCCTTTTCATCGGGCAGTGGGGCGGTCAGAGTCTCCAGGTTGTAGGCCATCCCCTCCAACCCGGCCCCGGCCAGGCACATCGCTACAAAGTTGACGAAGGTGCTCTTGCCGCTGCCGGGGTCGCCCAGCAGGACCAGGTGACGCTGTTGGTTGAGCTGGGCCAGGGCCGAGAGGCGCTTCTCGGCTCGCTCTAGTTGGTCGCCTTGGTTGTAGCGCTCGTGCTGCTCGGGGGTGAGGGTCAGCAAGGCGGTGTAGACCGCGCCGAGGGTGACCCGAGCGGCGGTTTCATCGCTGGCGGCCCGGCGGTCGATGCCGGCCAGGGACAGCGGCAAGCAACTGTGGTAGAGACGATTGAGGTAGGCCTGCCGGAGATGGTCGGCGGCGGCCGGGTTCAGGGCCTCATCGGCCGCGCTGATGACCAGGGTGTTGTTATCACCGGTAACGATGATCCGGGCCTGGCTGGCGATGACGCTGCGGTCCCCGCCGCTCAACGCGCTGTCCTGGATGATGATCCCCGGCCCCACCAGGTTCGCGGCTTGCTGTTTGAAGGCGCCCAATTGGGCCAACTCCTGGCGGAGAATCTCGACAAACCAGTGCCGTTCCGCATCGGTCAGGCTTTGGTGCGTTTCAGGGATAACCTCCAGCTTCTCCAAGACGCTATCCAGGGCCTCGCGCAGCTCGCTCTGGGCGGCCACCTCTTGCTGGATGATGGCGCCGAGGGCCTCCGGCGAAAGGGCCTCCGCCTGCTGCCGCCAGGCCTCGAGCCGGTTGGCCAGCAAGTTGCCGCCAATATTGCCGGCCACCGCGCCCAGCGCGTTCATCACCGGGAAGACCTGGCCGGCTCCCAAGGCATCCAGCAGCGGCCACAGCGCCAACGACGACAGATAACCGTAGACGGCCAGGGGCGCGTATTGGCTTTTTAGCCGGTCAAGCCAGCCGGGTTTCTCGGCCAGGTTTTGCCGGGTTTGCTTTTTCCAGCTTTCCGGAGTGATGATCATCGGTCACCTCATTAGCTATCGTCTTCAAATCCGGCCTCTGCATTTAAACGGGGGTTGGGGGTGAGGGGCCGGGGGTCAGGGATTAGCGTCTATGCTGAAGGGAATGGCGTAGGCTCATTCATCTAGTCCCCACCCCCCGGCTCCCGGCCCCCGACCCCCAACCAACACCGCTTCTCGCAAACCGGTGGTATTCCCATAGCGGACGTGGTTGACCCAGCCTTGCACGCTGGCCAAAATGTCGTCCACCGTGACTTGCCCGGCCTCGCAGTCGGCGAGCAACTGCCGCAACCGGCGCCGGTAGTGGAGGCCTTTGCGCCGCTTCAGCCGGCGTCGATCCGGGTAGGCGACGAAGCCCAGGAAGGGAATGCCCTCCGTCACCGGGCGGGGCTGAGCGCCGGGATGAATCGTCAATCGCAGGCCGGCCAGCCGCTCAATCAGGGCCGCGCGCCAGGCCCAGAGCGTCGCCTTATCATCGCTAAAAAGGGCCGCGTCGTCAACATAGCGCAGGTAAGCCGGGCAGCGCAGCTCGCGCTTGACGAAGTGGTCGACCGGGTTCATCAAACAGTTGGCCCAAAACTGGCTGGTCAGATTGCCGATCGGTAGCCCTCTTTGCCGGAAGGCGGCGTGCAGGTCGTCGCCGGGAAACCAGCGCATCTCGTAGACCTCGGCCAGCATGTCCTCGCCGCCGGCCAAGATCCGGTCGACTAGCCACAGCACCCGCTCCTCGGCGATCTTGCGGGCCAGCAGGCGGCGCAAAAGGGCGTGATCGATCGCCGGAAAAAACTGCTCGACATCGATTTGTAACACATAGCGATAGCGCCGGGCAAACTGCTGGCAGCGATCCAGGGCCCGGTGCGTGCCTTTGCCGATCCGGTTGGCGTAGCTGTCGAAAATGAAGCTGCGCTCAAAGATCGGCTCGATCAGGTTGCACAGAGCGTGATGCACCACCCGATCGCGGAACGGCGCGGCCGAGATCAGGCGGCGTTTCGGCTCGTGAATGGTGAAGCTGGTGTACGGGCCGGGCCGGTAGCGCTGCTCGAGCAGCTCGGCCTGCAACTGGAGCAGGTTGTCTTCCAACCGGTGCTCGAAGGCGGCCACACTCGGCTGGCCGCGCTTGCCTTTGCCGGCTTTGCGGTAGGCCAGCAGCAGATTGTCCCAGCTACACAGTCGAACGTACAAGGTTGGCTCCTTGATGGCCATGCTGAACGAAGGGAGTGGCCTCGCTTCAGGGACGAACCCAGGAAGCGAGGCCGTTGGTATATGCCCGGCCTCTGGTCCAAAATCTGACCGGTCTTAAACACCGGTCAGGTTTTTGACATCGAGGACGCGGCCAGGAGCAGGCTCCGCCATTTCTCTCTGTGCCTCGACCCGCAAGCGGTCGCCGGCGGGTAATTCCGGCCGAAAAACGTGGACAGCACACTACCCGAAAACCGTTGTTCCTGTTCGAGTTGTTCGGATTCCTGTTGTTGCGAATCGCGCAGCGCGCGTTGTCTGCTTGATTGTTGAACGCGCCGCCCCGCAACACCCGGCGGTGCTGAGCGAGCCTGCCCCCGCAAGCCGATCTAATGACCGGTCGTTGCCTTTTTCCAGCCGCCAAGCAGCCGGCCGATCTCGGCCACCATCTTGGCGACGTGCTCGTACTGCCCCGGCGAGAGCCATTCCCAGCGCTCCGCCAGCCGCAGGTAGAGCCGGATTTTGGCCAGGGCCTCATCGGCCAGGCCCAGCCGCTCCATTCGGGCCGGACCCTGGCGCAGGTTGGCCTCTTCCAGCCGCTCCCGCAGATCAAAGGCGGCGTCCAGCAGCCGCCTCGTAAAGCTGTGGCGATGCGCCCGCGGAAAGTGGTTGGTCACGGGCAGCAGCCAGGTCAAAAAATCAAAGGTGCGGGTGAATATTGGCATCTCTGGGTTAGACATTGTCCCTCTCTCTCAGAAAATAGGGGGGGGGGGCCGGGGGGCGGGGGCTGGGGGTTGGGGTCCGGATCATAGTGTTAGCGCTCACGTTGAAGCGAATTACGCAGGGCATAGAGTTGTTTGCCCAGGCTATTTATCTGGGAGAGAAGCGATTCTAGCTCGGGTGGGTTCAAATAAGCAAGCCGGTGGGCAATCTCGAGTTGGGTCTCTACTTCGGCGAGGGACGCTTGGGCAAAGGACAAGTGATGCAGGTACTCCTTGGTATGCTGCCGGGTGTGACCTTCGGCAATGTTAGACGGGATCGAGATGGCCGCCCGCCGTAGTTGGCTGGTTAAGCCATACAGTTCGTGGGCAGGAAAACTCTGCGTCACCCGGTAAATTGCTTCCACCAAGTCCATCCCCGCCTGCCACACCCGCAAATCCCGAAAGCTTTTGATTGTCATCTCCTCACCCCCTCCTCAGATTCTCTATTTCCCCCGTCAACCCAAACAAGCTTATCCCAATCCCCAGCCCCTAACCCCTGACCCCTAACCCCCGGCCCCCAACCCCCATTTTTCAAATTTTTAAATCGACCCCCTTACGGGGGATTCCCGGAGTCTTCCCCCGGTTATCTTTTTCCAACCCCCAACCCCCAACCCCTAACCGCTCGATCCAGAGGATTCAGAGGCTTATCGGCCAGAGGGTTCATCGACCAGAGTTAGAGAAATGGGGACAGCACACTACCCGAAAACCGTGGTACCCGTTACGGAAGAACGGATAGCTGGCGTAGCGAATCGCGCAGCGCGCGAAGACTGCAGGATCGCTGAACGCGCCGCCCCGCAACACCCGGCGGGCATCTCCTTCAAGGTCGTTGTCATCCCGGTAATTTTTATAGCTGTCTTGCCATTTCGTCCGGCACCATTCCCAGGTATTGCCGCTCATCTCCTCACAACCATAGGGACTGCTCCCCCCCGGAAAGCAGCCCACCGCGCTGGTGGTCCCGATGCCGGTATCGACATAGTTGGCTCGCTCCGGGTCGATCAGGTTGCCCCAAGGATAGATCCCGTCCTCCCGCTGCCCCTCGAGATCACCGCGCGCGGCTTTTTCCCACTGGCTCTCACTGGGCAGCGTGATCTCAGTTTGATCGCTCAATTCTCCCGCTCCCCTTAGCTTATCGGTGAGCCAGCGGCAAAAGGCGACCGCTTCATACCAGCTTACCCCCACCACCGGGTGGTTGGGCAAGTTGAAGGGGTGGCCATAATCATATGCCCGATCCCGGGCCTGGTTGTCTAATCCCCCCTTGAACGTCCTACCCCCCAATAGCCGGCGGCTTTTGCTTCTGGCCAGTAGCTTTCCAGACCGTAGCCGCCAGCGGCCACAAAAGCCCGGTACTGAGCGTTGGTGACCGGATAGCGCCCAATCTTAAAGGCCGGCAAATCGACCGTACCTTGAGGTGTTTCATTATCTCGGGCTTGGGGGTCGGTCTTTTTACTGCTCCCCCGCAAAAACTTGCCGGCCGGCACCTCGCCCCAGACAATATCCGGTAACCCGTCAGGACGCAAACCAACGCCGGGCCGGTCGTCTGCTTCCAGGCAACCCAGGGCCCGGCCGGCTTCGGCCCGCTCGATCGCTTTCAGGCTGGTGATACGGAGGCTTTGCTTCAGCCGCTCGGTCAGGCGGTGGAGGTAGGCCCGGCCGCCGTCCGGATTGCCCTGATCGGCCTCGATGGCGGTCTGGCCCAGGGTCACGGCCATCTGGCCGGACCAGACGCCGGCTCGCCACTCGGCCGCCTTTGTGGGCGCGTGGCCGGGACAGAGGGCGTAGGCCAGGTCCAGCAAATCCTCCGGAGCGCGGCGGTTGAAAAGCAGCTCCTCCGCCCCCAACTGGCCGGCCAGGTACCAGAAGTCCCCGGCCGCCAGCCGCTGCCAATACGCGCGGGTGACCGCGCCGCCGCGCCCGGCCACCATCTGGCAGCCGGCCAGATATTCCTGAAAGGTGCGGTGGGGGAAGGTGTAGGTCGTGGTCGTTTTGCTGCCTTCCTCGCCGCCGCGCCCTTGCAGCAGCCCGGCCCGTTGATCGACATAGTCCAGAAACTCGCTGGCCAGGCCAAGGTCGCCCAGATAGCGGGTCTCTTCCAGCAGCCCGCAGGCCGCCAGGCGAGGCAGGTCGCCCTGGCCGGTTTCGGCCGCGGCCTGGCTCCGGCTCTGGCGCTGGTGTACTTCGTAGGCCAGCCGCTCCATCACCTGGCGCATCTTCAGTTGATCGGTCAAAACAGCTTGCAGCCGCTCGGAGACGTTGATCTCCTTGTGCCGCTGCCAGCGGCTGAGCAGCACTTTGACCGCCTCGTCATACAACCGCACCCGCTCCCGGGGGAGTTCGGTCTCGCGCTGATGGATGATGGCCATCGTGGTCAGCAGCATCGGGTTGGCGGCCAACTCGCCCAAGGCCGGAGCCAGCGCCGCCGCTTGCAGGTCCGCCGCCCGCTTGACGGCCTGCTCCGGGGTCAGCCGTTTCAGCCGGCTCTGAGCGTCGTACCAGGCCCCGACAAAGTTCTTGATCTTATCTTCGTCGAATGGAGCCAGGGTGTGTTGGGCAAAAGTCGGCAGCACGGCCGGGCCGGTGTAGGAGCGGATGCGGCAGGTAATGATCACCCGGTCGATGGTCGAGGTGCTCTTTAGAATGGCCTGCATAGCCAGCCGGACGTGGCGGCGCAGGCCCTCGGCCACTTCATCCAGGCCGTCGAACACCAGCACCAGCGCTTCCCGGTCCAGGATATCGGCCAGGTCCGCCGCCAGGGCTCCGACCTCCAGCTTGGCCAGATCGGCCTGCCACTGGGCTGTGACCGCGGCCACAAGCTGCTGCTCCTGGCCGGCCGTGGGCGGCTGGTCGAGCGGCAAGCCGGCCAGGCGAGGGGCCAAATCGCGCAGCAGGGTCAGGATCGGCCAGGCCTGGGCCGGCCAGCCGGTCAGAGGCGGGACCACGCCCAAGCGAGCCTGGGCCAGTTGGGCCACGATCTGCTGGACAAAGGTGCTCTTGCCGCTGCCGGGGTCGCCCAGCAGGGCCAAGAAACGGTGTTGGCTGGCCGCTTCCAGCGCCGCCAAGGAGCGGTCATCTGGACGTTCCCAAGGAACTAACTTCTGCCGCTCTTTCTTTTCCGCCTCGGTCAGTGGCACGCGCGTCTGCGTATCCAGGCTGATGTAGACCTCGTTCAGCGAGACCGCCTCCTTGGCGCTCTCCTCCCCACCCAGGGCGGCCAGGGGCAGCAGGTTGCAGCGGTGGGCCAGCTTGCTCAGGTAGCGCTTTTGCAGCTTCTCCCGCCGGACCTCGGCCGAGTCGCCGGGCTGGATGATGGTTTGGTGCTCGATATACGTCTCGGCCTCAACCTTCCGGTTATGGTCGCCGGTAAAAATGTCCCCGCCCGCGCTGCTGCCCACCACGCCCCGGTCGCCGGCCGACTGGCCTCCGCCCGCGGGCAAACGCGCTTCCAACCTTTGGCGTTTCTCCAGCAGCGGCTGCAAAGCCGCCTCGAGCGCCGGGCCGCTCAGGTATTTTTTCAACCCGGCAATGGTCCCGTTCAATTCATCAAGTTCGGCTTGAATCGCCTGTTGCTCGTCGGTCATGCTCCTGCTCCTTGTTGGTAATCGTTTACGCTTGGAAGCACTGAACCACTGAGGTCACTGAATAAAATCAGGGCAATCAGTGTGTTCAGTGCTTCAGTGATCCTACCACCGCCACGCTTGGAATCACTGAACTGAGGCCACTAAAGTCACTAAGAGTCCTTCAGTGTCATCAGTGCAGTCAGTGCCTCAGTGCTTCACCCCCCGGCTTCTGCCTCATCGTCCCCTGCCTCAAGCTCATTGCGGTCGCCGGTTACAATATTGCTGCCGGCGCTACTGCCGATGACGCTGCGGTCGCCGCCACGTTGGAAACTACCCTGCGTCTCGACGCCGCCGGGTTGACCAGGCAGCCGGGTGGCCAACTCAGCCCGCTTTTCCAGCAGCGGCTGCAGGGCCGTGTCGAGGGCCGGGCCGCTGAGGTGCTTGCGCAGCCCGGCTATGGTTTGATCGAGGTCGGCCAGCTCCGCCTTGATCTCAGCCGCGGACGCGGCGCTGCCGGAGCTTGTCCGCCGCCGGGTGAGGCGGTTGCCGCTGCCGGTGACGATGCTGCCCCCGGCACTGCTGCCGATGACCGACCGTTCGCCGCCGATCTGGGTGCTGCCTTCCGTCTCGACGCGGGGGGGCCGGCTAGAGTCGTTGATCGGAAGCTTTTGATCGCCGATGATGATGTTTTCATCGCCTACGATGATCTCCTCGCCGGCGCTGCTGCCGATGACCGACCGCTCGCCGCCGATCTGCAAGCTCCCCCGCGTGATGACCCCGCTCTTGACCAACCGCTCGACCTGGGCGCTCAGGCCGGTCAGGGCCGGCGGCAGAAGGCTGGGCGGCAGCTCAAAGGCCCGGGCCAGCTCGGCCGGGCTGGGGAGCTCGGGCGCCGGGCCGAAGAGCGATTTGGCAGCGTCGGGCGGGTTGAGCCGGTTGACCCGGTAGAGGTAGGTGAGCAGCCCCGCCTCGGCCGGGGAGAGGTCGCTCGCGGCC
>CALMIS010000248.1 GCA_937864185.1 uncultured Chloroflexota bacterium
TGGTCAACTGGCTTTCAAGCACACGGACGCGATGCCGTAGTGCGGCGATTCGTTGCTGTCTGATGGATTTCATCAGGCCACCTCTCGCTGCATTTCGCAGACACGCCACAATTGAATGAATCTTGTCGGACCGGTCAGTTCGATGAGCGATTCAGTGATTGAGACTCCGGCTAGCGCTCGCTTGAAATATCGACGCACTCTGGTGCGAATTACCAGCACATCTTCGGCCGTTTGTTCAGTTTTGTGAACATGGGTTAAAATTCTAGAAGTCATTCAGAAATCTATCCTTTCTGCGATGATGAGACCTGTCCGGGTGTTACCGCACCTTGGCAGGTCGTTTTTATTTATTTATCGGGCATTGAAATCTCATTAGCGGCAATATCTGGTACCTCTTACAATTTAAAGACCTGTCGAGCATCTTTGCAGCCTTGCTCGAGAATTTCACTCATTGCTTGCCCCCGGCTTGTGTCGCTTCCACTTCGCGCCGACGCAATTCCGCCTCTATAATCGCTCTTACCCAGTTGCTAACTGTTCGCACTTCCGCTTTGGCGTGGCGCTTGATCCGTGCCTTGTCTTCAGTCGAGAGGACAAATGTGATTGTTGCATCCATAGGTACCTTACTCCTGTCTTCCGACATATCGTTTGCCTCTTAATTACACTTTTCGGTTGTTTTTATACAACTTATAGGTGTTACCAAGATACCACATCTTGCTTTAAGTGTCAATAGCTCTTATTAGTTTTCGCAAAACTTGTTGATAGGGACGATAGTGCTAGAATCGGCTTATGTCCGATCAATTCCGACAATGGCTAGCAACAGAATTAAAAGCCAGGGATTACAGCCATAGAAGCTTTGCGAAAACTATTGGCTTATCCCAACAATACGTATCTCGCGTTCTTGGTGGCAAGCAATCACCTAGCCTGGATTTTCTGCTTAAGAGTGCTGCCGCCCTTGAAATCTCGCCTATGCTTGTACTCACCAAGGCCGATATCTTGCCGCCCATAGCGTCGGATGACGATCCAATCCTTACCGAGATAACCGAACTTGCTCGCAGCTTGACCCTTGAACAGCGCGAAGAAGTAATCCAATACATACTTTTTTTGCGCCAAAAGCCTAAGTAATCCCTTCGCCGATAATCAAAAAGCTGGCCTCCGTTCGGCTAGCTTTTCTATTGACTGCGCCACCTCCAGTTCCCCCCGCCAGACCGCCGAAGAACTACCCCCGCCAGAGTAAATTTTGACCCCAGCGTTAGCCAGCCAGGCACAGTACGACCTGGCCCCGACAACATTGGCCCAACACCAGAGCTTTGCCAAGCGGAACAACCAGTCGGTGGCGCAGCTTTGATTGCTACTTCCCTCTTCCAGATAGCCAGGACCGACCTTAAAATTTACCGAACTTTTGTTACGTTAGCTGATTCTAGCGAACAAAAGTTTCATTACCCCCATTCAAGTCATTGTTGCCAACTTTAGTCCGTGATACAATGAAGCTTAGCCGTTAACCCGCTCTTTCGATACAGGAGGCAAGGATGTCAAGAGGCAAGCGCGACAGTGAATGGGTCTCTCTCCGCCGCTGTTTGGCCATGGTCCGCCGAGCTCAACGTGGCCCGGCCAGCCGGGCCGACCTGATGGCCGCGGTGGCAGATCAGGTGCCGGGCGCCTACGAGGGCGCGGCCGAGCCGGCCAGGGTCAAGCGCTTTCGCCACGATCTGACCAACCTTCGCCTCAGGTTAGGGCTTGTCCTCAAGTACAATCCTGCCGAGCAAGCTTACCGGCTCATTCCCAGCGTAGAAACTCCCTTGCTGGATCTCCCCGCTGAGGACCTGACCACCCTGGCCTGGCTGCAAAAAACCTTCGATGAACTTTCCCCCCAACACGAATCGATTCAGGCTCTACTCGACCGGCTGATCGCCTGGCTGCCCCCGGAACGACGAGAGGCCATCGAGCGCCAGCGGCTCGATCTCCAGCTCGACCTGGCCCGGCGAGACGACAACCACATCCCGGCCGAGGTCAAAAGCGGCCTGGCCCGGGCCCTTAGCCGCCGGGTGCGAGTCGAGTTCGATTACCTGGCCTCAACCAATGACACCGGCCAGCCCCGCCGCCACATCGTCGATCCCTACGCTTATTTTTTCCACGATGGCCATTACTATTTAAAGGGCTACTGCCACAGCGTCAGCAGTGAGGAGTGGCAGATTAGTCCCGGCGCGTATAACGCCTACCGTCTTGACCGGATGACCGGCTTAACCGTTGAAGGGACCAAACTGCCACCCACACCGCCGCGAGCCAAAAAGTACAAGGTCATCTACCGGCTCGATCCCCGGCTCGCTCGAGGCGGGATCAGTCGCCAGCGCTGGATCGACTTTACCAACCCGGACGACATCGAGCGCCACGCCGATGACAGCGTCATTGTTCACGGGGTGACGGACGATCTCTTTTTCGCGGTACAGGCGTTGATGCACTATCGCCACCACTGCCGAGTGCTCGGCGGGCCGGAGATTTTGGCTAAGATGAGAGAGACGGTGCAGAAAATGGCGGAGATTTATTTGGTCGGGTAGTCTGATAATCGAACCAAAAAGACTAAGCGGCTAGGAGACCAAGCGACCAAAAGACTAAATACCCGTAGATGTGGACAAGCCAGTATGGTACACTGAACGCAAAATTCAGATATTAACCTTGCGCGAGCATACCCGTTTAACATACGGAACTATCCGTAAGGGTTGACGGAAACACAGATGTCAAGTCTGATAAACTCTGACAAAGAAAAAATTGTTAATCTGGTTAAACAGTGGCGAGATCGCTCCGGCCTGAGTGTCAAACAAGTTGTGGCTCGGATGCAGGCGATTGGCTGCGATATTTCGCGCTCCCAATTCGAGAACCAATTCACTACGCGGCTAGAGCAAGCTCCCAATGTTCTCCCAGAATGGGTCGTGGCTTTGGTACAAGCCTTTACCGACGGGCTGCTTGAGCATGAACGTTGCCCCGTCAATGAGGCGATTGAAGTCGCACTACTAGCCGGCTTACCGCTCGCTCGGTTAGGACAACTGAAGCCATTTTTCCCGGCTCATGCTTTTGAGCAAGCATTGAGAGAGTATCTGCTGTCTGTATCTGGCTCATCAGGACCAATCGCCGCTTCCAACCCGTATCTTCAGCGGATTGATTGGGGAGAAGCGCCTGATGTCAGCCGGTTCTATGGCCGCCAAACCGAATTGGCCGGGTTAAAGCAATGGGCAATAGTGGATCGCTGCCGGATAGTTAGCATATTGGGTCTGGGCGGTGTGGGTAAAACGGCCTTGATCACGAAACTAACCGAACAACTTCAGGAGCAGTTTGATTATATCGTTTGGCGTTCTTTACGCAGTGCCCCACCGCTGATGGATATGTTGGATGACTGTATTCGCTTTCTCTCGCAGCCACGGGAGAACGAGATAGTAGAGCGAATCGATCAAAAGATATCTCGTTTGCTGACCCATTTACGAGAGCAGCGTTGTTTGCTGATCCTCGATAATGCCGAAGCAACCTTGCTGGAAGGAGCAAGAGCCGGAGCTTACCGACCGGGCTATGAAGCCTACGGGGAGTTGCTTAGACGAGCTGGCGAGACTCAGCATCAAAGTTGCCTGATCCTGACCAGCCGGGAAAAGCCCCAGGAGATAGCCACCCTGGAAGGCGAGGCAGCCCCGGTTCGTTCCTTGCGTTTAAGCGGTCTAGGCGTAACCGAGGGGCGTGAAATTTTTCGGACGAAGGGGCTGTTTTCCGGCACAGATGAAGAGTGGCGTCACTTGATCGAACAACGTCACGCCGGAAATCCGCTGGCATTGCAGATGGTGGCCACAACGATTTTGGAGTTATATGCGGGCAATCTGGCAAACTTTCTTAAACAGGATGAAATTGTGTCGGGTGATGTAGGTCGTTTAATCGAGGAACAATTCAACCGTTTATCGGCCTTAGAACAGGAAGTAATGATCTGGCTGACCGTAGAGCAGGAACCGGTTTCGATTGCCACGTTAGCCGAAAACCTGGTCTCACCCGCCTCTCAGGCCAGACTGCTCGAAACCCTGGAGTCTTTGGGTCGGCGGTCGCTGGTCGAGAAAAGCAGCGCTGGGTTTGATCTTCGCTTTACCTTGCAAAACGTGGTCAGGGAATATGTAACCGAACGGTTGATTGAGCAGATTTGCACCGAGATCAGAACCGAAGCGCTGGTCCTTTTTCAGAGCCACGCCTTAATCAAAGCCCAGGCCAAAGATTATCTCAGGGAGAGGCAAACCCGCTTGATTCTGGCTCCGGCCGCCGAGCGGCTGCGGGCTATCGCCGGACCAACTGTAGTGGAGGAACGGTTGAAACATATTCTGGTCACACTGCGCCAGACTCGGCCCAGAGCGCCCGGCTATGCCGGAGGCAATGCCCTCAATCTGCTGGCGCAGTTGAACAGCGATCTGTCCGGGGCTGATTTTTCCCGGTTGGCCATCTGGCAGGCTTATCTGCAAGGGATCGAGTTACAGGATGTCAATTTTGCTGAGGCTGACTTGGCCCGGTCGGTTTTTACGGAAACGTTTGGCGGAGTCACCTCGTTGGCCTTTAGCCCGGATGGACGGTTTTTGGCAGCGGGTACAACCAGAGGTGAAATTCGTATATGGCAGGCGATCTCTGGTCAGCCTTATTTGACGTTGCAAGGGCATACGAATTGGGTTTTATCCATCGATTTTAGCCCGGATGGGCATCGACTGGTCAGCGGCAGCGAGGATCAAACCATACGCTTGTGGCAGGTTGATACCGGTCAGTGTGTACACATCTGGCACGAAGAAACAATGGGCCAAGTAAATGTCATTACTTTTAGTTCCGATGGCAGTTTATTGGTCAGTGGAAGTAGCGACCCGATATTACGTTTGTGGGATGGAGAGACAAGACGGTGTCTACGTACCTGGTCAGGACACACAAATCAGGTCAGAACGGTGGCTTTCAGTGGCGATGGTAAGCGGCTGGCCAGCGGCAGCGCAGACCACACGATTCGACTGTGGGCGGTTGATACTGATCAGCCTATAGCTGTATTTAAGGGGCATACTGATTGGGTGCTGTCGGTGGCTTTTAGCCCTGATGGTCAAACGCTAGCCAGTAGCAGTGGCGACCAAACCATCCGGTTGTGGACGGTCGAGAGTGAGCAATGTCTTCACACTTTGCGGGGACATACCGGTCGGGTTTGGTCCATTACGTTCAGTCCCGATGGACGAGTCTTAATTAGTGGTAGCGAAGACGGAACGGTAAGACTATGGGACGTCGAGAGTGGACAATGTTTGAACACCCTCGCCGGGCATACCGACTGGATTATGGCTGTGGCTGCTGATTCCAAGGGGCACTTCTTCGCCAGCGGAGGGTATAGCCAAGTAGTACGGTTGTGGGACTTGGCCAGCGGGCAATGTCTCCGCACGCTGCATGGTTACACCAATTGGGTTTTGGCGGTTGCCTTTAGCGATGATGGCAAAACGCTTATCAGTAGCGACGAAAACTGCACGGTGCGTTTATGGGATGTGGATAGTGGTCGCCTCCGCAAGACATTGTCAGGACACACCGGCCGGGTGCAAACGGTCACAGCCAGCCCTACTCAACGAATCATTGCCAGCAGCAGCGCCGATCAGACGGTGCGCTTGTGGTCGCTCGATACCGGTCAGATGCTGCGGCTTTTGGAAGGGCATCGCGATTGGGTTTGGTCGGTGGCTTTTAGTCCAGATGGTCAGACTTTGGCCAGCGGCAGTCGCGACCAAACCCTGCGTTTGTGGGACTTGGCCAGCGGTCAATGCCGGCATGTTTTGGAAGGGCATCGCGATTGGATAGCGGCTGTGGCAATCAGCCCAGGAGGTCGAGTGGTGGCCAGCGGTAGTGCGGATCAAACGGTACGACTTTGGGATATTAAGACCGGACAACCGGTTTATACGTTAAGCGGTCATACAGATTGGGTTTGGTCGGTGGCTTTTAGCCCTGATGGGCGTTTGATTGCCAGTGGCAGCGGCGATCAAACGATCCGTTTGTGGGCAGTCGACACGGGGCAGAGTGTAAAGATTTTACAAGTTCACACCGACCGAGTTAGAGCGGTGGCCTTTGATCCGAGCGGACGGCTTCTGGCCAGCGGTAGCGAAGACCACACGGTGCGTTTATGGAACGTGGAAACGGGGCAATGTCTGCAAACCTTGTCAGGTCACACATCGGCAGTTGAAGCCGTTGCCTTTAACCCTGGGGGCAACATTTTGGTCAGCGCTGGAGATGACGACACAATCAGACTGTGGAGTGTAGAGAGCGGCGAGTGCATGCAAACCCTTCGCCCCGATCGGCCTTATGAACGGATGAACATTACCGGCGCCACTGGCCTGACCGAAGCGCAGAAGGCCGCGCTCAAGGCGTTGGGGGCGGTTGAGGAAGTCGATTAGTCAAATAGTCAAGGGGTAGGCGGGGCATCCCTATGCCCGCTGGGAGGTTGGGGAGCCTAACCCGCCCCGCTAAAGAGGCACCGGAGCTACCGGAAATAAAAATACCGGTCGGGTGAAACGTCACGGTTAAAATAGAGAGGAGATTATCTTTGGCAACACAACCATTAGAAATCAAACTGAAAACGTTGACCCCCCTCTGGACCGGCGGGGTAGACGGCACAATGAACCGGCTGCACGAAACCGGCATTATTGGCAGCCTGCGCTGGTGGGATGAGGTGGTTGTACGGGGGGTGGGGGGCTGGGCGG